>DASTMZ010000209.1:0-108177 GCA_035713725.1 Micromonosporaceae bacterium
ACTGCCCTCGCAAAGTCCGGTCCGCCGGTCGAAGCGGATCCTCGTCGACGCATCCCCGGTCCGGCGTTGTCGCGGTGGATCCGCGCACGGGACGGCACATGTCGGGCGCCTGGCTGCCGCGTGCCTGCGTCGGTGTGCGACATCGACCACACCGTCGATCACTTCAGTGGTGGCCTGACCACGCACGACAACCTCGCCTTGTTGTGCCGCCACCATCACCGGCTCAAGCACGAAGCGGGCTGGCACGTTCAGCAACCGCGACCGGGTGCGCTGGTGTGGACCTCGCCGTACGGATTGCGGTTCAGTCGGCCAGCCGACTGAGACTCGTCCATGCTGGCGACAACCATGCCCGCCGGCGCGGGCGTCTTCCGGTACATCCAGCAATGAGTTACCGGGGGAGTTGGCGACCGTGCATGAGTTGATTTCGAAGACAACCGTGATCAGAACCGTCGCGGTGGGAGTCGCGGCGATGGCAACCGCGGCGGCCTTGAGCGCCTGTGCTGCCACGACGACCACGAAGGCGCTGCCGGCGTCGGCCGCGGGAGCGGCGGCGAAAGGCACGGTTGCCACAGTGCCGAGCGGTAGCGCGAGCCCATCCACGACAACGACAATCCCGCCGCCTGCGAGGACGACAAGTCCGCCGTCTGTGCCGGCGGCAACGGTCACCGCTAAAGCACCGACTCCGGCGTGCGAAGCGCGTAACTTCACCGCGATCGGGCTGCGCGACGATGGCGCACCGAGCACCTCGTATTTCAGCATCGAGATGACGAACCACGGGAACCCCTGCGTCGTGCCGGGTCTTCCAGCTCTCTTCGACACGCGGACCGACGGGTCGGTGGAACGCGTTGCGTTCGTACGGGTCGACGAGCCGGGTGGCCCGTCCGCGCTAGTGATCCCGCACGGGAAGACCGCTGTGATAGTCGTACACATCCCGGACGGGTACGGCGGATATGCGCCGGGCGACGCGGCGTGCGCGCATCCGGCGCTCTACCGGCACCTGTCGATTCGAGTGGGATCGGCACGTGTCGCAGTGCCCGCGTTCACACTCGACGTGAAGTGCGAGGGCGTCTCGCTAGCGAGCTACTGGAGCCTCGCCTAACGCTGCCGCTCCGCCGGCTCTTCGGTCCCCGGCTCGACCAACTCGACGAGGACCCCGCCGGCATCCTTCGGATGCACGAAGTTGACACGCGAGCCGGCGGTGCCACGGCGCGGCGAGTCGTAGAGCAGCCGTACGCCACGCGATCGCAGCGCCGCAGACGTCGCGTCGATGTCCGTCACGGTGTACGCGAGCTGCTGAATGCCGGGACCGTTCCGGTCGAGGAACTTTGCGATGGTCGACTCGGGTGTCAGCGGCGCGAGCAACTGGAGTCGGCCACCGTCCGGCGCCGTGCCGACCTGCAGCATCGCCTCGCGTACCCCTTGTTCGACGTTTTCCTCAACATGGACGCAGGTCATGCCGAACACGCGCGCGTAGAACGCGATGGCGTCGTCAAGATCCGCGACGGCGATCCCGACGTGGTCGATCCGGATGATGCCGACCGGATCGCCCGCGCCGGCACCGCCCGAGGCAGCACCGCCCGCGCCGGCGCCAACCGACACCGATGCGCCCGGTGACGAGGGCGACACGCTCTCCGCGGCTGCCATGGCGATAGTCTGACGCACCATAGAGGTGAGCAAGCGTTCAGGTACCCGGTCGATCAAGGGTGACGACCGGCGAGCGGCGGAGGCGTACCCATGAGTTCCGTGATCGTCAGCGGCGCCCGCACCCCGATGGGCAAGCTGCTCGGCAACCTCAAGGACTTTCCGGCGACCAAGCTCGGCGGCGTGGCGATCAAGGGCGCGCTCGAGCGGGCGGGCATTGCGCCGGAACAGGTGCAGTACGTGATCATGGGCCAGGTGCTGCAGGCCGGCGCCGGCCAGATCCCGGCACGCCAGGCCGCGGTGCACGCCGGCATCCCGATGAGCACGCCGTCGCTCACCATCAACAAGGTGTGCCTGTCCGGCCTCGACGCGATCGCGCTTGCCGACCAGCTGATCCGTGCCGGCGAGTTCGACATCGTGGTGGCCGGCGGTATGGAGTCGATGACCAACGCGCCGCATCTGCTCTCCAACCAGCGGCAGGGATATAAGTACGGCGACGTCGTCATCAAGGACCACATGGCGCTCGACGGCCTCACCGACGTCTACGACGTGTGCTCGATGGGCGAGTCGACCGAGCGCCACAACGGCCGCTACCGCATCAGCCGCGAGCAGCAGGACGAGTTCGGCGCGGCGAGCCACCAGCGCGCGGCCGCGGCGCAGAAGAGCGGAGTGTTCGCCGAGGAGATCACGCCGGTCGAGATCCCCCAGCGCAAGGGCGATCCGCTGCTCATCCTCGAAGACGAAGGCATCCGGCCGGAGACCACCGTCGACTTGCTCGCCCGGCTCAAGCCGGCGTTCGCCGCGGACGGCACCATCACGGCCGGCACCTCCTCGCCGATCTCCGACGGCGCGTGCGCGGTTGTCGTGATGAGCAAGGCAAAGGCCGAGGAGCTGGGGCTTGAGTGGCTCGCTGAGATCGGCGCGCACGGCAACGTCGCAGGTCCGGACAACTCGTTGCATTCGCAGCCCGCGAACGCGATCGAACACGCCCTGCGCAAGGCCAGCATGACGGTTGCCGACCTGGACCTGATCGAGATCAACGAGGCATTCGCGGCGGTCGGGATCGCGTCGACGAACCAGCTCGGTGTGGACCCGTCGATCGTGAACGTGAACGGCGGCGCGATCGCGCTCGGGCACCCCATCGGCATGTCCGGTGCGCGGCTCGTCCTGACACTGGCCATGGAGCTCAGGCGTCGCGGCGGCGGCACCGGCGCGGCCGCGCTGTGCGGCGGCGGCGGGCAGGGCGACGCGCTCATCTTGACTGTGCCCGCCGCACCGACGTCGTGAGCGCCCCGGCGCTGAGCATTCGACGCAGCAAGGACGTTCCGGCGCTGGTGGCCGCCGCGCGCGACGGCGACCATCGCGCGGTGGCACGGCTCATCAGCCTGATCGAAAACGACGATCCGACGCTGCGCGACGTGGCCGCCGCGCTCGCGCCCTACACCGGCAACGCCCAGGTCATCGGCATGACGGGCGCGCCGGGTGTCGGTAAGTCGACGACCACGAACGAACTGGTACGGGTGCTGCGCGCGGCCGGCAAGCGGGTCGGCGTGCTGGCCGTCGATCCGTCGAGCCCGTTCACTGGTGGCGCGATCCTCGGCGACCGGGTACGGATGCAGGACCACGCAACCGACTCGGGCGTCTACATCCGGTCGATGTCGTCGCGCGGGCACCTCGGTGGGCTGGCCGCCGCGACGCCGCAGGCGGTACGCGTGCTCGACGGCGCCGGCTGCGACGTCGTCCTCGTCGAGACGGTCGGCGTCGGGCAGGCCGAGGTCGAGGTGGCCAGCCTCGCCGACACGGTGATGGTGCTGCTGGCGCCGGGCATGGGCGACGCGATCCAGGCAGTCAAGGCCGGCATCCTCGAGGTCGCCGACGTCTTCGTGGTGAACAAGGCGGATCGCGACGGCGCCGATGCTACGTACACCGACATCCAAGGCATGATCGCGCTCGGCGACCGCGCGGCGGGTCAGTGGCGTCCCCAGGTCGTCAAGGCGAGCGCCGTTCGCGGCACGGGCATCGACGACGTGATGACCGCGATCGCGAAGCACACGACCTGGCTCGCCGAACACGAGCAATTGCGGGTACGCCGGGAAGCGCGCGCCGCCGCCGAGATCGAAGCCATCGCGCTCGGTGTGCTGCGCGGCCGGATCGGAACGCTGCGCCATGGCGACACACTGCGATCGCTCGCGGCGCGCGTGGCCGGCAGCGAACTTGACCCATACGCGGCGGCCGACGAAGTGCTCGCCGATCTGGAGCAATAGCGGTGCGGCGCAGCACGTGTTTGTTGTGCGAACGCTATGACGACCCGCCCGAACGGTCGGCGTAATTCGCCCGGATCAGTGGTCTGTTTCGGCGAGCGCGGCTTGGATAGGCTCCCCCCGGACATTCACGCGGGACGCCGCCCGCAATAGCCAAGGAGACTTTCATGACCGACATTCCGGCGCAGGCGAATCCGGAGACCGCCGCGGACGCCGAGACGTCCACCGCGCAGGAGCAACCGGCGGCGGCCGCCGCGACCGGCGGGCACGACGACGCGGGCGCCACTGCCGCCGACAGCGCGAACGAGAAACTGCACGAGATGGCCGACCGCGCTGGCGACGTGCTCTCGAAGGCAGCCGACGAGGCAGCGGACCGGATCGTCGACGCGACACAGGCCGCCATCACTCGCATCCGCAACAACGCAACCCTGCCGGCCGAGCGTGGCACGACGACGATCGCGAACGAGGTAGTCGAAAAGATCGCGGGCATCGCCGCGCGCGACGTACCAGGCGTCTACGACCTCGGCGGCGACACCGTACGAGTGCTGTCCGCGGTACGCGAGCGGCTGCACCTCGGCGAGGAGAGCAAGGCGCAAGGCGTATCCGTGAAGTTGGAAGGCAAGCAGGCCGACCTGTCCATCACGATCGTGCTGGAATACGGCTTCGTTGTCTCGTCGGTCACCGACAAGGTGCGTGAGAAGGCGATCAGCTCGGTCGAGACGCTGCTCGGACTCGACGTCACGAACGTCGACATCCTCGTCGACGACATTCATGTCGACAACGAGGGCCGGGTGGGCGACGACGTGTCCCGGGCCGCCGGCTACTCAAGCGACACGACTGGCATCACGGTCGGCGGCTGACACCAGCCGACGGACGATGGCATTCACGGTCGCGATCACTGGGGGAGCACGGGGCATTGGTCTCGCGACCGCCCGTGCTTTCGCCAGTGCCGGTGCGAAGGTAGCGATCGGCGACGTAGATGACGCGGCGGCGAAGGCGGCCGCGGCGCAGATCGGCGCGACCGCGCACGTCCTCGACGTGCGCGATCGTGACTCGTTCGCCGCGTTCATCACCGCGGCCGGCGAGCCGGACGTGTTGGTGAACAACGCGGGCGTCGCACACGCCGGCTCGTTTCTCGACACCCCGCCGGAACTTCGCGACCTGCAGATCGACGTGAACCTGCGCGGTGTCGTCAACGGTCTCGGTGCCGCGTTGCCGGGCATGGTCGCGCGCGGGCGCGGCCACGTCGTCAACGTCGCGTCGCTCGCCGGGCGGCTCGCGCTGCCGCAGGCCGCGACGTACACCGCCACGAAGTTCGCGGTGGTTGGGCTCACCGAAGCAGTCGCGGCCGAGTTGCGCGGTTCGGGGGTACGGGTGTCGGCGGTGTTGCCGACATTCGTGCGTACCGAGATGACCGACGGCATCGACCTCAGCGGCATTCCGGTCGTCGAGGCGACCGACGTGGCGCGCGCGATCCTGCGCATCGTGCGCAACGGCGGCCCGACCCTGACCACCGTGCCGCGCTGGCTCGCCGGGCTGCCTCGGCTTGCCGCGTTGACACCACAGGCGCTGATCGCGGCACTGCAGCGCACGTCGTCCGGCGACTCGGCGAGCGACTCGCCAACTGAGTCCGGTCAGTCGTACGACGCGGATCGCGAGCGGAGACGGGCGGCGTACCTCGAACGGGTCCGCAGGCTGCTGCCACCGACTTAGCGATCGTTCAGTGCTGCCATAGACTCGGGTGGGTAGGACATCGCCGTCGAGGCTGGCCCGGGAGGGTTCCGGATGGATCCACGTGACATCGCCGCGGGACGCGAGCGTTGGCAGGCGCGTTATGACGCGGCCCGCAAGCGGGATGCCGACTTCACCACGCTGTCCGGCATGACGGTCGAGCCGGTCTACGGGCCACCGGACGGCGTCAGCGTGCCCGGCTTCGAGCGGATCGGCTGGCCGGGCGAATATCCGTACACCCGAGGGCTCTACCCGACCGGCTACCGCGGGCGGACCTGGACCATCCGCCAGTTCGCCGGCTTCGGCAACGCGCAGCAGACCAACGAGCGCTACAAGCTGATCCTGGGTGCCGGCGGCGGTGGACTGTCCGTCGCGTTCGACATGCCGACGCTGATGGGTCGCGACTCGGACGATCCGCAGTCGCTCGGCGAGGTCGGACACTGCGGCGTCGCGATCGACTCGGCGGCCGACATGGATGTGCTGTTCGGTGGCATCGATCTCGCCGCGGTCACGACGAGCATGACGATCAGCGGCCCGGCCGTACCCGTGTTCTGTATGTATCTTGTGGCGGCGGAGCGGCAGGGTGCCGACCTGTCCACGCTCGACGGCACGCTGCAGACCGACATCTTCAAGGAGTACATCGCGCAGAAGGAGTGGCTCTTCGCACCGGAGCCGCACCTTCGTCTCATCGGCGACCTGATGGAATATTGCGCGCACCACATCCCGCGCTACAAGCCGCTGTCCGTGTCCGGCTATCACATTCGGGAAGCGGGCTCGACGGCCGCGCAGGAGTTGGCGTATACGCTCGCGGACGGCTTCGGGTATGTCGAGCTCGGGCTGTCGCGCGGGCTCGACGTGAACAAGTTCGCGCCCGGCCTGTCGTTCTTCTTCGACGCGCACGTCGACTTCTTCGAGGAGATCGCGAAGTTCCGCGCCGCGCGCCGGATCTGGGCGCGCTGGCTGCGCGACGTCTATGGCGCCACCGACGAAAAGGCACTGTGGCTGCGGTTCCACACGCAGACCGCGGGCGTGTCGCTGACCGCACAGCAGCCGGTCAACAACGTCGTGCGTACCGCCGTCGAAGCGCTCGCCGCGGTGCTCGGCGGCACGAACTCGTTGCACACCAACGCGCTCGACGAGACGCTCGCGTTGCCGACCGACGAGACGGCCGAGATCGCACTGCGCACCCAGCAGGTGCTCATGGAGGAGACCGGTGTCACGAACGTCGCGGACCCGCTCGGCGGCTCGTGGTACGTCGAGGCACTGACCGACAAGATCGAGGCGGAGGCCGAGCGGATCTTCGGCCGGATTCGCGAACTCGGTCGGCTGCCGGGATCCGCCGAGGAATTCGGTGACGGCGCTCAAGACCAGAACTTCATCACCGCGGGCATCCTGCGCGGCATCGAGGACGGCTGGTTCACCGCGGAGATCGCCGAGGCGGCGTTTGTCTACCAGAAGGCGCTGGAGGCCGGTGACAAGAAGATCGTCGGCGTCAACGTCCACACCGGTACCGTCGCCAAGGATCTGGAGATCCTGCGCATCTCGCACGAGGTCGAGATCGAGCAGAAGCGCGCGCTGGCGGTGCGGCGCGCCGGTCGCGACGAGGCTCGCGTAGCAGCGGCAATCGCGCGACTGGTGGCGGCGTCAAAGACCGACGAGAACATGATCCCGGCGATGCTGGACGCCTGCCGCGTCGAGGCGACGTTGGGCGAGATCTGCGACGCGTTGCGCGCGGAGTGGGGCGTCTACCGGGAGCCGGCACGATTCTGATCGCAGCGGTTCTGACCGCCGCCCACATCAGTGCCGCGTGGCCGCGATCGTGACGCGCGGCACGGCGGCGTAGCAGCGGCGACGCAACCAGGTCGGCGCACCGTGCGTCATCACTAACGTCGGGCCGTGAAGGGGCGGCCCAACGCGGAGGTCGCATGCGCTCGGTGGTTCTGACGGCGCGGAGGCGGCGGCGGCCGTCATCGTCGCGCCGACTCCTGGCGCGGTCCGGGTGCGCCGGGCGATGGACGGTGCTGGCGGTCGCGGCGCTGGCTGGCGCGACCGGTGCCGTCGCGCCGACATATGCTCGCGCCGCGTCGGTGGCCGACCCCCCCGACGTACGCGTTTCGATCGCGCTTGCGGTCGGGGTGGTCGTCGTCCTGGCGTCCGCGATCACTTTTCACATCTGCCGGCTCCGGTCCGCGCCGAGACCGGTAGCGCGCGCGATGCTCGCGGCATGCGGCGCGTTTGTTGGCGGGATCCTCGGGCTGACAGTGACCCTCATTCGCGGTCCGGCATCGATGGGCGCGATCCGGTTCGGTGCGGTCGCGGCGATCACAGCTGGCATCGCCTGTGCGGCGGCGGCGTACGCGGGCAATCGCGGTACGGGTCGGTGGCTTGCCGGTACGACGCGGCGACGTACGTGGCCGGTTTCGATCAGCCTGTGTATCGGGTTTGCCGCACTTGCCATCACCGCGAGGCACGCCGACGGTGTCGCCGCGGTTGCCGTGCCGGGTGCGGTCGCGCTCGTGATCGCGTTCGGCCTCTCGGCAGCGGTCGGTCCGGTCGCCCGGTGGTTCGGTCGGCAACTGGTGCGAGAGGCGGAGATGCCGCGCGACGGCGTGGCTGATCCATCGTCGCGGCGAGACGTCGTGGTGATCGGCACTGAGTACGCGTCGAAGGAGGATCGCGCGTCGGACGACCGCAGGCGACGCGGTCGCGACGCGATCGCAGTGGCCGCGTATCTCGGTCGACGTCCGGGTGTCGGCCACGCGGCCGCGCTCGTCGCCGTGGCGGTAGCGCTGGCCGGCGCGGCGAGTTTCTCGTGGGTGTCCGGCTATCAGATGCGCCAGGATCGCGCCGCGATGGAACTCGGTGCCGCGCGAGTGCTGACCGTGACGTCGGTGCCCGCCAGCCAACTCCTGTCCGCGGTGCGCAGCGCCGATCCCAGCGGGCGCTACGCGATGGCGGCGGTAGACATATCGAGCACGCCGTTCGCGCCGGCGGTGCTCGCTGTCGACTCCGCGCGTCTCGCGCACATCCAACCCAGTGGTGTACGTGGCGGACCGGACGGTGCTGCGCTGGCGAGTCTGATCCGTCCGAAGCGTTTGGTGCCGACCACCGTCACCGGCACCGCGCTGCAACTCAACCTGGCGGCCGCGGGCGATCTCGGTTCGCCAGTGCGGGTGGTCGCGGTGCTCGACACGCCGGACGGCGTGACGCGCGGCGCCGCGTTCGGGCCGGTGCGTACCGGCGAGCATGTGTACACCTCCGAGGCGCCGTGTGCGGCCGGCTGTACGTTGCGCGGGTTCGCAGTCACCGCGGACGCGCACGAGAACGGCCTACCGGTTGCCGTCAGCGCGTCGCTCGTACTGCGCGAACTGCGCCAGAACTCGCCGGACCTGACGGTGCTCGCGACGAACTCGTTCGGCGACGGCAGCCGGTGGCGACTCGAGTCGGGTGCGACGCCAGTGCGTGCCGCGATCGCCGGTTCGGAGGTCGGCCTGGCGGTCACCGTGGACATTCCGGCCGGCCGATCCGGCGGCGCCACGATCTCGCTGGACGACGGCATTTCGGTGCCCGCGGTCGCGGGTCCGCTGGGCGCGCGGGGCGGCCTCATCGGCGGCGCCGTGCCGGTGCGGGTCATCCAGTCGACATCACCAGTGCCCGGTGTGCCGGCCGGTGGACTGCTCGTGGACCTCGACGCGCTCCTCCGCGACGGCGGCGAGTCTGCGACCGTCGGGGCGAACCAGGTGCGGCTCGCCGCCGACGCGCCGCCCGGCGTGCTCACCGCGCTGGAGCACCAGGGAGTGGTCTCGGTCCACAGCGTCACGCTCGCCGAGCGCACCGACGCGGACGTCAACCAGCCCGCCGTCGTCGTCGCGCGGTTCCAACTCGTCGCGTCGATCATCGCCCTGTGCTGTGCAATGCTGCTGGTCGGCGCCGTCACTCGCGCACACCGCGGCGCACGCGGGCCGGCGCGGGGCATCGGGCTCGCCGGTGTCGGCTGGCTCACTGGCCTGGTCGGCGCGGTCATCGCGCGGCACGCGGCGCCGGACGCCACGACGACGTTCCCGGACGGCTGGCACCTGCTCGGCCCACCGGCGCAGGTGAGTGCCGGTGCGTTCGTGGCATTCGCCATCGTCTCGGCGGCGTTGTTCGGCATCGCGGTGGCGCTGGGGGCGTTCGGTTCGCGCGGTCCCGCCCGGGTCGTACGGCCGCCTGACACGACCCGCACGCGCCCGGCAGTCGACCCCTGTGGCGACCAGCCGGCCGCCGGACCATGGACGGTGAGCCGCGGCCGGTGAGCTACCCGACAGCGGGCGAGGCCGGCGCCGGACCGGCGTGCCAGACTAGGTAACCATGAGCGATCCACGTAACGCCCCGTCGATCCTGACTAGGGGCGCCGTCGACCTCGGAGCACTTCGGTCCGCGCCGCCGCCAGCCCCGTCGAGCGCCGGGCCTGATACCGGCCCACCGGCCGGCGACGCCTCCGCGGCGCCCGGAGCGAGTGCGTCCTCGGGCGGTGCACCGAGCTTCTCGAACGGCGGCGGTCAGGTGATGGTTATCGACGTCACCGAGGCGACGTTCGCGGACGAGGTCCTGACCCGTTCGATGACCACCCCGGTCGTGATCGACTTCTGGGCGGAGTGGTGTGGACCGTGCAAACAGCTGTCTCCCGTGCTGGAACACCTCGCACACGAGGGCGGTGGCAGCTGGGTGCTGGCCAAGGTCGACGTCGACGCGAATCCCCGGCTCGCCGCGACCTTCCGGATCCAGAGCATTCCCACCGTGTACGCGGTGGTGGGCGGCCAGCCGGTCGACGCGTTCAACGGCGTGATCCCCGAGGCCCAATTGCGCCAGTGGATCGCGGCCGTCATGCAGGCCGGCGGTGTCGCCGTCGAACAGCCGGACGACCCGCGCTTTGCCGAGGCGGACGATGCCTTGGTCGCCGGTGACCTGGCCACCGCCGAGGCGGCGTACCGGAAGATCCTCGCCGATGCGCCGGCCGACGCGGGCGCCGAGGCTGGCCTGGCACAGGTCGATTTGTTGCGTCGCGTCGAGGGTCAGGACCCGACGGCGGTGCTCGCCGCCGCCGACGCGGCGCCCGACGACATCGCCGCGCAGACGCTGGCCGCCGACGTCGAGGTGCTATCCGGCGACGCGCCGAACGCGTACGCACGGTTGGTGGATCTCGTACGCCGGACCGCCGGAGCCGAGCGGGACGCCGCCCGCGCACACCTGATTTCGCTCTTCACCGTCGCCGGCCCGGACGATCCGGCGGTGGTCGCGGCGCGGCGCGCCCTAGCCAGCGCGCTGTTCTGACGGGCGCGGCGATGGGCCGGATCGCAGTGCTCGACGCGCCGTCCAATCTCGGCCTGCGGCCGCCGACGACGACGTCGGTGCCGGGCTGTGCGAAGGCGCCCGGCGCACTGCGCGATCACGGTCTCGTCGCACGGCTACGCGCGCGCGATGCCGGCTGCCTCACACCGCCGCGCTTCGACCCGGGCGATTGGCGACCAGGCGACGGCGTGTGCCACGCGTCCGAGATCGCCGAATACTCGCGACGTCTCGCCGATCGGATCGGTGAGATCGTCGACGCCGGTGACTTTCCGGTGGTGCTCGGCGGTGACTGCTCGATCCTGATCGGTTCGGCACTTGCGATGCGCCGGCGGTCGGTGCTCGACGACCTGCCCTACGGCTTGGTCTACATCGACGGTCACTCGGACTTCCGGCATCCCGGCAACGCGTCGTACGTCGGCGCGGCGGCCGGCGAGGATCTGGCGCTCGCCACCGGGCGCGGCCAGCCCGACCTCACCGACATCGACAGCTTGCGCCCGTACGTACGCGATACCGACATCGTGCTGCTTGGCATCCGGCCGCAGGACGACTACCGACTCGACCTGCAGGCCGCCGGCGTGACGATGCGCGCCGTACCGCAGCTGCGGGGCGAGGGCGCGGGCCGTACGGCGGCGTGGGCACGCGAGCAACTCGCCGACTGCGCCGGCTTCTGGGTGCACGTGGACGTCGACGTGCTTGATCCGGCCGTGATGCCGGCGGTGGATGCGCCGAATCCGGGTGGCATCGCGTATACCGAGCTGGAGCTGCTGATCGCGGGACTCGCCACGGCACCGACGTGTGTCGGCCTCGAGATCACCGTGTTCGACCCGGACTACGACCCGGACGGCGTCTACGCGCGCGACATCGTCGACACCGTGGTCGCCGGCCTCGCTCCACTCGTACGCGAAGACGTCGGACACGACGACCTTGGACACCACGACCTTAGACACGACGAACCCGCCGGGCGGGACGGCGCGGTTGTCATGCCGACGCAGCGCGCGGCCGCCGAGACCGAGGCCGGCACCCGCCGCAAGCGTTGACCGCGCTGACACCGACGCCGGCAGCTGCGACTCAGTGCAGCGAGACCAGGAAGTTCTTCGCGATCGGTACGGCCGCCGCGGTCGACTTGCCACCGTTCTCCACGAACACGGCGAACGCGAGGTCGCCCTGGTATCCCATGAACCACGAGTGTGAGTCGTGCGGGTCGCTGTTGTATTCGGCGGTGCCCGTCTTGCCGTAGACCGGGCCGCCGGCGATGCCGTTGCACGCCTTGCCGGTGCCCGACGTCACGACTGCGCGCATCATCGTCTTCATCGCCGCGACGGTCGTGGGCTTCAGTGGCGTACCCGCGGCGGCGTTGCCGGTCACCGCCGGGTTCATGATGACGGTCGGCGCGATCCAGTGCCCGCGGGCGACCGCGCCAACGGCACTGACCAGCGCAACCGGACTGACGAGCGTCTTGCCCTGGCCGAAGGCGGCGGCCGCCTGGTCGACCGGCGTGCCGTCGGCCGCGACCGATCCGGTGAACGTGTCCACCCCGACCGACCATTTGCCGCCGATGCCGAGCTGCGCTGCGGTCTTTTGCAACCCGTTCGTCCCGAGCTTGGGCGCGAGCGAGGCGAACGCGGTGTTGCAGGACCGCGCGTAATCCTGGAGCAACGGCACCTTGCCGAACGCTTCGCCGCCGTCGTTCATGAACACGCGGCCGTTGACGACAAGCTGCTTCGGGCAGTTCACGATCGTGCTCGGCGTGACCTTGCCGGCATCCAGCACGTTCGTCGCGGTAATCGTCTTGAACGTCGAGCCGGGCGGCACCTGTGCTTGCAACGCGAGGTCGTAGCCCGCGGCGCCCGGACCGTTCGCGACCGCGAGGATGTGCCCGGTGCTGATGCTCATCGCAATGATCGCGGCCGGCTTCGTCTCGTGGGCGAGCGCCTTGTCCGCGGCGTTCTGCACCTTGACGTCGATGGTCGTCTGCACCGGCTTGCCGGCGACCGGGTCGACCTTGTACATCACGGTGTCCGGATAGGGCGTACCGTCCGCGGCCAGTCCCTGACCGGGAATCACCACGTCCACGCCGGCGGTGCCACGCAACATGTCGTCGTACTGCTGCTGGATGCCGCCGAAGCCGACCTGGTCGGTGATCGCGTACTTGCCCGGGTTGGCGTCCATCCGCTCCTTGGTGACCGGCCCGACCGTACCCAGCAATGCGCGAGCGAACGTGGCCGTCGGCGCCAACTGTTGCGTGCCGTCCTGGAACACCGTGCCGGGTAGGTCGTGGATCTGCGCGCGGATCTGCTCGTACACCTCTTTGCGGAGGGTCACGACGGTGACGAACGCGTCCGGCTTCGCGGCGGCCACCTGTGCCGGCAGGCCGGACAGGTCGAGGGTGACGTTGACCGACTTGAACGCCGCGTTGAGCGCGGCGACCAGCGACGTGATGTCCTTCACACGGCTGGGCTCGACGCCGACGGTGACCACGTCGTGCGCGCTGACGATCGCTGCGCCGGTGGTGTCGAGGATCTCACCGCGATCCGGCTGCAGCGTGTTGACCCGCAACGTGTCGGTCGCCTTCAGGCGCGGGTTGATGACCGCCGGCGACCAGATGACGCGCCAGGCCTTGGTCTTGCTGGTCTGGTCGGAGACCAGCTTCGTCGACACGGTCGTCTGATAGGTCCAGGTCACGCCCGCTGTCACTGGCCAGTGGACACTGACCGACTCGGTCGCCGACGTGCCGTTGACCTTGGGCTTTGCCGGATTGAACGTCGGCGTCTTGCTGGCGAGGTCACCGGACAGCTTGGTGATCTGCGCCGCCACCACGCTTGGTGCAACGGTTGCGCCGTTTGTGTCGATGAACGTCACCGAGGAACCGAAGCCGTGCGCTCGCCAGCCGGCCAGAAATGCGCCGACCGCGTCGCCCGCGTCCGGAGTCTTCGGCTTGCTGCTGCATCCGGCCACCGTGCCGAGCGCGATGACCACCGCTGCCATCGCTGCCACCAGCCGCGTCCGTTGCCCCATTGGTCGTACCCTCCCGATCCCCCGAGTCCGCCCGAAGGGTAGCCGCTGCACGCGAGATTTGTCCGCCGCGCTGTCGGGGGTCCGACGCGTCTGCGAGGGACACGGCCGTGTGCGTACGGCGGCGTCGAGACTAGTGTGAGGGCTGATGGGTCAGATGCGCCGCATGGCGTCACAGCGGACGCCCAGACCTGCCGAAAGGTGCACCTTTTGGCCGGCTGCGGACGTCGCGGGCCGGCCCTAGGCTGTCGTGCGAACAGGGCTCACAGCGCGGTGGGCCCGAGGGGAGTGCAAGCTCATGGTGCACCGTCCGGCGACCGGTGTCGACGTGACCGACGACGAGAATGATCCAGCGCTTTCCGGTCGCGGCAAGGCCGGTTCCGGCCGAAGCAAGAGCACGAGCGCAGCAGATGGAACGGCCGCACGAGCAACGACCGTAGACGTCGAGACCGCCAGCGACGCAAGCGGTTCGAGCGACGACAGCGCGATCGCCACCGTTCCGGACGGCGCGACGCTCGCCGCGGAGGCCGTCCGACTCGCCGGTGACGACCAGGACCTCGCCAACCTCGTCGCGACGTACTGGCGATTCGCTCCGGACGAGGAACTCGTGGACCTCAGCCCGGGCGCCATGCTCGCCGCGGTACGAGCGCATCGGCGCTTGGCCGAGCAGCGCCTGCCGGGGGAGTTGAAACTCGACGTCGGTCCGGCCGCTGATGGTGACACCACGATCATTCAGATCGTCGTCGACGACATGCCGTTTCTGGTGGACTCGGTCAACGCCGCGCTCGCCGCCCGTGGCCTCGACGTCCACCTGCTCGTTCACCCACTCATCGTGGTCAGCCGCGAACCGCTCGGCCGGCTTGTCGAGGTGCACGCCGACGTCGAGTGTGACGACGCCACTCCGGCACAGCTCGTGGAGAGCTGGATGCACCTGGAGATCGACCGGGTACGCGATGCGACCCTTACCGAGGACGTGCAGCGCGACCTGATCCGCGTGCTGACCGACGTGCGCGAGGCGGTCGAGGACTGGCAGAAGATGCGCACCTGTGCGCTGGAGATCGCCGACGACCTGGCCAGCGCGCAGCTTCCGGTGCCGGATCGCGACATCACCGATGGTGTGGAGTTGTTGCGGTGGCTGGCCGATGACCAGTTCACCTTCCTCGGCTACCGCGAATACGTGCTGAGCGAGAACGAGTCCGGCGAGCCGGTGCTGGCCGCCGTGATGGGCACCGGACTCGGCATTCTGCGGCAGGATCAGCCGGGCCCGCGTCTGCTGTCGTCGCTCACCCCGGAGGCGTACGCCGCCGTGAAGGAGAAGCGGCTGCTCGTCATCACGAAGGCGAACTCGCGATCGACTGTGCACCGCAACGTGTATCTGGACTACATCGGCATCAAGACGTTCGACGCGGACGGCAACGTGGTGGGCGAGAAGCGCTTCCTCGGACTGCTCGCCTCCGCGGCATACCTGCATTCGGTCCGTGAACTGCCGGTCGTCAAGCGCAAGGTGGCCGCCGTCGTGGAGCGCTCGGGTCTCTCGCTGCGCGGCCACTCCGGCAAGGATCTGATGACGATCCTGGAGAACTATCCGCGCGACGAGCTCTTCCAGATCAGGACCGACGAGCTGTTCGACACGGTGATGGGCGTGCTTCGGTTGGCCGGCCGCCGTCAGCTGCGCCTGTTCCTGCGCCGCGACACGTACGGTCGGTTCATCTCCTGTCTGGTCTACCTACCGCGCGACCGGTTCACCACCGCGAACCGGCTGGCCATCCAGGCGATCCTGCTCCGCGAGCTGAACGGCGTCGGGCTCGACTTCACCACGCGGCTCGGCGAGTCGCTGCTGGCACGCATCCACTACATCGTGCGGATGGATCCGACCGCGCCGGCGGGGGACCTCGACGTCGACGCGATTCAGGCGCAGCTTGCCGATGCCACGCGCAACTGGGATGACGACTTTCGCGTGCTGCTGGAACGCAAGCTCGGCGACGAGCAGTCGAAGGATCTCTACCAGCGCTACGTGAACGCGCTGCCGGAGGCATACAAGGACGTCCACTCGCCGGGCGAGGCGTGGATGGACATCGCGAAGCTCGAGCTCCTCGAGGAGCCCGGACAGCTGGAGATGCACGTCTACCGTCGGCGTACCGCCGGCCAGAGCGTCCGTTTCAAGGTCTACCAGCTCGGCGACCCCATGATGTTGTCCACTGTGTTGCCGGTGTTGCACTCACTCGGTGTACGAGTCTCCGACGAGCGGCCGTACGAAGTGACGCGTGCCGATGCGACTATGCACATCTACGACTTCGGTCTGGTGCTGCCGGACGGCGCGCGCGACATCGACGACGTGCGCCCGCATCTTGAGAACGCGTTCGCGGCGACCTGGCGGGGCGAGGCCGAGACGGATGGCTTCAACGAACTCGTGGTGCGCTGCGGCCTCACGTGGCGGCAGGCGGTGATTCTGCGTACGTACGCGAAATACCTCCGCCAGACCGGCACGGTGTTCGCGCAGGAGACGATGGAGTCTGCTTTCATTGCGTACCCGGACATCGCGGCGAACCTCGTCGCGCTGTTCGAGACACGGTTCTCGCCGGCCGAGCCGGGTCGCGAGGACGAGCGCGAGCGGTTCTGCGACGAGCTCATCGTCACGATCGGCCGTCAGCTCGACGACGTCGCGAGCCTCGATCAGGACCGCATCCTGCGCAGCTATCTCACACTGATCCAGGCGACGTTGCGCACGTCCTACTTCCAGCGCGGTGCGGACGGCCGGCCGAAGCCGTACGTGTCGGTGAAGCTCGACCCGATGGCGGTGCCGGACCTGCCGGCGCCCCGCCCGCGCTACGAGATTTTCGTCTACTCGGCCCGCTTCGAGGGCGTACATCTGCGCTTCGGTCCGGTGGCGCGGGGCGGGTTGCGGTGGTCCGACCGGCGAGATGACTTCCGTACTGAGGTGCTCGGGCTGGTCAAGGCGCAGATGGTCAAGAACACCGTGATCGTGCCGGTGGGCGCGAAGGGCGGGTTCGTGCTGAAGGCCGCGCCGCCCAGCACAGATCGGGACGCGTACCAGGCCGAGGGCGTGGCGTGCTACCGGCTCTTCATCTCGGCGTTGCTAGACGTGACCGACAACCTGGTGGCCGGCGAGATCGTGCCGCCGCCGGATGTGGTGCGCCACGACGGCGACGATCCCTATCTCGTGGTCGCCGCCGACAAGGGCACCGCGACGTTCTCCGACATCGCGAACAGCATCTCGATCGCATACGGCTTCTGGCTCGGTGACGCGTTCGCGTCCGGCGGATCGGCTGGCTACGACCACAAGTCCATGGGCATCACCGCGCGCGGCGCATGGGAGTCGGTCAAGCGGCACTTCCGCGACCTCGACCACGACACGCAGGCGCGTGACTTCAGCGTGGTGGGCATTGGCGACATGTCCGGCGACGTGTTCGGCAACGGCATGCTGCTCTCGCCGCACATCCGTCTGGTCGCCGCATTCGACCACCGGCACATTTTCATCGACCCGACACCGGACCCGGCAACGTCGTTCGCCGAGCGCCAGCGGCTGTTCCGGCTGCCGCGTTCGTCCTGGGCGGACTATGACGCATCGCTCATCTCGGCCGGTGGCGGTGTCTGGCCGCGGACCGCGAAGGCGGTGCCGTTGTCGGCGGAGGCGCGCAGCGCGCTCGGCTTGCCCGACACGATGACCAAGATTGCACCGGTCGAACTCATGCGCGCAATCCTTCTCGCGCCGGTCGACTTGCTGTGGAATGGCGGCATCGGCACGTACGTGAAGGCGGCCGGCGAGTCGCACATGGACGTCGGTGACAAGGCGAACGACGGGATCCGAGTGGATGGCCGGCAGCTGCGGTGCAAGGTCGTCGGCGAGGGCGGCAACCTCGGCTTCACGCAGCGCGGCCGGATCGAGTACGCGCAGAACGGCGGCCGGATCTACACCGACTTCATCGACAACTCGGCCGGCGTCGACTGCTCCGACCACGAGGTGAACATCAAGATTCTGCTCGGCAGCGCGGTCAGCGACGGCGACCTTGCGATGTCCGACCGCGACGCGCTGCTCGCCGAGATGACCGACGAGGTTGCCGCGCTTGTGCTCCGCGACAACTACGAGCAGGCCTCGGCGCTAGGCAACGCGCGGGCACAGGCGCGCTCACTGCTGCCGGTGCATCGCCGGCTGCTCAACGAACTCGAGCGCATCGGCCTGCTCGACCGCACGATCGAGGCGATGCCGACCGACGAGGAGCTCACCGTACGAGCCGAGTCCGGCCGTGGCCTCACCGCGCCGGAGTTCGCCGTGCTCCTCGCGTACGTGAAGATCGACCTGGAGAACCAGATCGTCGCGTCCACGTTGCCCGACGACGCGTGGACGCCCGAAGTACTGACCGGCTATTTCCCGACGCCGCTGCGCGAGAAGTACGCCGACCGGATGGCCGGACATCAGCTGCGCCGCGAAATCATCACCACGCTGCTCGTCAACGAAGTGGTCAACCGTGGCGGTACGACGTTCGTGTTCCGTTCCATCGAGGAGACCGGTGCGACCGCGGCAGACGTCATCCGGGCGTACGTGATCGTGCGGGACGTGTTCGGGCTCGACGCGTTGTGGCAGGCGGTCGAGGACCTCGACTCCGACCACGACGTGCCGACCGCCGCGCAGACCTCGATCTACTTGGAGATGCGGCGCCTGATGGACCGCGCGGTGCGGTGGCTGTTGACGAGCCGCCGCGCCCCTATCGACGTACCGACCGAAATCGAACTCGCGCGGCCGGGCGTGGCGGCCCTGCTGCCCCGGCTCGACGAGCTGGTGCACGGCGCGGAGGCCGATGCGCTGCGCGCACACACCAAGCAGGTCACCGCGTTGGGCATCCCGCAGGGGCTGGCCGCCTGGTCGACGAGGCTCGCCTATAGCTTCGGGCTGCTCGATGTCGTGTCACTGGCCGCCACCACCGGCTACGACCTGGTCGACGTCGCGGGCGTCTACTTTGCGCTCTCCGAGCACTTCCAGGTCGACGCACTGTTGTCGAGGATCTCCGAGTTGCCGCGCGAGGACCGGTGGCAGACGCTGGCCCGGATGGCATTGCGCTACGACCTCTACGCGGCACTCGCTGCGCTCACCCGCGAGGTGCTGAGCTTCAACCCGGAGCGCGTCGGCGAGGGATCCGAGCGCTCCGGTGAGCGGTCAGAGCGCGAGTCGACGATCGACGAGTTGCCGTCGGCGCAACGAGTCCACGCGTGGGAAGAGGCCAACGCGGCCGCGATCGCGCGGGCACGCAACGCGATGGCCGACTTCGACGAGTCGCGCGCCGATCTCGCCGTGCTGTCCGTGATGCTGCGTCAGATCCGTACGCTCGCCAGCACCGCGGCCGCCTGACCGCGCGCATCGTGGCCGTGCTTCGTGGCCGTGCTTCGCGGCCGTGCATCGTGGCCGCGACGCGTGTCGTTGGTTTAGGCGGCCAGGCCGAGTGCCTCCGCAGCCGCGCGACCGTTCGCGCGGCTCGCGCCGTACGTGGTCAAGAACGCGGCGACTCCGGCCGGCCGCCACGCCGACGGCCATCCCATCTCGACGACCACGACGCTGTCCGTTTCGGCCAACGCGTCGATCAATGCGGCGGCGCCCGCGAGCCGGTGGAGGTTGCGGCCAGCCACGACGATCGGGCGACCGTCGGCGGCGGCACGCAACTGCGCGGCCGACGTCGCCGTGGCCGTCACGCGGATCGGCGTCACATTCGGTGCGACATGGGGGTAGACGCCCCACGGCACCGGTCCCTCCGCGATCGTCGACGCGGACTCGAGTTGCACGACGAGTGCGTCGGCGAGCGGTGGCAACACGCCTTCGACGGTGATCGCGCGCCGCGCCGCCACGAGGCCAAGACCGGTACCCGTAACCGCGTGTGTGACCGCGGCCGACGGCGCGGCCCATGCGGCGAGTTCGGCGGTGCGTGCGGCCGCCTCCTCCAGCCGGGCCAGTGACAACCGACCGTCCTCGAGGGCGGTGATGACGTCGGCCACGATTGACTCAACCAGCGCCTCGTCCACATCCGCGCCGATGCACAGCAGATCGGCACCGGCGGCGAGCGCCAGCGCGGCACCGGGTGCGGTGCCACCGGCGACCCGTGCGGCGCCCTGCATTTCCAGCGCGTCGGTGATGATCGCGCCGGTGAAGCCCAGTTCGCCGCGGAGCAGCGTGCCGAGCGCCGCGGAGCTAAACGTGGCCGGGTCGGTGCCGGTCAGCTCTGGCAATCGGATGTGTGCGGTCATCACCGACTTCGCGCCGGCCGCGATGGCCGCCGCGAATGGTGGGAGGTCGCGCAACCGAAGCACGTCCAGGCTCGCGTCGACGGTCGGCAGGTCGACGTGCGAGTCGACGCGCGTTGCGCCGTGACCAGGGAAGTGCTTCGCGCACGCCGCGACACCCGCGCCCTGAAGGCCACGGACGGCCGCGGCGCTGTGCAACGCGACATGCGCCGGGTCGGTGCCGAAGCTGCGGGTACCGATGATCGGGTTATCCGCGACCGCGTTGACGTCGACGCTCGGCGCGAGATTCAGGTTGATGCCGACCCGCGCAAGGTCCCTCCCGATCGCGCCGTAGATGCGCTCGGTCAGCTCCGTGTCACCGATCGCACCGAGCGCTCCGTTGCCGGGGTAGGGGCTGCCATCGCGGTGGCCGAGCCGCGTGACGTCGCCACCCTCTTCGTCGATGCCGATCAGGACGTCGGAGCGCGCGTCGCGCAGCGTCGCGGTGAGCGCCGCGAGTTGGTCGCCGTCGGCCACGTTGAATCCGAACAAGACGTGCCCGGCGAGGCCCTCGGCGATCAGGTCCACCGCCCAGCGGGGCGCGGTCGGGCCGCGGAACGCGGCGAGTAGCGTGCCCAGCACGAGACGTCGCACAGTCACGGTACGTACCTCCACCCCGGGTCGGATCATTGGCGTGTCCGCTCTCGGATTCCCGGTACCCCGCGCACAATGCCCTCGGGACATGCTGGTAATCACGGTAACGATGGCACAGCGTCCGGTCGGGAGCCCTTGACCGTGTGCCGTCGTGCCTTTTACGCTCCGAAAACGTGTAACAAAGTTTACTATATGCCTTCGACGAGGTGTGTACCCGATGAGCCCGACGACTCCGCTCCCCGGGACGCCCCGGTTACTGCGCGCGATCAATGACCGGGCGGCCCTGGAGCTGCTGCTGTCCCGGGGGCCGCTGACCCGTTCGCAGATCGGCGAGCTGACCGGGCTGTCGAAGGTGACCGCGTCCCAGCTCGTCGAGCGGCTCATCGGCCGTGGCCTGGTGGCCGGCGTGGGCGAGCAGGCCGGCGGCCGCGGGCCCAACGCCCAGCTTTACGCGGTACGGCCGGAAAGCGCGTACGTCGTCGGCGTGGATGTCGGGCCGGAGCATGTGGTGGCCGCGTGCGCCGACATCTCCGGAGCGGTGCGCAGCCGGATCGAACTGTCGACGAAGGACACCGACGATCCGGTCGGAGTCGTGCACAGTGCCGTGATGGCCGCGGCCGACAAAGCGGGCGCGCCGTTCGACGACGTACGCCGTGTCGTGCTCGGCACACCCGGTCTCGTCGATCCGAACACCGGCGATGTCGCATTCGCGTTCGACCTGCCGCGGTGGCAGCGCGGCCTGCTTGCGCAACTGCGCGACGATCTGCACCGGCCGGTGAGCTTCGAAAACGACGTGAACCTCGTCGCGGTGGCCGAGGCGCACTCCGGTGCCGCCCAGGGCGTCGACGACTTCGTGCTGCTGTGGGTCAGTCGCGGCGTCGGCCTCGGCATCATGATCGGTGGCAAGCTCCATCGCGGACACAGCGGTGCGGCGGGCGAGGCCGGCTGGATTCCGGTGCCGGGCGGCAACGTGTCGCGTGATCCGACGCACCGCGCGAAGGGCGGGCTGCGAGGCGGCTTCCAGCAACTTGTCGGCGCCGACGGGGTGCGAACCATCGCGCGCGACTTCGGCTTCAGGGCGGCAACCGGCGCGGCGGCCGTCACCGCCGCGGTCCAGGTCGGCAGCGCCGGCGGCGCATTCCTCGACGAGTTGGCGAGCCGACTTGCGCTGGGTCTCGCCGCGGTCTGCGTGGTGCTGGACCCGCCGCTCGTAGTGCTCGCCGGCGAGGTCAACGTCGCCGGTGGACCGGCGCTCGCGCAACGTGTCGAACACGAGGTCGCGGCGATCGCACCGGTGTCGCCCCGAGTCGTGATGTCGTCCGGTCCGGAAGAGCCCGTTGTGGACGGCGCTCTGCGGACCGCACTTGATGAGGTGCGTGACGACATGTTTGGTTCCGCGGCATAGCCGCGCCCTTCGAGCCGGGGCGCGGTGCGTCGATGGTTTGGTTCCGCGGCGTAGCGGCGTCCCTTCGAGCCGGGGCGCGGTGCGTCGATGGGAGCTCTTCCGCGGCGTAGCCGCGTGACCTACTGGGGTAGCCAGGTCAGTGTTGTGCCGGAGGGATGCGCGCGGGCGAGTAGCACGCCGTGCCGATGGCCGTTCGTGAAGGTGACCAAGCCCAGCAGCGCGAAGACGCCGTGCCGTCGATAGTCCGCTACGAGATCGTCGGGTACGTCGATGCCCTGCACGCTGTGCTGTCCCTCGGTGCCCAGTGGGATCAGCGGGTCGAGCGACACCCAGGCGAGGTCACGAGACCTGCCGTAGCGCGCGAGCACCTCGTCAAGACGCTGGCGCTGCTGATCGGAGAAGAACACGGCGGTGTACGTGTCGACCACCACCGGCATGACGTCGTGCGGGATCGCATCGAGGATGTCGGGCAGCGCAACCACGCCATCGGCACGCAGGATCGTCGCAGACCGTTCGTCGAGCAGCCGAGCGGCGGTGTCGAACCGTCGCAGCGACTCACGCTCGGGCGGGACGCATGCGCGCACCCAGCGGCGGTCGTCGTCGCGACCGAGGTCGATCGGATCGACGTCGACGCCGATGCGCTGCGCGATCGTCGGCAGGACGTCCGGCATCGGCGGCGCCGTCCCGGACACGGTGCAGCTAAGCACGAGCGGTGACGTCGGGTCGCCGAGCCGTCGACCGTCGCTCAAGCGGTGGTCATACCGGTCCGGCCAGAGGCCGAATCCCGCGCTGGCGCCGAGGTCGATGAGGGCGATCGCGGCGGTCGGATGTGCTCGCGCGATGACGCCGAGCGCAAGCGCGACCTGGGTGGACCGCGCCACCTCGGTCATCTGGTAGCGGTGTCGCGCGCTCACGGCCAGGATGGCGGCGCGGCGCGGCAGGCAGAACGACCGCAGCGCCGACCGGAATGCTGAGTCGACAGTTCGCCGCGGCCCGGAATCTGGAAAGTAGTCCACGAGGTCGGGCGGCTCGTGTTCGGCGACGAGATAGCAGGTCGCTGCGCAGAACAGCAGCGCGGGCATCCGGTCGGGCGGCATCCGCGCCGCGATCGCCAGCAGGTCGTCGTCCCGGGCGAGCGCGTTGAAGATGCCGGCCGTCAACGCCCACGACGGCGGAGCGCCCGGCGCGGACCAGCCGGCCGCGATTTCGGCCGCCTGACTGCGTACCGCGTCCACGCTGCGTTGATCTGGCATGACGTCACCCGCGTCGTGGTGCGCAACGGTCATCCGCCGCGTGCCGCGCCGGCACGCTCGATCAATCCGTTGGACGGCTGATCTATGTCGATCAACTTCTCTGCCTGCTCGACGCCGCTGACCGGCAGCAGCGCCGGATCGAGCAATCCGACCTGGACGAGCAACGACGCCTGATCCCAGTAGATGTGCTCGTAGGAAACCTTGTCGCCGTCGATGCCCATGACCACGACGACGGGCAGTCGCACCGGCCGACCGGTCGGCGCGACGCCGGGCAGGAAGGTGTCCATCACGCGCCGGTGCGTAAACTTCATGATCATCTCATCGACAACGCGGTTCGCACCCACGGTGCGCGACACCGGAGTGATTGCCACGTCGTCCGGCCATTGCCCGATGAAGTGGTCGCCGTAGAACCGGCGTACTTCGTTGGCGCCGACGCCGCCAGCGAGCGTCGGCACGTGGTTGACGTACGGTTCGGCGACCATGGTGGCCATCGTGGCGTCGACGTCCTGAGCGTCGAATTCGCACGCGACGTGTGCGTCGAAGATCGCCCCGAGATCCGGCTGATCCGTTGCGCCCCGCTCGACCACGGTCGGCTCCCTTGTGCGTCTGACTGATGGCCCGAGTCTCGCAGGTCCCGGCCTGCGTCATTGGATCTATCGGCGCTGATCAATCCGCAACATGACGGGCGACGGTCGCGACGGCTTACGGCCGCGTAGGCGTTGCGCTGGTGTCGCGCGGTCCGTGATTTGATGGGCGGCGTGCACGCCGCCTCACCGTCGCCGGACACTGGCGGCGTCGACAATGCGCCGCGGCACCTCGCCGACAGCGTCGATCCGGACATCGTGATCGATGTCGCCGGTGTCAGCGTCGTCCGGGGCGGTGCGTTCCTGATCCGCGACGTGTCGTGGCGCGTTGAGCTGGACGAGCGCTGGGTCGTGCTTGGGCCGAACGGCGCGGGCAAGACGACGCTGCTGAACATCGCCGCGGCGCGCCTTCATCCGTCCGCAGGCGTTGTCCACGTGCTCGGCGAACAGCTCGGTCGCGTGGACGTGTCGGAGCTGCGTACCCGCATTGGCCTGTCCACGGTGAGCCTGCACGACCGGATCCCGCCCGACGAACGCGTATTCAACGTTGTCGTCACGGCGTCGTACGCGGTGGTCGGCCGCTTCCGCGAGCGCTACGACGCCACCGACGAGGCCCGGGCGTGGCTGCTGCTAACCCAGGTCGGCATGGCGCCGATGGCGGATCGGTCCTACGGCACGCTGTCCGAGGGCGAGCGGAAGCGCGTGCAGATCGCGCGCGCCCTGATGACCGACCCGGAGCTGTTGCTCCTCGACGAGCCGGCGGCCGGGCTCGACCTCGGCGGCCGCGAGGACCTGGTCGCGCGGCTCGGACTGCTGGCTGCGGACCCGGACGCGCCGGCGCTCGTCGTGGTGACACATCACGTGGAGGAGATTCCGGACGGCTTCTCGCACGCATTGCTGATGCGCGACGGCGGCGTGGTTGCCGCCGGCCTGCTCCGCGACACGATCAGTAGCGCCAACCTCAGCGCAGCGTTCGGCATGCCGCTGCGCGTGACCTACTCACGGGGTCGGTTCAGCGCACGGATGGCATGACCGGTCAGCGAACACACGACGGCGCCAACGCACGCATGACGGTCAAGGCACGCACGGTCGGACAAATCGCCAATCCCGCTCGTCGTCCGACCGGGTCGGCAACGATGACGGCATGCGCCTCATTCTCAACATCGTCTGGTTGATCTTCGGCGGGCTGATCCTGGCGCTCGAGTACGTTGTCGCCGGCATCATCTTGTGCATCCTGATCATCACGATCCCGTTCGGGATCGCGGCGTTCCGGATCGCGGCCTACGCGCTGTGGCCGTTCGGTCGGACCACCGTCCGGGCGCCAACGGCCGGTGTCGGGTCCGCGATCGGCAACATCATCTGGCTGATATTTGCCGGCTGGTGGCTCGCGCTCAGCCACATCGCCTTGGGCATCGCGCAGTGCGTCACGATCATCGGCATCCCGCTCGGACTCGCGAACTTCAAGCTCGTTCCGATCTCGCTGTTCCCGCTCGGCGTCCGCATCGTCGACAAAGACAATCCCGTCGTAGGCTCCTAGCGGCGTTCCCCCCGAGCGCCGATTGCCAACGAGCGGAGGCGTGCGGTGGGCGAGTTCATCGGATTGACGGTGGCGGACGGCATCGGGACGATCCGGTTGGACCGCCCGCCGATGAACGCGCTGAACGCCGCCATCCAGGAGGAGTTGCGCGCCGCCGCGGCCGCCGCGACAACCGACGAGAACGTACGAGCAGTGGTCGTCTACGGCGGCGAGAAGGTGTTTGCCGCCGGAGCTGACATCAAGGAAATGGCCGGCATGTCCTACGTCGCGATGGCGAACCGCGCGACGGCGCTGACGTCGGCGTTCGATGCCATCGCGCGGATACCGAAGCCGGTCGTGGCGGCAATCACTGGGTACGCGCTCGGTGGCGGCTGCGAACTCGCGCTCGCGTGCGACTGGCGGGTCGCGTCGGCGGACGCGCGGCTCGGACAGCCCGAAATCAACCTCGGCCTCATCCCCGGCGCGGGCGGCACACAGCGCCTGCCACGGCTCGTCGGACCGGCCCGGGCGAAGGACATCATCATGTCCGGCCGGTTCGTCGGCGCCGAGGAGGCGCTCGCGATCGGACTCGTCGACAAGGTGGTGCCAACTGCCGCCGAGGTCTACGACGCGGCCGTCGCGCTGGTGAAGCCGTACGCGTCTGGTCCTGCCGTGGCGCTGCGTGCCGCAAAGCTCGCGGTCGACGGCGGCCTGGGGATGGATCTCGCCGCCGGCCTCGCGTGGGAGTCACAGCTGTTCTCGGCGCTGTTCGCGACCGACGACATGCGGGAGGGCACCGCCGCGTTCGTCGAGAAGCGCAAGCCGACGTTCACCGGCCGCTGACGAGCACCCACTGGCTGGCCCACCGGACGGGATGTCCGTGACCTGGGCGTCTACCGAGCGGTAACGTACGGCGGACGCGTCGACGCGCACGAGCATGCGAAAGGCCGAGCATGACGGACACGATCGAGGGACACGGCGGCGACCTCGCGCTCGCCACGCTGCGGGCGTACGGCGCGACGGCGATGTTCACGCTGTCCGGCGGTCATGTCTTTCCGCTCTACGACGCGGCGCACAAGACCGGTTTCCCGATCTACGACGTACGCCACGAGCAGTCCGCGGTGTTCGCGGCCGAGGCGACGGCGAAGCTGACCCGCCAGCCCGGCCTTGCCGTGCTGACCGCCGGCCCGGGCGTCACGAATGGCGTCTCCGGCATCACCAGCGCGTTCTTCAACGCGGCGCCGGTCGTTGTGCTCGGTGGCCGTGCGCCGGCCTTCCGGTGGGGCGCCGGAAGCCTGCAGGAGATGGACCATGTGCCGATCGTGGCGTCCATCACGAAGCACGCCGCGACCGCACACGACACCGACCACGTGGTCGCCGCGGTCGCCGGTGCCGTGACGGCGGCGCTCACCCCGCACCGTGGACCGGTCTTCGTCGACCTGCCGCTCGAGGTGGCCTTCGGGACGGGCGAGAGCGAGATCCCACTGCCCGACGTGCCGGTGATCGAGCCGGATCCGGAGGACGTTGCAAAGGCGACGACGCTGATCGCCGCGGCACAGCGGCCGGTCATCATCGCGGGCTCCGATGTGTACGGCGCCGACGCGGTCGCCGAGTTGCGCGAAGCCGCCGAGGCACATGGCGTGCCGGTGTTCGCGAACGGCATGGGCCGCGGCGCGCTGCCGCCCGATCACCGGCTCGCGTTCTCGAAGGCCCGCCGGGCGGCGCTCGGCGGTGCCGATGTCGTCGTCGTGATCGGTACGCCGCTGGACTTCCGGCTGTCGTTCGGCAGCTTCGGCGACGCGCAGGTGATCCACATCGTCGACGCACCGACGCAGCGTGCCTCGCACGTCATGACGGCCTGCTCGCCGGCCGGCGACCTGCGCCTGGCGCTGTCCCAGATCGCGTCCTACACCGGCGACCGCGTCGACCACACGGACTGGATCGAGCAACTGCGTGCCGCGGAGGACGCCGCGCGGGCCATCGACGACGAGACGATGCTCGCCGACCACGATCCGATCAAGCCCGCCCGGGTGTACGGCGAGCTGCGCCGGGTACTTGCCGACGATGCGGTCACGATCGGCGATGGTGGCGACTTCGTGTCGTACGCCGGCAAGTACCTGGAACCCGCCACGCCCGGCTCCTGGCTCGACCCCGGGCCGTACGGGTGTCTCGGCACCGGTCTCGGATACGCCCTCGGCGCCCGGGTGGCCTATCCGGATCGTCAAATCTGCGTGCTCATGGGCGACGGCGCGGCCGGGTTCTCGCTGATGGACGTCGAGTCGCTGGTGCGTCAACGGCTGCCAGTGGTGATCGTGGTCGGCAACAACGGCATCTGGGGTCTGGAGAAGCATCCGATGCAGGCGATGTACGGCTACGACGTGGCCGCCGACCTGCAGCCGGGGCTGCGCTATGACAAGGTCGTCGAGGCGCTCGGTGGCGCTGGCGAGACGGTCGCGAAGCCTGGCGACCTGGCGGGCACGTTGCATCGCGCCTTCGACTCCGGCGTGCCCTACCTGGTGAACGTGCTGACCGATCCCGCCGACGTCTATCCCCGGTCAGCGAACCTCGCGTGACACGTCCGGATCGGGATCTTCAGGACGCCCTACGCAAGGCGTTCGGCATCGACGCGGAGAGCGTCACGCCGATTCTCGACGCCGGCGACGAGTGCTTGCTGTGGCACATCGCGACGCCACGGTCGCTCGTGGCCCGTGCCGCTCCGGTGTGGCGGTCGGCCGCCGAGTTGCGTTGGGCGTACGGCGTGGCGGCGGCACTCGCGGCGTACGTCCCCGAGGTCGTCGGACCGGTGTCGCCGATCATCGGCAGGTGGCGTGGCCGGCCGCTCACGCTGTGGCCGTACGTGCCCGGCCGTCAACTCGACCGTGCCCGGCCGGACGACCAACTCGCCGCCGCCGACCTGCTCGCTCGCCTGCATCAGGCCACCATCGCGATCGGCAGCCCGGGACACCGGCCGCCAAGCGAGCCGGGCGCGCCCTCGGACCGACCGCCACCTGTCGACCGCGGCGGCATCGTCGATCCGGATCTCGACGCGACGCTCGCGCGCTGGCGGTTCGGCGCCGGCCGCGAGGCGCCACGCGGTGCGGTGCACGGCGACTTCTACCCGCGCAACATCCACGTACACGATGGACCGCTCGGCGACGGCGGGCTCGCGCTGCTGGACTGGGACGACGCCCGCGTCGACGTGCTCGGTGCCGAGGTGGCATGGGCGGCGTGGGAGTTCAGCCACGACGGGGACGCGCTGGACGCCTCTCGTGTCGCGACGTTCCTGGACGCATATCGGCGCGCCGGCGGACCCGGGTACGACCCGGAGATGATCGTCCCGTGGATCCGTGAGCGGTTGCGATGGGAGATCGAACGGAACCGGGCGGCCACGGTCGCGGGCGACTATCGCGATGCCGACTACGAGGCGATGGAGGTTGCGGCGTTCGCGAAGCTGCGCGGCGTCGTACTCGTCGCGTGAGAAGCGCCGCGCCGCGTGTAACGCAGACCGATCACAGCGTGGTCAACGACAGCGCCACGCCGAGGAGCGCGAACGCGACCGCGGCCAGCGCCGTGGCCGGCACTGTCCGCCGCACCGTGGCCGGCTGCCGATCGGCCATCGCGTCGATGCGGCGCTGGGTGATCCAGAGCTGCGCGAGCCAGACGAACAGCGCCAGCGCGGCCAGCACCGCGCCGAGCGCGTGCAGTCGGTCTCGCGTCGCCAACCGGATCGTGAGCAGCAGCACGGCGGTGCATGACAAGGTGGTACGCCGCCACGACAGCCGGGTCCGCTCCGCGCTTGCGCCTTCGGCGCCGCTCCACATCGGATCCGGCCGGCGCTCAGCCTGGTCGTCGCTCATGTCAGATCCAATGGCCCGGCAACACGACGGCGATGACCAGCGCGACCGCGCCGACCCCGACGGCGATGGCGAGGATGGCCGGGAAGTGGGAGGCAGGCAGCGGTTGGCCCAGCCGCATCGCGCGCTCGCATCGGGCCCAGTGGTCGATGGCACGCAGCGCGATCACGCCGCCGAGCGCCATCAGGATGATCGCCAGCGCCTCCCGAAGGTGCGGCACATGCAGCGGCGGCAGGAAGCCGGCCACCGCGAGCCCGCCGCCGACGAGTGCGAGACCGGTGCGGATCCAGGCGAGAAACGTGCGTTCGTTGGCGAGCGAGAACCGGTAATCCGGCGTGGTGCCGACCTCGCGGACCTCACGAGGATCGAACCAGCGACGCACCGTCGTGAACACAGCGTCATTATCGCCATGCGCCAAACTCCCGGCCGGGCCGTGTCGGCAACCCGTGCGATCTGGTCGTTTGCCGCCCCAGCGCCGGCCCGGCCGTCAGGATGGGGGCATGGCTGACTACACCGAAAACGAGAAGCAGATGCTGCGTGGCGCCGCGTTTGGCGCCGTCTTCCTGGTCTCGAACGCGGAGCCGGGCATGATCGACATGATCAAGGAGAGCTTCGCGGCGTCGAAGTCGTTCGCCGCGGCGAGCGGTGAGATGCAGGGGATCTTCCGAGGCATGAGCAAGCCGAAGATGCCCAAGGGCGGCACGGCGCAGATGGAATCCGAGGTGCTCTCCGACCTGTCGGCGTCGGTCAACACGGCGGAGCAGAAGGCGCCGGCCGACGCCGATGCGTATCGGCACATCGTGCTCGACGCATGTACGAAGACGGCCGAGGCGGTCGGCGGCATTTCCGCGCCGGAGACCGAGATGCTCGGCAAGGTGAGCGCCGCACTCGGCACCGGTCCGGGTGCTAACGCCTAAGCCCTCGTACGCCCGCCTACGAGCTGCCGAACGCCTTCGGTGGCCGGGGCGGGCGTTCGTCGCTCATCGCGTGCCAGAACGCCCGCACCTCGTCGCGTACGCACGTTTCGCGGATCCGTCCGCAGGTGCAGCGGTGGTCGTCCGGTGCGGGTCGGGCGTGGTGTTCGCCCCACATGGCGACCCGGAGTTCGGCGATGGTCACGTCGGAACTCCCGAGCGGTGGCTCATCGGACTCCGGGAACTCCGACTCCGGGAACTCGGAGTCCGGGAAGTCGAGCTCCGGGAAGCCGAGCTCTGAAAACCTGCCGTGCCCAAACAGTGGCGCGCTCTGCGGCGACATTTCGGACACCTCCCAGCCACACCGTAACCCGCCACTTCGTACGGTCACGGTGACTTAGCTCACCGCGCCGTTCCGACCGCGTTCCGCTGATTACCGGCGGGTAACATCGCCGGTGGCATGTGCCACACGCGTAGAAGTTGACCGGGTCGGCCGGTGGGCAGAACACTCGCGTGCGAGCGTCGTATCGCGGCCGGTCAACGGTGGCCGGCCGGCCAACGCTGTGATGTAGACAGTGCCGTCGACATGGGAGGTCCGCGAACCGCGATGAACATCGTCGTACTCGTCAAGCAGGTGCCTGATTCCGGCGCGGAGCGCAACCTGCGCAGCGACGACAAGACCGTCGACCGTGCGTCGGCAAGCAACGTGATCAACGAGATGGACGAGTACGCCATCGAGGAGGCCCTCAAGATCAAGGAGGCGCACGGCGGCGAGGTCACCGTGCTCACCATGGGCCCGGCGTCCGCGACCGAGTCGATTCGCAAGGCACTGTCGATGGGTCCCGACAAGGCGGTGCACGTAACCGACGATGCACTGCACGGCTCGTGCGCGATGGGTACGTCCAAAGTGCTCGCCGCCGCCCTCGGCACGCTCGGCGCCGACCTCGTCATCTCCGGTGCCGAGTCGACCGACGGTCGCGTCCAGGTGATGCCGCAGATGCTCGCCGAACGTCTCGGCATCGCGGCGCTCACCGGCGCCCGCAAGCTCACCGTCGACGGATCGTCGCTGACGGTCGAGCGCCAGACCGAGGACGGCGTCGAGGTGGTCACCGCGTCGACGCCCGCGATCATCTCGGTGTGGGACACCATCAACGAGCCGCGCTACCCGTCGTTCAAGGGCATCATGCAGGCCAAGTCGAAACCGCTGACCGTGCTGTCGCTGGCCGACCTCGGCATCTCGGCCGACGAGGTCGGCTTCGCCGGCGCGACGACCACCGTGGTCGACGCCAACAAGCGCCCGCCGCGGCAGGGCGGCCGCCGCGTCGAGGACTCCGGCGAGGGCGGCGTCGCACTCGTCGAGTTCCTGGCATCCGAGAAGTTCGTGTGAGTGGGGGCGCAGCCAATGTCTGACGTACTAGTTGTCGTCGAGCACGCGGGCGGCGCGGTCAAGAAGGTCACGCTCGAGATGCTCACGCTGGCGCGCGACCTCGGCACGCCGGCCGCGGTGGTGTTCGGCGCACCGGGCACCGCCGCTGCGCTGTCCGACAAGCTCGGCGAATACGGCGCCGCCAAGGTGTACGTCGCGGAAAGCGATGACATCGCGGGCCATCTCGTCGCGCCGAAGGCGGCCGTGCTCGCGAGGCTCATCACGACCGCGCAGCCGTCGGCCGTCCTGCTCGGTTCCACACAGGAGGGCAAGGAGATCGCCGCGCGAGTCGCGGTCAAGCTCGACAATGGCGTACTGACCGATGTGCTGTCGCTGGACGTGGACGGTACGGCAACGCAGGCGATCTTCGCGGGTACCACGATCGTGAAGTCCCAGGTGACCCGCGGGCTGCCGCTGGCCACCGTACGCCCGAACTCACTCACCCCGACCCCGTCGCCGGCCACGCCCACGGTCGAGACGATCGATGCGACCGTCGACGACACCGCAAAGCTCGTCAAGGTCGTCGAGCGCCGGACCGAGCAGAAGGGCTCTCGTCCCGAGCTGACCGAGGCGTCGATCGTGGTGTCGGGCGGGCGCGGTGTCGGCAGCGCGGACAACTTCAAGCTCGTCGAGGAGTTCGCTGATCTCCTCGGTGCCGCGGTCGGCGCATCGCGAGCCGCCACCGACTCCGGCTTCTACCCGCACCAGTTCCAGGTCGGTCAGACCGGTAAGACGGTGTCGCCGCAGCTCTACATCGCGCTCGGCATCTCCGGTGCGATCCAGCACCGCGCCGGCATGCAGACGTCGAAGACGATCGTCGCGGTCAACAAGGACTCGGAGGCGCCAATCTTCGAGCTGGCGGACTTTGGCGTGGTCGGGGATTTGTTCAAGGTCGTTCCGCAGGCGGCGGAAGAGGTTCGTAAGCGGCGCTAAGTGGTTGCGGTTTAGGGCGTGGCCCCGGCTTACCCACGGCGACGGCAGGGCGTTTTAGGTCGTCGTGGGTAAGCCGGGGACACGCCGGTGCATGGGCACGGCGCGCCGATCGGCGCACGGTTTAAGGCTTATGTGTGTACGTGGTACCGACGGCGCCCGGAATCCGGGTGCTGGCGGGTAGCAGGGAAACATAGAGTTACCGGGTGCCGACGGCACCGCCGAAGGGGTTGGAGATCCGGGTCGCCCACAAGGGTGATCTCGGCGCGCTGGTGTCGGCGATGGGGCAGCGCGAGTTCTTCACCGATCGGATCGGCCGGACCCGCCAACGCGCCGGCGCACTGCTGGTGGCCTGGCTCGATGGTGCGGTGGTCGGAGACGTGTACCTGCACTGCGAGGTACCGGAGGAGCCGGAGTTACGGCGCACCTTTCCCGGCGTACCCGTGTTGAATCATCTCGAAGTGACGCCGCGGTTGCAGCGGCGCGGAATCGGGACGGCGCTGATCCGAGCGTGTGAGGCGGCGGCGTGCGAGCGTGGTCACGACGTCCTGTTGCTCGGTGTTGGTCTGGACAACCCGGACGCACGGCGGCTGTACGAGCGGCTCGGCTATCACGACTGGGGTCAGGGTCCGATCGTGACGCATTGGACCGAGCCGGACGGTCGTGGTGGCACACGCCGCGTGTCACTCGACATCGACGTGATGGTGGCGTCGCTCGCCGCACCGTGGGTGGACGCGTGGGCGGCCTGGCATCCAACGGAGATCACCCGGCGGCTGGCCGACGTGGAGCGGCCCTGGCATGTGGCCGGCGGATGGGCGTTAGACCTGTGGTACGCCGAGAAGGGGCTCGGCCGGCTGCGCGACCACGAAGATCTGGAGATCGCGATCCCGCGCGGCTCATTCCGGGTGTTCGTCGACGCGCTCGGCCTGCGGCCGTACGGCGTGCACGCCGGCGCGATCTGGCCGCTGGGTGCGGCGACGCCGCGGCGGCACGTACGGCAAGTGTGGATGGCCGAGAACGGCTCGTACCGGACGGACATGTTTCTCGAGGCCGGCGGCGACCGCACCTGGGTGTACAAACGCGACAAGCGCATCAGGCGACCGATGTCCCAGGCGATCGCGCGCACCAACGCCGGCATCCCGTACCTGCGTCCCGAGGCCGCGCTGCTCTACAAGTCGGGTGCGCCGCGCGGCGTACCCCGGGAGAAGGACGAAGCGGACTTCGCAGCCGTCGCACCCGAGTTGGACGATGGTGCGCGCGGTTGGCTCGACAGCGCCCTGGCGATCGCCCGCCCGGATCACCCGTGGCGCAAGGCGTTACGGAACGTTCGCGTTCGTTAAGGGTTGCGCTCGGTCGGAGACCGGCCCAGTGGTGGATAGGCTAGGAGACGATGGCATATCTTGATCACGCCGCGACCACGCCAATGATCGACGAGGCGGTGGAGGCCTACGTGGCCGCCGCCCGCGAGGTCGGCAACGCATCGTCGCTGCACCGACCCGGCCGGCTCGCCCGCCGCAGCGTGGAGGAGTCGCGCGAGTGCATTGCGGCGGCACTCGGTGCTCGTCCGTCCGAAGTGATCTTCACCGGTGGCGGTACGGAGGCCGACAACCTCGCCGTCAAGGGCATCTTTTGGGCGCGCCGTGCCGCGGCGGCCGGTCGCGTCCGCATCGTGGCAAGCAGCATCGAGCACCACGCCGTGCTGGACGCGGTCGAGTGGCTCGGTGCCCACGAGGGCGCCGAGATCACCTGGCTGCCGGTGGACGGCGTCGGACGCGTCTCGCCGGAGGCGTTCGCGGAGGCGTTGGGCGACCCGAATGACGTGGCCGTCGTGACCACCATGTGGGCCAACAACGAGATCGGCACTATTCAGCCGGTAGCTGCGCTGGCCGCGCTCGCGGCGACCGCCGACGTGCCGCTGCACTCCGACGCGATCCAAGCGGTCGGCCAGGTGCCGGTGGACTTCGCCGCGTCCGGGGTGGCGGCGATGTCGGTGACCGGGCACAAGCTCGGCGGCCCGGTCGGGGTCGGCGCCCTGTTGCTCGGCCGGGACGTGGCATGTACGCCGCTGCTGCACGGCGGCGGTCAGGAACGCGACGTACGCTCCGGGACGCTCGACGTGGCCGGCATTGTGGCGTTCGCGACCGCGGTCGAGGCGAGCGTCAAGCGCCAACAGGAGCACGCGGCAACCGTGTCGGCGTTGCGCGAGGAGCTGGTCGCGCGCGTGCGGGCTGCGGTACCGGATGCGGTCTACAACGGGGATCCCGTCAACCGGTTGCCGGGCAACGCCCACTTCTCGTTCCCGGGCTGCGCCGGAGATGCGCTGTTGCTGCTGCTGGACGCGGCCGGGATCGCGTGCTCAACCGGCTCGGCATGCTCGGCCGGTGTGGCGCAGCCGTCACACGTGTTGCTTGCCATGGGCGCGGACGATGACCGCGCCCGATCGTCGCTGCGGTTCACGCTCGGGCACACATCGACATCGGCGGAGATCGACGAGTTGATCGCGGCGTTGCCGGGTGCCGTCGACCGCGCCCGGCGCGCGTACCGGCCGGCGCCCGGTCGCTGAGCGCCCGCGCGTTGGTCGCGGCTCGGCCGCGTCTGGCTCACGCTCCGCGCGTTTTGGTCGGGGGCTCGTCGTGACCTTGCGGGGAAATCGCTGGAACGGTCATCGAGGTTCCAACAAAAGGCCCGCAAGGTCATGACCGGATCGCGTACGGACGCATCGATGTTCATAATTCCTTAGTGCCTCCACGTGCCATCAGGCCCACGCGCCTGGGCGATCGACCGTTTCGTGGTAGCGACGCGATTGCCGCCGGTCTGCTGACTCCGATGCAGTTGCGCGGCTCGAACTGGCGGCGGCTGTTTCGCGACGTGTACGTCAGTTCGGCCGCTCGGGACGACCACATGACACGAGTAGCGGGTGCCGCGCTCGTCATCCCGTCCGGTGCACTGATCTCCGGTCGCTCCGCCGCGCTGTTGTGGGGCTCGAAGATGGGCGACTTCGACGGGCCTGTCGAAGTGTTGACCCCGCGTCGATTCGGACCGGTCGCTGGGCTCGCCATCCGTACCGGACCCGTGCACCCGGCGGACGTGGCCGTGCGTTGGCGAATGCCGGTCTGCGCGCCGCTACGGACCGGTTGGGAGCTGGCCAGGGCACTGCCGGAGTTGGACGCGGTCGGCTGGATCGACGCCCTCGGACATGCCCGGCGGCTGCGCAAGGGCCAGCTCACCGCCGAGTCGCTGCGACACTTCGGAGCGATGGGTTCACTCAAAGCCGCGAATACACTCAGCCTCCGCGATCCGCGCGCAGAGTCGCCACCCGAGTCCGAGCTCCGTGTGCACATCCACCACTACCGCCTGCCCCGGCCGGTGCCGCAGTATCGCGTGTTCGTGGCCGGCCAATTCGTGGCCCGTGTCGACCTGGCGTGGCCCGATCTCCGTTTCGCGGTCGAGTACGACGGCCAGTGGCATGTCGATCCGCGGCAGCTGGCCGACGACCGCGTACGCCTCCGGGCGCTGCACGCGGCCGGGTGGGAGGTCTTCCACGTGACCCGCGCCGACATGGCCGACGTCGCGCGACTCATGCGTGATCTCGGCGCGGCACTCGAAAGGCGGCGCGCTCAGAGCCGCCTCGCAATGTCGTGACCTTGCGGGGAAATCGTTGGAACGGCTCTCCAGGTTCCAACAAAAACGCCCGCAAGGTCATGACCGGCCGCCGGGGGACCGAGCCGGCGAGCGCGCCGGCGAGCGCGCGGCGACGAGCCGATCCGAGCCCGCCCGGTACCCTTGGTCACGTGCGTGTACTGGCGGCGATGAGCGGCGGGGTGGACTCCGCTGTGGCTGCAGCGCGCGCCGCCGACGCTGGGCATGCCGTCACCGGCGTACACCTTGCGCTGTCGCGGAATCCGCAGACCTACCGCTCCGGAGCACGCGGCTGCTGCACGCTCGAGGACGCTCGCGACGCTCGGCGCGCTGCCGACGTGATCGGCATCCCGTTCTATGTCTGGGACATGGCCGACCAGTTCCACGCCGACGTGGTGGACGACTTCGTCGCCGAGTACGCCGCCGGCCGTACTCCCAATCCCTGCGTCCGCTGCAACGAGAAGATCAAGTTTGCCGCGGTGCTGGACCGGGCGATCGCCCTGGGGTTCGATGCCGTGGTGACGGGACACCACGCGCGTCTCGGCGCGGACGGCCTGCTACGGCGCAGTGTGGACCTGGGCAAGGATCAGTCGTACGTGCTCGCGGTGCTGACCCGCGACCAGCTTGGCAGGTCGATGTTTCCGCTCGGGGAGTCCACCAAGGCGCACGTGCGCGCCGAGGCGGCGGAGCGGGGCCTCGCGGTCGCCGAGAAGCCGGACTCGCACGACATCTGCTTCATCGCCGACGGCGACACACGCGGCTTCCTCAGCGCGCGGCTGGGCGCGTCACCGGGCGACATCGTGGACGACGCGAGCGGCCGTGTGCTCGGCCGGCACGCCGGTGCACACGGATTCACCATCGGCCAGCGCAAGGGATTGCGCCTGGATCGACCCGCTCCGGACGGACGTCCGCGCTACGTGCTGTCGATCACGCCGGTGACCAACACCGTGACCGTGGGACCCGCCGAGGCACTCGACGTGGACGTCGTGACCGCGGAACGCGCGGTGTGGACCGGCATCGCGCCGCCCGATCGGCCGGTGCCCGCCGAGGTGCAGATGCGCGCCCACGGTGAGACCGCGTCCGCGATGGTGGCGGCCACGACGGACGGCGCGGTCGTGGCCACGCTTGATTCGCCGGTACGCGGAATTGCCGCCGGCCAGGCGATCGTGGCGTACCAGCCGGACCCGGCGGGCGACATCGTGCTCGGGTCGGCCACCATCACGCGGGCGGACCGAGCCGTTCGCGCGGCGTCGTGACCGAGCGCACCGACGCGGCCCCGTGGTCGCTGGGCGATCCATGGCCGTGGAGCCCCGGCAGCGCGACCGGCATCGGCTCGTTGCCCGGCCGGGACATCCTCGAGGCAGTCAAGACCGTTCTCGGCGAGCTACCGGACCTGCCCTACTTGCCGGAGCTTCCGGCGCGTGGACCGGGTGCCGACATGGTCGGTCGTAGCGCCGGTCTGCTCGTCGACCTGCCCGTCGAGCTATACGCCGGCCGGTGGCGCACGGCCGCGCACGCCGGAGTCGACCTGCGGCGGGTGCGTGACATTTGGGAGCGTGATCTCGACGCACTCACCGACGGCGCAGCGGACTTCGACGGACCGCTCAAGGTGCAGGCCGCCGGACCGTGGACGCTCGCCGCGTCGCTGGACCTGCCGATCGGCGGCCGGATGCTGCGTGACGCGGGTGCGGTGCGCGACCTGACGTCGTCGCTGGCGGAGGGCGTTGCGGCACATGTCGCCGAGCTGCGGACCCGGTTGCCGCACGCTCGGCTGCTGGTCCAGCTCGATGAGCCGTCGCTGCCCGCGGTGCTGGCCGGACGCGTACCCACCGAGAGCGGGTACGACATGCTGGCCGCGATCGATGACACCGTGGCGACCGCCGCGCTGGCGGACGTTGTCTCGGCCGCGGGCGTACCGGTGGTCGTGCACTGCTGCGCGGCCGACGCACCGATCGATTTGTTCCGCACGATCGGCGCCTGTGCGGTGGCGATCGACCTCGATCTCGTCCGCGACCTGGATCCGCTGGCCGAGGCGCTCGACAGCGGCCTTGGCCTCTTCGCGGGCGCCGTGTCGACCGATCCGAACGCCACCGACCCGTCATCGGCGGCGGTCGCGGATCGCGTCAAGCGCCTGTGGCACACGCTCGGCTTCTCGACGAGCCAGTTGCCCGACCAAGTTGTCGTGACGCCGGCATGCGGGTTAGCCGAATTGTCGATGGTCCGGGCACAGCAAGTCACTACAGCGTGTCGGGAAGCCGGCCGGCGGCTATCGGACGGCTGAAAATCCGAAAAAGGCGTCCCACAACCGTCCGGGCCTGTTGAGACCGCACCGGAATTCCGGCAGCATCGACGCGACCCCCATCCGACGGGAGCAACAGGGTGCATCCGCGATCGGCCGATGAACGTGGCCGTCGGCGACATCCGCCCAACCGTCCGCCTCGGCATCCCGCCGATGAGTACGGGACAGCGGGCCGACCTCGTGGCCCCGAAGGCGACTACTCTTCGTACTTGCCGCAGTACGATTCGGCGCGACCCGTACCCGACCAGGCCGCCTGGGGGCCGACGCCAGACGACGTGCGGCGACTGCCGCCGCCGCTCACCGTGACGGCCACCGGAACGATTCCCCGCGTACGCCTTCCCGACGGTCCCGGCCGTCGCCCACACCCGCGCTGGCACCGTGAGCCGGAGGCGCCGGCCGCGCTGCACCACGAGTACGTCGGCGACTGGGGCTACCAGCCGGTGGTGCCCGAGCAGGTCGACGGCGGCGCCCGCGTCTTCCTCAAGGTGCTGTTCTGGTTCATGGCGGCGGTGTCCGTCGAGTTGTGGTGGCTCGACACGCCATCGCACTCGGTGCACGGCACGGCCGCGATCCTCACCGAGAGCGGTCGCGTCACCGGCATGATCGCGGGCTACGTGCTGCTGGTCCAGATCCTGCTCATGAGCCGGGTGGACTGGTTGGAGCAATGGATCGGCGCGCATGATCTGCTCGGGTGGCACCGAGCGCTCGGTGGCGCGCTGTTCTTCCTGGTCATCGCGCACGTCGTGCTGATCACGCTCGGGTACGCAGGCGAAGCAGACATCAGCGTCGTCGCGCAGACGGCACAGCTGTGGACGTCCTTCGCGGCGATGATCAGTGCATACATCGCGACCTTCATCCTGATCGCGATCGCGGCGATGGCGATCCGGGTGGTACGCCGCCGGATGCCGTACGAGCTCTGGTATTACCTGCATCTCGGCAGCTACCTCGTGCTGTTGCTGAGCTACGGGCACCAGTTCGCGGACGGGCAGGAGCTGTCGTCGAACGGGTTCGGGCGATGGTACTGGCGGTCGCTCTACTTCGTCGTCCTCGCCTGCATCATCTCCGGTCGCATCATCCGGCCGATCACGTTGAACATGCGGCACCGGCTGCGGGTCGCCGAGATCGTGCCGGAGTCGAGCGACATGGTCTCGGTCTACATCACGGGGCGCCGCCTCGAGGACCTCAACGCACGCGCCGGTCAGTACTTCCGGTGGCGGTTCATGGCTCGCCGGTGCTGGTGGCAGGCGCACCCGTTCTCGCTCTCCGCGGCGCCGAACGGCCGGTGGCTGCGGCTGACCATCAAGGTGGTCGGCAACCACACCGCCGACCTGCGAGAGCTGCGGCCAGGCGTACCGGTCATCGTCGAGGGCCCGTGGGGGATCTTCACGGCGGAGCAGCGCCGTCGGCCAAGCGCGCTGCTCATCGCCGGCGGCAGCGGAATCGCGCCGATCCGCGCGCTGCTAGAGGAGCTGCCGTCCGGAACGATCGTTCTCTACCGGGCGCGTACCCGCGAAGAAGTGATCTTCGCCGAGGAGCTGGAGTGGCTCGCCCAGAAGCGTGGCGCGACGCTCTGGTATGTGCTCGGCTCCCGCGATGACGAAGGTCCGCGACGCGCCTTCTCGCCGAGAGGCATGCGCGAACTCGCGCCGGATGCCCGCCATCGTGATGTCTACCTGTGCGGTCCGCCGGGCCTGGTCGAGGCATCGCTGGCCGCGTTGCGGCGGCTGCATGTGCCGCGACGCCAGATTCACATGGACCCGTTCGAGTTCTGAGGCTGGACCGAGACGAAGGAGGCGCGACGTGCGGCGATCGGTCGCGTTCGTGTTGGGCACCCTCACCGGAACGTCGCTACTCGTGGGCGCGAAGTTTGGCACCCACGCGCATGGCAGCGCGGCCGGTGGGGACAGCGCGGCGGCCGCGGTCGTCGCCGGCGGTGCGGTCGTCACCGGCGGATCAAAGGCGCCCGCGCCGACCGCCTCGGGTCACCCGGCGAAACCGGGCGCGAGCGTCACCCCGGGCGGTAGGCCAAGCGGCACGCCCACCGGCACCACGCCGGCCCCCGGACACACCACGTCGAAGCCCACGCCGAAGCCGACGCCCACCCCGACGCCGACCCAGACCGGGCCGGCGGACGGCACGTACAAGGCATCCGCGTCGGTGGACGGCGGCCACTACGGCACGCTGTCGATGACCGTCACGATCTCCGGGCACCGGATCACCGCGGTGTCGGCCAGCGAGTCCAATCCGACCGAGTCGAAATGCTATCGGTCGGCCTGCCCGAAGCTGACGTCCGAGGCGTTGAGCGCGCAGAGCGCCAAAATCGCCGCGGTATCGGGCGCGACCTACACGTCGTCGGCGTACAAATCGGCGCTCCAGGCCGTGCTGAACGCGGCCTAGGCATACCGTCGTGCAGATGGGCGGCCGGTGGCACGCCGTCGAGTTCATCATGGGCACGGCGATCACTCTCGATGTTGTCGACCCGCCGGACGGAGTGGACGTCGACGAGCTGTCGCGTTCGGTGTTCGAGTGGTTCACCGAGGTGGACGCTCGGTTCAGCACGTTCAAGGCGGACAGCGAGGTGTCGCGACTGGGCGGTGGCGAGGTCGCGGCATCCGACATGTCGCCGGACATGCGCCACGTGCTGGACGCGTGCGACGTGCTGCGGTCCGAGACGAATGGGTACTTCGACGCGTACGCCACCGGGAGCCTCGACCCGTCCGGCTACGTGAAGGGCTGGTCGGTGCAGGTGGCCTCGGACCGGCTGCTCGCGGCCGGCATACCGAACCACTGCGTCAACGCGGGCGGCGACATCCGGGTGCGCGGTCACGGGCCGGACGGCACGGCATGGCGAATCGGTATCCGGCATCCATGGCAGAAGTTGAAGGTCGCTTGGGTGCTTGTCGGCGACGACTTGGCGATCGCGACCTCGGGTACGTACGAGCGCGGCTTTCACGTGATCGATCCGTACCGCGGCGTGCCGGCCGTCGACCTCGCGTCGGTGACGGTCGTCGGTGCAGATCTGGCGCGTGCCGACGCGTACGCGACCGCGGCGGTCGCGATGGGCTCCCGCGCCCTCGACTGGCTCGCCAGACTGGCCGGCCACGAGTGTGCCGTGGTGACGAGCGACGGCGCGGCGTTCACCTCGCCGGGCCTCCCGGTCGTGCCGGCCGACGAGATCGGCGAGGCACCGTCGACCGGAGCTGGCTCAACCGGTGTAATTGGCGCCGATGGCACCGAGGGACCACCCGTTTACTGACCGGCGAGTGTCAGGCCGACGCGATAGTTTTCAATCATGAGCGCGAAGGCCGACCTGTCTCCTGAGAGCCCGGCCGGCGGCGCGGCCGGTGACGTTGCCGGCGCCACCGTGACGCCCGAGCAGGCCACCGTGACGCCTGAGCAGGAGGCGCGCGCCGGACGCGAGCCGACGCCGGACGCGCGTGCCCGGCACGCCGCGCTCGCCGCCGAGGTCGACCAGCATCAATATCGCTATTACGTGCTGGACCAGCCGACCGCATCGGACGCCGAATATGACGCTTTGATCCGCGAGTTGACCCGCATCGAGGAGGAGTTCCCGGCGCTGCGGACGCCCGACTCGCCCACCCAGCGCGTCGGCGGTGGCGACTACTCGAACATGTTCGCTTCGATCACACATGCCGAGCCGATGTTGAGTCTCGGCAACGTGTTCCGCGACGACGATCTGGCCGCCTGGGCGGCGCGCATCGAGCGGGACGCCGGTGGTCCGGTGCACTTCCTGTGTGAGCTGAAGATCGATGGGCTAGCCGTCAATCTGACCTACAAGAACGGTCGGCTGGTGTCGGCGGCCACCCGGGGCGACGGGAAGATCGGCGAGGACGTGACCGCCAATGTACGAACCATGCGCGACGTACCGGACCGGTTGCGCGGCGACGACGTGCCGGAGTTCGTCGAGATCAGAGGTGAGGTCTACTTCCCGTTGGCCGCCTTCGCCGACCTCAACGCATCGCTAGTGGCCGCCGGCGAGAAGCCCTACGTGAACCCACGAAACTCCGCCTCGGGGAGCTTGCGCAACAAGGATCCGCGCGAGACGGCGAAGCGACCGCTACACATGATCGTGCACGGCATCGGCGCCCGACGCGGCTTTGCCGTCACGTCGCAATCGCAGGCGTACGAAGCCATCAAGCGCTGGGGTCTGCCGACCAGCGACCGCTGGCGAGTCGTCGACGACGTCGCGGCGGTGCGCAAATACGTCGCCGAATACGCGACCAAACGACACTCGCTCGAGCACGACATCGACGGTGTGGTCGTGAAGGTGGACGAGGTGTCGATCCAGCGCCGACTCGGATCTACGAGCAGCGCGCCGCGCTGGGCGATTGCGTATAAATATCCGCCGGAAGAGGTGAATACCAAGCTGATCGCGATCCGACTCGGCGTCGGCCGCACCGGTCGCATCACGCCGTTCGCGGAGTTGGAGCCGGTGCACGTGGCGGGTTCGACGGTCACGTTCGCCACTCTGCACAACGCAAACGAGGTCAAACGTAAGGGCGTGTTGATCGGCGACACAGTGGTGGTGCGCAAGGCCGGCGACGTGATCCCGGAGATCCTCGGCCCAGTTGTGGATCGGCGCGACGGCACCGAGACCGAATTCGTGATGTCCGCGTCCTGCCCGTCGTGCGGCACTGCACTCGCGCCGGCGAAGGAGGGCGACGTCGACATCAGGTGCCCAAACGCCCAGCACTGTGCCGCGCAGATCCGCGAGCGTGTCTATTACATCGCCAGCCGCAACGTGTTCGACATCGAGGCGCTGGGCTACAAGGCCGCGGCCGCGCTCGTCGACGATCACATCATCGCCGACGAAGGCGATCTCTTCGCGCTGGACGAGCACAAGCTCGGGGAGAGCGAGTTCTTCACCAATCAGGACGGTTCGCTGTCCGCCGGCTCGGTCCGCCTGTTGTCCATGTTGGCCGATGCGAAGCAGCGCCCGCTCGCGCGCGTCATCACCGCACTGTCCATCAGGCACGTCGGTCCGACAGCGGCAGTCGCGCTCGCGCGCGAGTTCGGCTCGCTCGAGGCGATCGCGGCGGCGAGCGTTGACGAACTCACTCGCGCGGACGGCGTCGGACCGACGATCGCGCACGCATTGGTGGAGTGGTTCGCGGTCGACTGGCATCGCGAGATCGTGGACAAGTGGCGAGACGCGGGCGTACGAACCGCGGAGGAGCGCGCCGAGACCGGTCCACGGCCGCTGGAAGGGCTGACCGTCGTGGTCACCGGATCGCTGGTGGACTTTTCGCGCGACGAGGCGACCGAGGCGATCGCGAGCCGGGGCGGCAAGGTCACGGGCAGCGTGTCCAAGAAGACGGGGTTCGTGGTGGTGGGGGAGTCGCCCGGGTCGAAATACGACAAGGCAGTCGAGTTGAGGGTCCCGATTCTCGACGAAGCGGGCTTTCGAGTGCTTTTGTCGGATGGACCGGACGCCGCGATCGAACACACCAACGACGGCTGACCGGATGTCGATGAAATCGCACAATGCCCGGTAATGTCTAACTTTGCATGGGCGCGACGTTTTGTTTCAGGTAGATCTAGGCGTCGGGCGATTTACGCAAATCCTGCCGGTTCGGCCTATCGTAATGTTCCGGGTGCCTCGTCGGGCACCTGAGCGCGAGGAGCTGGACGGGCCAGCCCCGACGGGAGGCGACAATGTATTCGGCGGCGTTGCGTAATACTGCGCCACCGGAGCATGCCAAGGCGTTCTTCGGGTATGTGACGGCAGTCTGCGTCGTCGCGCTCGCGCTCGTCATTCCGGCCATTCCGCAATTGCGGGACGTGCCGACACATTCGCCAGCGACGTACTGGTTGCTCGCGTTCCTCGCGGTCATCGCGGACCTGCGACCCTTCCCGCCGCCAGGCCGGCAGCGATCCGTGGTCTTCCCGTCCATTTGCTTCACCTTCGCGATTCTGCTGATGTGGGGCTTCGACGCGGCCGTCGTGGTGCAGACCGCCGCCGTCGTGGCATCCGCGGTGCGTCTGCAGCACCGTCCATGGCGGGCCGCGTTCAACGCCGCGCAGTATGCGATCTCGTTCGCGGCCGCGTCCGCCGTGCTACACACCGCGGAGGGCATGCCGTTCGCGCCGGGTGGTAGTCCGGGCTGGCCGGACGTCGGAATAGCGCTCACCGCCGCGGCCGTGTGGTTCGTGGTGAACAACGTGCTCGTCACTACCGCGGTCGCCCTGCGATTCGGCGGCTCGTGGTGGCACGCGCTGCGCCGCAACCTCGCGGATGACGCGCTGACCACCGGGTCACTGTTGCTGCTCGGACCGGTGCTGGTCGGCACCACGCGTGCGAGCGCGGCGCTGATCCCGCTGGTGATCGTGCCGCTGCTCGCGGTCAACCGGATGGCGCGGCTGTCGAGCGAGCAGAACGAGGCGGTACGCACGGATCCGCTAACCCGTCTGGCCAACCGCAAGGCATTGCAGAGCGAGGTGGGCGAATACGTCGCGACCTGCCAACACCGGTCATCCGTCGAGGGCCGCGAGCACCGGTTCGCGCTGATGATCCTCGACATCGACCGGTTCAAGTACGTCAACGACGCGCTCGGCCACGCGGTCGGCGACCGGCTGCTGGTGGAGATATCGCAGCGCATCGACCGCGCGGTGCCGGACGGCAATTTGGTCGCGCGGCTCGGCGGTGACGAGTTTGCAGTCGTCGCACCGGAGATCGACAACGTCAACGACGCGCGCTCTGCGGCGGGTGCGATCGCGGGCGTGCTGTCCGTGCCGGTTGTGCTGGACGGCATGTCACTCGACGTCGGCGGATCGATCGGCATCGCGATCTACCCGACACACGGCGAGGATTTCGAAACGCTGCTGCGGCACGCGGACGTCGCGATGTACGACGCGAAGGCGCGCGGCGACGCGCTCGCGGTCTACGCACCCGAGGTCGACCACAACTCGCCGGACCGGCTGAGCCTGCTTGCCGATCTGCGTCGCGCGCTGGAGAACACCGACTCGAGCGAGGTGATGTTCTACTACCAGCCGCAGGTCGAGATGGCCACCGGCACGGTGACCGGCGTCGAGGCGTTGCTGCGCTGGCACCACCCGCATCGCGGGCTGGTGGATCCGGAGGAGCTGATCCGGGTCGCCGAGCACAGCGGTGTGATGCGCATGTTGACGTTGCGTGTCGTGGACGACGTGGTCGCCCAACTCGCGAAGTGGCGCGCAAACGGACTGGCGATGCGCGCCGCCATCAACGTCAGCGTGCGCGATCTGCATTCCGGCGAGGTGGTTGATCGGCTGGCCGAGCAACTCGGTCACTACAACATCGCGCCGGACCAGGTACAGATGGAGATCACTGAGGGCGCGCTGATGGCCGACCCGCGTCGGGTACTCGCAACGCTGCAACGCCTCGCGCGACTCGGCGTTGCGTTGTCGCTTGACGACTTCGGCACCGGGTACTCGTCGATGCAGCACCTGCGCCGGCTGCCGCTGTCCGAAGTCAAGATCGACCGGTCGTTCGTGCTCGGCATGGCCGACGACCCCGACGACGAGGCGATCGTACGGTCGATGATCGACCTCGCCGGCGCGCTGAACCTCCGGGTGGTGGCGGAAGGTGTGGAGGACGACCGGACTCGGCGCATGCTGGTGGCGTGCGGCTGCCACGTCGCGCAGGGGTGGTATTACGCGCGTCCGATGCCGGCCGACGAACTCGCGTCGTGGCTCGCCCGCTACCGCCCGCCCGAGCAGTATGCCTGGCCGGCAACCGAGCCACCCGAAGACGCCGCCTGACCGGTGAGTGCGCCACCGGTGAGTGCGCCGCCGGTGAGTGCGCCGCCGGTGAGTGCGCCGGCGCCGAAAGGTAAGCCGAGCGACGGCCAAGCTGGCGAGCCCATAGACTCGAGCGCGTCGGCCTCGTGGCACCCGCGTCGAGGCCTCGATTTCGAAAGGGTCCACAGATGTCGGCCATTTCACGCGCTGAGGTCGCGCACCTCGCGCGGCTCGCGCGGCTCGCCGTCACGGATGACGAGCTTGACGTCTTCTCGGGTCAGCTGGACGTGATCCTCTCGTCGATCGCCCGGATCCAGCAGGTGGCCGCCGCCGACATTCCGCCGACGTCGCATTCCGTCCCGCTCGTCAACGTGTTGCGCGACGACGTCGTGGTGCCGTGTCTGACGCGCGAGGAGGCACTCGCGGGCGCACCGGATATCGCCGAGGACCGCTTCCGCGTGCCGCGGATCCTGGACGAGGAGTAGCCGTGAGCGAGTTGACCACGAAGACCGCCGCGGAGTTGGCCCGGCTGATCGCGGCCGGCGAGGTGAGCGCGGTCGAGGTCGCCGGCGCCCATCTGGAACGGATTCGCCGCGTCGACCGTCAGGTGCACGCCTTCCTGCACGTTGACGAGGACGGTGCGCTCGCCAGCGCGGCCGCGGTCGACGCACGGCGCGTGGCAGGCGAACCACTCGGACCGCTGGCCGGCGTACCCGTCGCGGTCAAGGACGTACTCGCGACCAAGGGCGTACCCACGACCTGCGGCTCGAAGATCCTGGAGGGCTGGCGGCCGCCGTATGACGCGACGCTCGTGGAACGGATGCGCTCCGCCGGTCTCGTCATCCTCGGCAAGACGAACATGGACGAGTTCGCGATGGGCTCGTCGACGGAGTATTCCGCGTACGGCCCGACGCACAACCCGTGGGACCTCGGCCGCATCCCGGGCGGGTCGGGTGGCGGGTCGGCCGCGTCGCTCGCCGCCTACGAGGCACCGCTCGCGATCGGCTCGGATACCGGTGGCTCGATCCGGCAGCCGGGCGCCGTCACGGGTACCGTCGGCGCGAAGCCGACCTACGGCGGCACCTCCCGCTACGGCCTGATCGCGTTTTCGTCCAGTCTGGACACCCCGGGACCGTGCGCCCGCAACGTCGAGGACGCGGCGCTTCTGCACGCGATCGTCGGCGGTCACGATCCGCGCGACTCGACATCGATCCCGGCGCCCGTGCCGGACGTGGTCGGCGCGGCGCGGGAGGGTGCGTCCGGCGACCTGAGCGGCGTACGGATCGGGCTCGTCAGCCAGTTCAGTGGCGACGGCGCGGAACCCGGTGTGATGTCGTCGTTCCGCGATGCCGTGGACGCATTCGCGAAGCTGGGCGCCGAAGTCGTCGAGGTGTCGTGCCCACACTTCGAGTACGCATTGCCGGCGTACTACCTGATCGCGCCCAGCGAGTGCTCTTCCAACCTGGCGCGGTTCGACGGCGTACGGTTCGGTCTTCGGGCCGGCGACGACGGCGTACGAGCGCTCGAGGAGGTCATGTCGATCACGCGCGACAAGGGCTTCGGGCCGGAAGTGAAGCGGCGCATCATCCTCGGTACGTATGCGCTCTCGTCCGGCTACTACGACGCGTACTACGGGCAGGCGCAAAAGGTCCGTACCCTCATCACCCGCGACTTCACGGCCGCGTTCGAGCAGGCCGACGTGCTCGTCGCGCCGACCACGCCGTTCGTCGCGTTCCCGTTCGGCGCGCGCACCGACGACCCGTACCAGATGTATCTCGCGGATCTGTTCACCATCCCCAGCAACCTCTACGGCGGACCCGCGGTCTCAGTGCCGTGCGGGCTGTCCGAAGGTCTGCCGGTCGGCCTGCAGGTGATGGCGCCGACCATGGCCGACGACCGGATGTATCGGGTGGCCGCGGCGCTGGAGACGGTGATCCCGCCGCTCACGCCGCCCACGTTGACCGCGTCGTGAGCGCGTCGTGAGCGCCCCACCGGCCGTCGGGCCGAGCGCGGCGGCGAAGAAACTGGGCATCAAGGCCGGCATGCGCGCGGTCGTGCTGAACGCGCCGGACGGTGCGATCGGCAAGCTCGAACCGCTGCCGGACGGCGCGAGCGTGACGCCGCGTGCCACGAAGAGCGCCGGAGACGTGGTGGTGCTCTTCGCGCCGGACTCGGCCGCGGTGCGTGCCTGGCTGACGAAGGCGGTCGCCGCGGGCAAGCCGCGCGGCCTGCTGTGGGTCTGCTATCCCAAGGGCGGCAAGAAGGCGGGCACCGATCTCAACCGCGACCTCCTCTGGGCACAGCTGGGCGAGCACGGTCTGACCGGAGTGACGCTGGTCGCGTTCGACGACACGTGGTCGGCGATGCGTTTCCGGCCGGCCGACGAGGTCGGCACCTGACACGGCTTCGGCCTCACCCGTACCGACCAGAAGCCCGGCCGTACCCACCAAAGGCGTGAGTTACCGCGCACGCCAGCCGGGATCGCGACCGAAGCCGGCCAGCAGTCGGTCCTGAGGGTCGTCGCCGGACGACGACATGCGCGGCCCGATCGCGCCGCCCTCGCGGTACATCGCCTCGCGGTCGGCGAACCAGTCGGCGACCGCGGCCACCACCTCCGGATCGAAGCGCCGGTCGCCATCGGTTGCCGCGGCCAGGTCCCAACCGTGGATCAGGTGGTCGGCGGCGAGCTGGTAAAGGTATTCGCTGGCCGGTACGTCGCCGAACGACAAATGGACGATCTTGGAGGTATCGATGCGGGCGGACGAGTCGACCGCCTCGCGGCTGGCCGACGCGAACGCGCCGACCGGGTCGCCGCCGAGGAGATCCCCCTCGTAGCGATCGCCGATCTCGGCCACCGTCGCGCCCTCCAGCATTGGCGCGGTCCACTTGTTCTCGTACGTCAAGTGGTTCACGAGCGCCCGTACGTCCCAATCGGCGCACGGCGTCGGCGCGGTCCACGCGCCGGAGCCCGCGGTGTCGATTCCGTCGACGCGCGCGGCGAACTCGCCGACCGCCCGGCGGTGAAGTTCGGTGACATCCATGACCGACAGTGTGCGCCCGATCACCGCACGGCCGCACCGATACCGCCGTCGGAGCACCCTGGCGCGCCGCCCTCGGCGGCCGGCGACCGGCCTGCCGATGGGGCCACTAGGCTTGATCCCGTGAGTACGACGAGCGTGTCCATCACGTACGAGGACGCCACGAGCCGCTACGAACCCGTCATCGGGCTCGAGACGCACGTGGAACTCGGCACCGTGACGAAGATGTTCTGTGGCTGCCCGACCGATTTCGGCGCCGAGCCGAACACGCAGATTTGCCCGGTCTGCCTTGGCCTGCCCGGCTCGCTGCCGGTGGCCAACCGGGTCGCGATCGAGGCGACCATCCGGATCGGTCTCGCGCTCGGCTGCACAATCGCGTCGTGGTGCCGGTTCGCGCGCAAGAACTACTTCTACCCGGACATGCCGAAGAACTTCCAGATCAGCCAGTACGACGAACCGTTGTGCACGAACGGCTTCCTGGACGTCGACGTGGACGGCGAGACGGTGCGGGTCGGCATCGAACGCGTGCACCTGGAGGAGGACACCGGCAAGACGCTGCACATCGGCGGCGCGACCGGTCGCATCCACGGCGCCACCGAGTCGCTGGTCGACTACAACCGCGCCGGCATCCCGCTGGTGGAGATCGTCACCAAACCGGTGCCGGGCACCGGTGCGCTGGCGCCGGAGGTCGCACGCGCGTACGTGACCGAGCTTCGCGACGTGATCCGGGCGCTGAACGTCTCCGACGTACGCATGGAGCAGGGCTCGTTGCGCTGTGACGTCAACACATCGCTGAACCGGCCGGGCGAGGCGTGGGGCACGCGTACCGAGACGAAGAACGTGAACTCGCTGCGCAGCGTCGAGCGCGCGGTACGCAGTGAGATCCTTCGCCAGGCCGCCGTACTCGACGCCGGCGGGCGGATCATTCAGGAGACGCGCCACTTCCACGAGGAGACCGGCGAGACGACAAGCGGCCGCAGCAAGGAAGAGGCGACCGACTACCGATACTTCCCCGAGCCGGACCTCGTGCCGCTCGCGCCCGACGCGGCGTGGGTCGAGGAGCTGCGTGCCACGCTGCCCGAGCTGCCGCGCGACCGGCGTCGCCGGCTGCGTACCGAGTGGGGACTGTCCGAATTCGACATGCGGTCGGTGGCGAACGCCGGTGCCGTCGAGTTGATCGAGGCGACGGTCGCCGCGGGCACTACGCCGGATGCGGCGCGCAAGTGGTGGCTCGGCGAGCTGGCCCGACACGCGAACGCCACCAACACCGACCTCGACGCGCTCGGCGTCGCGCCGGCCAACATCGCCGAGCTGCAGGGGCTCGTGGATGACGGCAAGCTCACCGACAAGCTCGCCCGGACTGTGCTCGAGGGCGTGATCGCCGGTGAGGGTACGCCGACCGAGGTGATGGCGGCGCGCGGCTTCGAAGTCGTCTCCGACACCGGTGCGCTGACCGTGGCGATCGACGCGGCCATCGAGGCGAACCCGGACGTCGCGGCGAAGGTGCGCGACGGCAAGGTACAGGCGGCCGGCGTACTCGTCGGCGCGGTCATGAAGGCAACGCGCAACCAGGCGGACGCGAAGACCGTTCGCGAGATGATCCTGGCGCGACTTTCGGCGTGACCACTGGCGCGGCCTTCGGCGTAACTGCCGGCTCGGCCTTCGGCAGCAACGCCCCGCGTTCGAGAAGTGCTACTGGCCGTCGGTCGGGCTCGACGACGAGCCGGATGGCGTCGGCAACGGTGGCGCGGTCGGCGGCGTGTCGAACGCGATCACGTGCCGGTCCAGCGTGACTTGCGACTCGCCGGTGCCGCCGAGCGTGATCTCGTCGTACGCCTGCAGGGTGTGCGTGGTGTCGAAGTAGAGCACGGACATCTCGAGCGGCGTCGGAGTCTCGCCCTGGAGGCCGCGCAGCCCGGCGCCGCCGGTCGAGCCCTCCACGAGCATGAGCGTCTTCTGCTCGCCGGCCACCGGTGGGAGGTATTCGGTCTCCCGGTGGTGGAGGTGCCCGGCGAGCACGAGCGGCACCGCGCCGGACAGCGGCGTCGCGGACGCCGGATCGTGCACCAGCGCGATGTTCACCGGCGTGGCGTTGGCACGGATGGTGTCCGCGAGGATCTGCCCGGACGCGAGCACCGGATCGGCCGGTGAGTTCGGTGGTGGTTCGTTCTCGATCGACTTGTCCGGCGTGAACCGCGGGTCGCCGATGCCGGCGATCGTCAGCCCCTTGACCGTCACGACGTTGTTCTCCAGCACGATCGCGTTGCGCTGCCGGGCCACCGCCCGCGCGGTCGTCTCGGAGTCGTGGTTGCCGCGGATGTAGACGTAGGGGACGCCGAGCTTGCCGATCGGGTCGACGAACGAGGACTCCATCGGCGTACCCCAGTCGTTGATGTCCCCGGTGTCGATCACGAGATCGATGTGGAACTGGCTGACCGCGGTCGAGATCACCGACCATGCGGCCGGGTTGAGGTGCAGATCGGAGATGTGCAGCACGCGGATCGTGTCCGGACTCGGCTGGAAGACCGGCAGCGTGCTGACCGTCGAATAGAGCCGGCTCACGTTCGCGACCAAGCCCTGCAACTCGACGCGGTAGGCGTCGAACTGGTTCGCGATGGTCCGCGCGTCGCCGACCACCGCCGGCGCGTTCGCAAGCAGCCCCTGGTAGGTCGGTTCCTCGATGGCCTGCGGGCGGAACGACGTGAGCGCGTTCGCGCCCGACCCGAGCACGACCGCGAGCGCCAGGCCGCCGCAGACCGCTACCCGCCCGACCCGCCGGAACACCACCGCCGCGAGCAACATCGAGCCCAGCACCGCGACCGCGGCGCTCTGGATCAGCAGTCGGGCCGCACCGTCCTCGAGTTGCGGCAGGGCCGAGTCGCTGGCCTGCCGCACGCTGCGCGGATCCTGCAGGAATCGCTTCGCACGCGACTCGTCGAGGCTGTCCACGCGGATGCTGAGATGCGCCGGGCCGTTGTGCGTGTCGACCCGGAGCGAGCCGAGCGGCGGGATCTGCACGTCGGTGCCACCGGCCGTGGAGGGCTGCAGGGCGAACGTCGTGCTGAACGGGCCGATGTCCTGGCTGACGTGACCGCCGAGACGAAGCGCGATGCCGGTGCCGAGGGCGGTCACCGTAATGATCGCGAGGATCAGACCCGCGACCCGCCAGCCGCGACGCCCAACCCGGCCGCCGCCACGGTGATCATCGTCGTGGTCATCGCGGGTTTGGCGGGTACGGCGAAGAGCGGCGTACGCATCGCGAGCGCGCCGCCGCGCCGATGCGACCAAAGCCGCGAATCGACCGTCGCCAACCACCCGACAATCATGCCCGCGCACGGTCGGAGTAATCCGCACATTGTGACGCGCCCCGCCGATCGCGTTTGAGCGTCGCGTGGCCGCGTGGTGACGAACCGTAACAGTCCATGGTCTCGGTATCAGAGGCGCCCGGCGCCCTCATCGGTGATGACCACGCGGAGGATCTGGTCGTCGTCGCTGGCCGGCGTGCCGGCGCCGTCGGTATTCGAGGTGGTGATCCACAGCGAACCGTCCGGCGCGGCGACCGTGGTGCGAAGCCGGCCGAATTGGCCGACCAGCCCGGGCTGTGGAGCGCCAAACACGGCGCCGGCGGTGACCTGCATCAACCACAGCCGCTCGCCAGTCAGGCAGGCGGTGGCGACGATGTCGTCGATCGCCGCGACGCCCGCGCATCCGCCCTGCTCGGCGGGGAACGTCTGGATCGGCGGTACAACCTGCGAGCCGCTCGGGCCGCCCGGGCTCGGTGAGGCCGTTGGCCAACCGTAGTTGGCGCCGGCCCGGACCGGGAGGACGCCGTCGTCGGTCCCCACGGTGTCGACCGTGAACATCTGCCCGGCGGCGTCCCAGGCGAAGCCCTGGACGTTGTGCAGTCCGATCGCGTAGACCAGCGAGCCGCCGGACACCGGTCGGCCGGCGGCGGTCATTCGGAGGATCTTGCCGGCGAGGCTCGTGCGGTTCTGGCTCAGCGCGGGTCGCCCGGTGTCTCCGGTCGACGCGTAGAGCATGCGGTCGGGGCCGAACGCGAGCCAACCGCCATTGTCAGTCGCCCCGCGCGGGATCCCGGTCAGGACGGCTCGCGGCGTGATCGCTGGCGGCGGCGCGTCCGAGCCGCCAGCCGGCGGTGAAGCGGGCGCCGTGGACGGTGCAGGGGAGCCCGGTGGCGAGGCGGGCGACGCCGATGCCGGTGGTGCAAAGGCCGACGCGGGCAGGCGTACGGTGCCGATCCGGTTGTCCTTCGCGGTCGAGTAGTAGACGAACACCGTGTGGTCGGTGGCCACGTTCGGCGAAGCCGCGATGCCGAGCAGCCCGCCCTCGCCGGTCGGGTCGATGCCCGACACGGTCGCGATCGGTGTCACGGTCAGCCCGGTCGCCAGTTGTGGCAGCCCGACGCGAAGGATCTTGCCGGATGCTCGTTCGGTGACCAGCGCTGTGCCGTCCGGCAGGAACGCGAGACCCCACGGCGTGGACAGGTGCTTGGCCAGCACATCGACCGTGGTGCTGCCGCCATCGGACGGAATCGACGCGGACGGTGGCGGCAGGTTCGGCGGCTCGCCGCCCTCGTCCGGTGGCGGTGGCCCGAACGCACACCCGGCCACGGTCACCGCCACCGCTGCGATCGCGGTCGCAGTCGCCGCCGCACGTCGCGTGATGGACCGCCGGGCGCCCGATCGTCGTACGCCATGCGGTGGGCACGGCGTGACGGTACGCAAACCGGGGGCGGTCACGCGCCCCAGCCTAACCGGCCGACCCACGGTCTCCGTACCAGCGCGATCCACGCCAGATATCGTCGTTACCCGTGACCGTCTGGCTGCCGTACCCGTATCCGCGCGACCTGTTAGCCGGCCTGCCGTTGACCGGCGCGCTCTGCCCGAGCGTCGACGAGCTGCCGGGTGACCCGGCCGATGTCGACGTGCTTGTGCCGCCGTTCCTGTCGTTCGGCCCGATCATCGAGTTGACCGAGTCGATGCCCAACCTGCGTCTCGTCCAGCTGCTGAGTGCCGGCGCGGACGCGTGGATCGGCCGGCTGCCGGACACCGTGACGCTGTGCGACGCCCGCGGCGTACACAATGCGTCGACCGCCGAGTGGGCGCTTACCGCGATGCTCACGTGGCTGCGTACGTTCCCGGCCTTCGTACGCGCGCAGTCCGAGCAACACTGGCTAGGCCGCGACGAGATCGGGCTCGCGCCGGAGCTGACCGGCAAACGCGTGCTAATCGTCGGCGCCGGCGCGATCGGCGAGGCGCTGGCCGCCCGCGTGACCGCATGCGAGGCGAGCGTCGTCAAGGTGGCGCGTAGCGCTCGGGACGGCGTCTACGGCGTGAGCGACCTGCCGAAGCTGCTGCCGGACGTGGACGTCGTTGTGCTGCTGCTGCCGCTGACGACCGAGACGACCGGACTTGTCGACGCGTCGTTCCTGGCCCGGATGCGCGACGGCGCGCTGCTCGTCAACGCCGCTCGCGGACCGATCGTGGTGACCGACGCGCTGGTCGCGGAACTCGCCACCGGCCGGATCTCCGCGGTGCTCGACGTCACCGATCCGGAGCCGCTGCCGGACGGGCACCCGCTGTGGTCGATGCCGAACGTGCTCATCACGCCACACGTCGGCGGCGCGGTCGCCGGGCTGCTGCCGAGGGCGTACCGCCTGGTGCGTACGCAACTCGAGCGTTACGTCGCCGGCGAGCCGCTGGAAAACGTGGTAACCGGCGACTACTGATCCCTGACCGGTTCCGCGTCGGGTTCGCGTACCGGCGGCTCGGTTTCCGGATCGGCGGCTCGGTGTCGACCGCTCGGCGCGCCGACCGCGGATATCGGGTCCGGCGCGACGGTGGCGCGACTGATGCGCTGACCGCTCGCCGCGACCAGCCGAGGAAGATCGTTGTGGCTCACCGCGGCGAGCCGGATCGATCGCCCGTCGGTGGTGCGGACGTAGACGCGACGACCGGCCGGCGCGAGCGCGGCGACCTCCGTCCACCCGATCCGCCGCGACGCCAGCGCAGCGCGGACTCGCAGCCCGTCTGCATCGGCGTCGGTGCCGGCACGAGCGCCCCACACCGCCACGGCGAGCGGGATCAGCAGGATCAACAGCAAGAAATACGCGTACGCGTGCACCGCGCCGTGCCCGAATCCGACGGTCGCCACCGGGATCGCGCCGAGAAAGCCGAGGACGCCGGCGAGGCAGATCGACACGTTGTAACGAAATCGGACGCGGTCCACCGGCGAATTGTTCCACCGACCGGGTGATCCGCCCACGCCGGGTGCCGCCGAACGAACCAATCTCGTTCGGCCTGTGACGCCGACGAGGTCACGACTGGGCCGCGGCTGGGGCGCGGCGGGGCGCGGCGGATCAGTCGGTGTAGCCGGGCATCGGGAAGTCGGCGAGCAGGTCGGCGACCGCGTGGGCGATCCGAGCGATCGCGTCGGTGTCGTCCTTGATCGCAGCCGCGACCGCGTCGTCCATCCAGGCCGCGATCTGTGGCATGTGCGCCTCGGTGAGACCGCGCGTGGTGAGCGCCGGCGTACCCAGCCGGATGCCCGACGGGCTCCACGGCTTGCGCGGGTCGAACGGCACCGTGTTGAAGTTCAGCTCGATGCCGGCCGCGTCCAGTGCCTTGGCCGCTGGCTTGCCCTCGATGCCCTTGTTCGTCAGGTCGATCAGGATGAGGTGGTTGTCCGTACCGCCGGAGACGAGGTCGAATCCGCGTTCGTTCAGCGCATCCGCCAGCGCCTTGGCATTCGCCACGATCTGGTGCGCGTACGTCCGGAAGCTCGGCTGCGCCGCCTCGTGCAACGCAACCGCGATGCCGGCGGTCGTGTGGTTGTGCGGACCGCCCTGCAGCCCCGGGAACACCGCCTTGTCGACCGCGGTCGCGTGGTCGGCATCGCACATCAGCATCGCGCCGCGTGGCCCGCGCAGCGTCTTGTGCGTGGTCGTCGAGATGACCGGGGCGTAGCCGACCGGCGACGGGTGCGCGCCACCGACGATCAAGCCGGCGATGTGCGCGATGTCCGCGACGAGCAGTGCGTCCACCTCACGCGCGATCTCCGCGAACGCGGGGAAGTCGATGGTACGGGGGATCGCCGTACCGCCACAGAAGATCATCTTCGGTCGCTCGGCGAGTGCGACCTCGCGTACCCGGGTCATGTCGATGCGTCCGGTCGCGCGGTCGACGCCGTAGTGCACCGGCCGGAACCATTTGCCGGTCGCCGATACCGGCGAGCCATGCGTCAGGTGGCCGCCATGGGCAAGCTCGAGTGACAGGAACGTGTCACCCGGTGTGGCAAACGCGAGATAGACGGCGAGGTTGGCCGGCGAGCCGGAATACGGCTGCACGTTGGCGTGATCGACGCCGAACAGTTCCTGGGCACGGCTCGCCGCGAGTTGTTCGATCGGGTCGACGAACTGCTGTCCCTCGTAGTAGCGCTTGGTCGCGTACCCCTCGGAATACTTGTTCGTCAGGACCGTACCCGTCGCCTCGAGTACCGCGGGGGACACGTAGTTCTCCGATGGGATCATGCGGAGCTTGTCGTGCTGGCGCGCTGCCTCGCCCTCGATGAGCGCAGCGAGATGCGGGTCCTCGGCGGCCAGATGTGGGATCGGTGGTACGTGCACGGATATCCCCTTTGCCAAGTGGCCGGCACCCAGGCGCGCGGTGCTCGGTCGTGTCGCTTCCCGGTGGTCGCTTCCACCTTGTGCCACGCCAGTCGCGGAAACCTAGATGCTACCGGATCTGTTGATCATGGCGACCGAAACGACAGACGCGTCACGCTTGCGGGAAACTCGCGGCGTCGGCCGCGTAGCCCAGCATCCACGTGGCGTGCAGCCGAAAGAAGACGACGTTCGGTCCCCATGTGGTCGGCGACGAGCCGTAGTAGCCGGTGAAGTAGGCGTCGAGCGGGGCGAAGTCGGGCGACTCCTGGTCGATGTATTCCGCGTTGCCGTGCGTGAAGACGGCGAGCCGTTCGCCGTCCACGTGCGTTGCGCTGACCGCCGGCCGCGCCTTGATATGCCGTGCCTTCACCGCGCTGGCATCCGTGCTGAACACCCACTCGCCGTGCATGAAATGGCCGTCGAGGCAACTCGTACGAGGCTCACCGGCCACGGTCACGGTCGCCACGACCAACACCTTCATGCCGGTCAGCTCGGTGACGATCTGGCTCGCGGACAGCCGTCGCTCCGGTCGTACGATGCCGAGGAGATGGCGGTTGCGGGTCGCGATCGACTGGTCCAGCAACGCCTGCAGTGCGTCGAGTTCCTCGGGCGTTTCCTGCATAGGCCCCATGGTGGTCGGTGAAACGCATCGATGCGAGCCGACCCGCCTATCGGGCATCCGACAATTCGGGCATGTGCCCATTCGGGCATGTGCCCATTCGGGCACTTGCCTAATCGGGCACTTGCCTAATCGGGCACTTGCCTAGTCGGGCACCCGCCGGTACGCGCCGTCCGACGCGCTCGTGGTCATCGACGCGTACGCGCGAAGTGCCGCCGACACCGTACGGTCGCGGTCCACCGGCGTGTACGGCCGGTCGCGCTTCTCTTGTGCGACACGGCGCGCGTCAACGATGTCGTCGGCGACGGCGAGCCGCAGCGACCGGTTCGCGATGTCGATCTCGATGACGTCGCCGTCTTCGATCAGCGCGATCAGACCGCCGGCCGCCGCCTCCGGTGAGATGTGGCCGATGGACAGGCCCGACGTCCCGCCGGAGAACCGTCCGTCGGTGATCAGCGCGCACGCCTTGCCGAGTCCGCGGCCCTTGAGGAACGACGTCGGGTAGAGCATCTCCTGCATGCCCGGGCCGCCCTTGGGTCCTTCGTATCGGATGACCACGACGTCTCCCGCGACGACCTCGCCCTTGAGGATGCCGGTCGCGGCCGCCTCCTGGGACTCGAACACCCGGGCCGGCCCGGCGAACGACCACAGGTCCTCGCTGACGCCGGCGGTCTTGACGACGCACCCGTCAACGGCAAGGTTTCCGTGCAGGATCGCGAGGCCGCCGTCGACCGAGTAGGCGTGCGCGAGGTCGCGGATGCAGCCGTCGCTCGCGTCGGTGTCGAGTCGATCCCACCGGTTGTTCGTGGAGAACGGTTCCGTCGTGCGTACGCCACCCGGCGCCGCGTGGAACAGTTCGACCGCGTCCGGTGACGGTGCGCCACCTCGGACGTCCCACGTGGACAACCACTCGTCGACGGTCGCGGAATGCACCGTGGTCACGTCTCGGTTCAGCAGCCCCGCCCGGTCCAGCTCGCCGAGGATGGCGGGGATGCCACCGGCGCGGTGTACGTCTTCCATGTGGTAGGTCGGCGTGTTCGGCGCGACCTTGCAGACACACGGCACACGACGCGACACCGCGTCGATGTCGGCGACACCGAAGTCCAGTTCCGCCTCCCGGGCGGCGGCCAGCAGGTGCAGCACCGTGTTGGTCGAGCCGCCCATCGCGACGTCGAGCGCTACCGCGTTCTCGAACGCCGACCGGGTCGCGATCGACCGCGGCAGCACGGACGTGTCATCGCCGTCGTAGTAGCGCTTGGCGAGGTCGACGACGATCCGACCGGCGCGTTCGAAGAGCGCACGGCGGGAGACATGGGTGGCAAGCGTCGAGCCGTTGCCGGGCAGCGCCAGCCCGATCGCCTCGGTGAGGCAGTTCATCGAGTTCGCGGTGAACATGCCGGAGCAGGAGCCGCAGGTCGGGCACGCGGATCGCTCGATGGCGCCGAGCTGGTCGTCGGTCACGGCGGTGTTGGACGACGCGATCATGGCGTCGATCAGGTCGATGCGGGAGTGCACCACGCCCTCGATCGCGACGGTCTTGCCGGCCTCCATCGGGCCACCGGACACGAACACCGTCGGAATGTTCAGCCGAAGCGCGGCGAGCAGCATGCCCGGCGTGATCTTGTCGCAGTTCGAGATGCAGACCAGCGCGTCGGCGCAGTGCGCGTTGACCATGTACTCCACGGCGTCGGCGATCAGCTCGCGGCTCGGCAACGAATACAACATGCCGCCGTGGCCCATCGCGATTCCGTCGTCGACCGCGATCGTGTTGAACTCGCGCCCGACGCCGCCGGCCTCGGCTACCGAGTCGGCCACCAACGCGCCGAGGTTGCGCAGATGGACATGGCCCGGTACGAACTGCGTGAAGCTGTTCGCGATCGCCACGATCGGCTTGCCGAAGTCCTCGTCGGTCATCCCGGTGGCCCGCCACAGCGCACGGGCACCGGCCATCGTCCGACCGTGTGTCGAGGTTTTGGACCGCAACTCGGGCATCCCACCAGCATGCCACCGACGGGGTGGGGCGGCGTCGTCAAGGTCTGGTGTTCCACCAGGTAGGAAGCGTGACGCGAAGTCGGATAGCCGACGATGGCGTGCCGGCTGGGCGGATGCGCACCGCGTCGGCTCACGCAACGTCGCAGCGTACGCAAGGTATTGAAATATCGTTCAGGTCCGGCAGAGTGTATGCGTGGCCCTCAATGCATGGTGGACGATCGTCGCACTGCTGGTGGGGGCCAGCGCAGTGGGCGCCGTGGTGGCCATCGTGCGTTCCCGACACGGGATCCGCCTGCGGTGGGCCGACCTGGTGTGCGCAGGCGTTGCGACGAGCGCGATCGGCTGGCTCGGCTCGACGGGATTCATGCTCGCCGCGCCGCGCGGCGTCGATCGCGGCAGCACCGCCGAGACCGTCGTCGCCGCGGCGGGCGTCCTGCTCAGCGTCGGGCTGCTGCTGGCGGCGGTGGAGATGTTGCCGTCCCAACCCGCGGCGCGCTTGCGGCGCGCGGTGGACGGCCTGCAGGTCACGTGCGCGCTGGCGCTTGCGGGTTGGATCATCGCCGGGCTGTGGTTCGCGCCGGGAGGCCACATCACGGTGCACCACGACCTGTCGTGGATCGCAACCGCCGTCGCGCTGGGCGCCGCGGCCACGGCGGCCGGCGTCACGGTTGTCACGATCCTGCAAACTCCGCCGCCACGCCAGGCGGCCGGTCTGCTCATGTTCGGCGTGGTCGCGGTCGCGTTCGGCGGCACGGGTACGGTCATCGCGGCGGCCGACTTCCGCAGCCCCGCCACGGTGGCGACGTCCGGGTTGCTGGCCACCATCGGGATGGCCTCGATCGGGTACGCCGCATCGGTCGGTCGCCGGCTCATCGCACCCGCGCCGCAGGGTGCCCCGACCCGGTGGGGTCTGCCGTTCGCCACTGTCGGCGTCGCGCTCAGCATGATCCTCGTACAGCTCGTCGTCGGCGGCCCGCCGGACGAGGTCGGCGCGATCATCAGCGTGCTGACCGGCTTCGTCCTCGTGCTGCGACAGGCGCTGGCGCTTGCCGACGGCCGTCGCTATCTCGGTCGACTGCACGCCGAGCAACAGCGCCTGCGCGAACTCGCGTACACCGATCCGCTGACCGGCGTTGGCAACCGGCGAAGCCTCATGTCCACACTCGACACCGTGATCGCCGAACGCCGTGACGGGTTGTTGGTGATGCTCGACCTCGACCGCTTTACCAACGTCAACGACGTACGCGGCCATGACGCCGGTGACGCGGTGCTCGCCGAGGTCGGCGCGCGTCTGCGGTCCGTACTCCGGCCGGCCGACGTGGCGGCGCGCACCGGTGGCGACGAGTTCGCCGTCGTACTCTGCGCGGACGCGGACGACCCGGATCGCGATGATGCCGACGGGCACGCGACCGACGGGCAAATGGCGGACGGGCACGTGGCGGACGCCGTCGTGGATCGGCTCGTGTCAGCGCTCGCGGCGCCGTACGAGACCCACACCGGTACGGTCGCCGTCGCCGCGAGCATCGGTCTCGTCCCGTGTCGCGTCGCGTCCGACGTACCCACATTGCTACGTAACGCGGATGTCGCGCTGCGATTCGCCAAGCGCAGCGGTGCAGGTGCCGTCCAGCGCTACGACGCCGCATACGACGACTACGCGCAGCGCCGCATCCGCATCGAACAGAACCTGCGTGACGCGTTGCGGGCGAACGAGTTCACGTTGGCGTACCAACCGATCGTGACCTTGCCGCATGGGCGCCCGGTGGCCATGGAGGCACTGATTCGCTGGCACAACGCGGAACTCGGCGGGGTGCCGCCGGACGAGTTCATCCCGATCGCCGAGGAGGTCGGGCTCATCACGGCGATCGACCGATGGGTGATGCAGCAGGCGTGTGCTCAGCTGGCCACATGGCTCGCCGACGGACACGAGCTGTGGATGTCGGTGAACGTGTCGGTGCGCGAGCTGCACCAGCCGGACTACGTCCACCAAGTCGTGGAGACGCTGGGATCGCATCGCCTGCCGCCGGAGCGTCTCGTGCTGGAGCTGACCGAACACTCCGCGGCACCGGACGTCGACTCGTTGGCCGTTCGGTTGAACGCGCTGCGCGAAGCCGGCTTACGGATCGCACTGGACGACTTCGGCGCCGGATATTCGTCGCTCGGGCAGCTGCGCTCGCTGCCGGTCGACATTCTCAAGATTGATCGGTCGCTGGTCGGCGAGCCGGGGATCGGCGGACCGCCGCGGGCGGTGGCGCCGCTCGTGGACGTCGTCGTGCAGCTTGGCAACCGGCTGTCCCTCGACGTGATCGCCGAGGGGGTCGGCGACGCCGCACAACGGGCGGTCGTCGAGGAGGCCGGCTGTGCCCTGGGCCAGGGAGATCTCTTCGGCCGCCCGATGGCCGCCGAGCACGTGGTCGCGTTGCTGAGCGCGGAGCCGTCGAGCGCACCGCTTGATGCGGGGCCGTCGAGCGCACCGCCCCAACGTCACGCGTAATCCGGCGATCCGATTCGGTTGAGCTTTGCGTCGCCGCGCCGCTGGCGCACGGACTCGCCCGTGACGTGCCCAAGATGTGAGACGCCTTGACTCAGGGCGTGAGATGGGTCAGAGTTGTGTCATGCCCGTCCACAGCTGGATCCGAGTACTTAGCTAGGCGCACGCTCTTCCACCGGAGAGTGTGCGCAAGCCCCCGTGCCGTTCGGCACGCGGGCTTTTTTGTTGCTCTAGTTAACGGATCCGGTTGCGCTCGTTACCGGACCGCAGAACCGGTCGGCACCGACGACCCGAAGCGAAAGACTTGACCGATGAACATCCCGACACCCGAAGTCCTGGCGCAGCGAATCCATCCGCCCGCCGCGACCGGCCAGTCCCGCGGCGCGGGCCAACCGTCCGGGACCGGTCCGGACGGCGACGAGACGGAATCGTCCGCCGCCGCCTCGACCGGCCGCCCGATCGCCGGCTCGACGGGCCAGACAGCTTCCGGCTCGACGGGCCAGACAGCTTCCGGCTCGACGAGCCAGACGTCCGCCGGGACGGGGCAGGCGTCCGCGGGCTCGGCGAGCCGGCCCTCCGCCGCCGAGCCGACCACCGGTGCGGGCGCGCTCGTACGGTCGCTGGAGGCGCTCGGCGTCGAGGTGGTGTTCGGCATCCCGGGCGGTGCGATCCTGCCCGCCTACGACCCGCTGTTCGATTCCTCGGTGCGCCACATCCTCGTACGCCATGAGCAAGGCGCCGGGCACGCCGCGACCGGGTACGCCCAGGCGACCGGCAAGGTTGGCGTGTGCATGGCCACCTCTGGGCCGGGCGCGACAAATCTCGTGACGCCGATCGCCGACGCGTATATGGACTCGGTGCCGATCGTCGCGATCACCGGCCAGGTCTCGAGGGGCCTGATCGGGACGGACGGCTTCCAGGAGGCCGATATCTCCGGCATCACGTTGCCGATCACGAAGCACAACTACCTTGTCCAGTCCGCCGAGGAGCTGCCTCAGGTGCTCGCCGAGGCGTTCCATCTCGCCAGCACCGGTCGACCAGGGCCGGTGCTCGTCGACATCCCCAAGGATGTCCTGCAGGCGGCCACCACGTTCTCCTGGCCACCCCCGCTTGATCTGCCCGGGTACCGGCCGACGGTCCACCCGCACACCAAGCAGATCCGGGAGGCGGCACGTCTGATCGCCGCGTCGAAGCGGCCGGTGCTCTACGTCGGTGGCGGCGTTCTCAAGGCGAATGCCGCGCCACAGCTGGCCCGGCTCGCCGAGATGACCGGTATTCCGGTCGTGACCACCCTGATGGCGCGGGGCGCGTTCCCGGACTCCCATCCGCAACACCTCGGCATGCCGGGCATGCACGGGACGGTCGCCGCGGTGTACGCGTTGCAGAAGTCGGACCTGATCGTCGCCCTCGGCGCACGCTTCGACGACCGCGTGACCGGGCACCTGGACAGCTTCGCGCCCGGCGCCCACATCGTGCACGCCGACATTGATCCGGCCGAGATCGGCAAGAACCGTGCCGTCGACGTACCGATCGTCGGCGACGCGAAGCACGTCATCGACGAGCTGTGCGCGGTCATCGCGGCCGACGGCGGCGGTTCGGCGGCCGGCGGCGCCAAGCCCGATGGCGGCGGCTCGGCAGCCAACGGCACGGCAGCCGGCGGTTCGGCGGCCAACGGTCGGCTCGCTGCGTGGTGGCGTGCCCTCGACGACATGCGTGAGCGCTGCCCGCTCGGCTGGGAGGAGCCGCCCGACGGATCGCTTGCCCCGCAGTACGTCATCCAGCGCATCGGCGAGCTCACGCGCGCAACCGACGGCTCGCCGACGATCTACGTCGCCGGCGTCGGACAGCACCAGATGTGGGCGTCGCAGTTCATCTCGTACGAGACGCCGGGCACCTGGCTCAACTCTGGCGGCCTCGGCACGATGGGCTACGCCGTGCCGGCCGCGATGGGTGCGAAGGTGGGACGTCCGGCCTCCAGCGTCTGGGCGATCGACGGCGACGGCTGCTTCCAGATGACCAACCAGGAACTCGCTACCTGCGCGCTGGAAGGCATCCCGATCAAGGTTGCCGTCATCAACAACGGCAACCTCGGCATGGTCCGCCAGTGGCAGACGCTGTTCTACAACGAGCGCTACTCAAACACCGATCTCGGGACGCACAAGCACCGCGTACCCGATTTTGTCAAGCTGGCTGAGGCGCTCGGCTGCGTGGGGCTGCGCTGCGAAAGCGCGGCGGACGTCGACAAGACCATCGAGGCCGCGATGGCGATCACCGACGCACCGGTGGTGATCGACTTCGTGGTGGGCAAGGACGCCATGGTGTGGCCGATGGTCGCGGCCGGCACCAGCAACGACGAGATCATGTTCGCCCGCGGAGTCCGTCCGATCTTCGACGAGGACGATGTCTGATGAGCACCCCACAAAATCGCTCGCTCCGCTCACGATTTCGCGAGGACCCCGCATGAGCACCCCACAAAATCGCTCGCTCCGCTCACGATTTCGCGAGGACCCCGCATGACCATGCACACGCTGTCCGTCCTGGTGGAGAACAAGCCCGGCGTGCTGGCGCGCGTCTCGCAGTTGTTCAGTCGCCGCGGGTTCAACATCGACTCGCTCGCGGTGGGCGAGACCGAACACCCGGAGGTCTCGCGCATCACGATCGTGGTCAACGCCGAGTCCTCGCCACTCGAACAGGTCACCAAGCAGCTCAACAAGCTCGTGAACGTACTGAAGATCGTGGAGTTGGAGGCGGAAGCGGCGGTGCAACGCGAGCTGCTGCTCGTGAAGGTACGCGTCGACCGCACGCAACGCGCACAGGTGCTCGAGACCGTGACGATGTTCCGGGCACACGTGGTCGACGTCGCCGCCGACACACTCACCATCGAAGCCACCGGTACGCCGTCCAAGCTCGACGCGCTGCTGCGCGACCTGGAACCGTATGGCATCAAGGAAATGGTCCAGTCCGGTCTGGTCGCGATCGGTCGCGGCTCCCGGTCCATCACCGCGCCAACACTGCGGGCCGCGTAAGCGATCCGCAGCGTTCAGCTCAGCCGCACCGCCTCAACCGCGCCGCCTCGGCAGCGCCCAGGGCTCGCAACGGCATTTCGCAACGGCATAAGGAGTTCTCGTGACCGCAGAGGTTTACTACGACGACGACGCCGACCTGTCGGTCATCGCCGGCCGCAAGGTCGCGGTCATCGGCTACGGCAGTCAGGGTCACGCGCATGCGCTGTCGCTGCGCGATTCCGGCGTCGACGTGCGGGTCGGCCTGCCGGCCTCGTCGCGCAGCCGCGCGAAGGCGGGGGAGCAAGGCCTGCGCGTCGTCACGTCGGCCGAGGCCGCCGCCGAGGCGGACGTCATCATGATCCTGGCGCCGGACACGGCGCAACGGAAGATCTATGCCGAGGACATCGCGCCGTCGCTCACCGCCGGCAAGGCACTGTTCTTCGGCCACGGCTTCAACATCCGGTACGGGCTGATCCAGCCGCCGTCCGACGTCGACGTTGCGATGGTGGCGCCGAAGGGTCCCGGACATCTGGTACGTCGGCAGTTCGTGGACGGCAAGGGCGTCCCGGTGCTCGTCGCCGTCGAACAGGATGCCACCGGCGGTGCGTTCGCGCTCGCGTTGTCCTACGCGAAGGCAATCGGTGGAACGCGCGCTGGCGCGATCCGTACCACGTTCACCGAAGAGACCGAGACCGACCTGTTCGGCGAGCAAGCCGTGCTGTGCGGCGGCACGACGGCGTTGGTGCAGGCCGGATTCGAGGTGCTGACCGAGGCCGGCTACGCACCTGAGGTCGCCTATTTCGAGTGCCTGCACGAGTTGAAGCTGATCGTCGACCTGATGTACGAGGGCGGGATCGCGCGCATGCGTTACAGCGTCTCGGATACCGCCGAATACGGTGATGTCACGCGCGGCCCGCGAGTGATCGACGAACGCGTGAAGAACGAGATGCGCCGCATTCTCGGCGAGATCCAGAACGGCGAGTTCGCCCGGGAATGGGTCGCCGAGGACGACGAGGGCCGCCCGAACTTCACGAAACTCCGCGAACAAGGGGCGGCGCATCCTATCGAGGAGACCGGTGGGCGGTTGCGGTCGATGATGTCGTGGGTCGATCGGCCGCTTACGGATACTGCTTGAGTCGTTTGTGGTTGCGGTCTCGGGCTTCGGGGCGGCTTGCCCGCTCGACTGACAAAGCGTTCTAGGTCTTCGTGGGCAAGCCGCCCCGAAGCCCTGCGCTTAGCGCTGTTCGTCGATCGGCGGTGGGTTAAGGCTTTACGGGTGCACGTGATGCGGAACGGTGGCCGTGGTGCCGACTCAGATTCTGCCGGTTGGGGGATCTTGGGGGTCGCCGAAGATCACGGTGATGAGCGCACCCGACGGACGTTGACGGGTGTCGTCTGGCGAGTGCGGGGCGCGGCCGATGCGCATCGAGCCGCCGGAGGCTTCCGCGGTCCGACGGGCGATGTCGAGCCCGAGTCCGGTAGATGAGCCGGAGACGCCACGCTCGGCCGCGCCGCGCTCGACGTCGGAGTCCGCGAACCCGGGTCCGTCGTCGGCGATCCACAGCACGCCACCGCCTTCCGAACGAGCGGTGACCTCGACGCGCATGCCGGTGCCGTCGGGCGTGTGCGCAAAGACGTTCTGAATCAGGGCGTCCACCGCCGCCGCGACGTCGGACTCGGTGGCACGGACGGGCACCGGAGTTGCGGGTACGAAGGATTCCATCGCGCGACCGTCGTCCTCGGCGAGCGGCGTCCAGAACGCCACGCGTGACGACACCACGGCGGCGAGGTCGGCGTGCGCGCCGGCACCCTCGCGCACCGGCCGTCGCGCGGTGCGGATCACTTCGTCGACGATCCGCGCTAGGTGATCGACATCGCCGCTGACTCGTTGCCGATCATCCGGATCCCCGACTGCCTCGGCGTCGAGGCGCAGCGCGGTGACCGGCGTACGCAGTCGGTGCGCAAGATCGGCGACCTCCTCGCGCTCGGCAGCAAGCAGTTCCGTGATGCGAGCGGCGAGGCGGTTCAACTCGGCGCCGACACGGCGCAGCTCACGCGGCCCCGTCGGCTCGGCACGCGCCTCGAGATCGCCTTCGGCGAGCCGGTCGGCGGTCCCGGCGAGGCCGGTGACGGCGGCCACCAAGCGGTGCCCGAGGCGATCGGCGAGCACGAGGCCCACGACGAGAAGCGCGAGCCCCAGCGCGATCAACACCGCCCACGTACGGCCGACACCCTGGTGCAGCAAGGTCGGCGACGCGTACGCGCGAACGACCGCCGTCCCGCCCGGCAGGCCCTGCACGGGTACGAGGACCTCGACGCCGCTGCCCGACGCGGCAGTGAACGCGCGACCGCGGCTTGCTAACTCGACGGATTGGGTACGCGTTGCGGGCTGGCCGGCCACCGTACCGTTCGGCAGGAACACCGTGACGGCGACCCCGGGCGCCACGTCGTCGCCGCTGATCGCGTTGGCGGCTTCTGGATCCGCGGCGATCAGTGCCGCTTGGCCCTGCGCTGCCTGGGTCGCCATCCCGATCGCTCGATCCGCGGCGGTGCCACGCAGCACGATGCCGAGCGGGATCAGGAACGCGAGCAGCACCAGCGTCATCGTCACGGCGACGAGCGTGAACAGCTGCCGACGTACGCCGGATCCCTCGCCGCGACGGCGTGCCATCCATTTCACGGCTGCACTCCGGGCGCCGTGAGCCGTACGCCGACCGACCGTACGGTGTACAGATAGCGCGGCGCCTGCGCGGTCTCACCGAGCTTTCGCCGCAGCCACGACAGGTGCACGTCGACGGTCTTGTCGGCGCCGCCGTACGGCAGCCGCCACACCTCGGTCAACAGTTCGCGCTTGCTCACCACCTGATCGGCCCGCTCGGCCAGATATCGCAACAGATCGAATTCGCGGGCACTGAGGTCAAGCGACGCACCGTCCAGCGACGCGATCCTCGAGTTCGGGTCGATGGTCAGGCCGCCCACCTCGATGATGGCCGGCCGCCCGTCGTCCGGCGAGACGGTGCGCCGCAGCACCGCCCGGATGCGCGCATCTAGTTGGGCGGCACCGAACGGCTTGATCAGGTAGTCGTCCGCGCCGGCGTCGAGTGCGCGCACGATCTGCTTTTCGTCGTCGCGCGCGGTGGCGACGATCACGGGCACCGGACTCACCGCTCGCAACATGCGCAACAGCTCGCCGCCGTCCACGTCGGGCAGGCCGAGATCGAGCACGACAAGATCAGGTTGACCGTCGACGGCCGAGGCGAGACCAGACATTCCGGTTGCGGCCGAGCTGGTGGCGTACCCTCGATCGGCGAGCGCGCGGAGCAACGCGGTCCGGACGGAAGAGTCGTCCTCGACCACGAGAATGTGCGGCATACGGCGACGGTACATGCGCGATCCGAGCACCTGAAGATCACAGGCAAGGCTTGACTCGCGCTTAGCGTTCTCTTAGCAAACCGTCAGGCACGGTAGGTGGCATGAGAAACCGATGGATCAGTTTGACGCTGGGCGGCGTCGCAGCGCTCGTCGCCGTCGGCGCGGGTGCGGCGGCCGTAAACGCCGCAACGACCGGTGACGGTCACAACGTGTTGAGTCGCTCGGACGTGGCCCACCTGCTGTCCGCGGCTCCCGCGGAGACCGACTCGACGAGCGTGGCGGCCGCCCCAGCGGCGGGCGGCTCGCAGGTCGTCAACTCGGCGGCCGGTACGGTCGTCGTCCGTTGCTCGGGCAACGTCGCGACGCTGTTGCGATGGACTCCGAACAGCGGGTTCCGCGCCGACGATCCGGTCTCCGGACCGGCGGCAGTGGTAAGCGTGCGCTTCGAGAGTGATGTCGCGGAGGACTTGAAGGTGTCGGTCACGTGCGCGAACGGCGTGGCCACCGGAAAGACCGCCGTCGACGCGGACGACCATGGTGGCAACCGTGGCTCGGGCGGTCCGACGGTTGCCCCGTCGCCGTCCGACGATCACGGTCGGGGTGGCAGCGATGACCCGCCGGGTGACGACCACGGCGGTCACGGCGCGGACGACAGCCCGACGCACCACTGACGGGTACGCAACCAACTGCGGTACATCGAAGCAACACCGGTACGTCGAAGTAATCCCAACCAACACACTGGAGATCCTGCGCCCCGCCCAAGCCCCCGGGCGGGGCGCAGCCGTGTCGTGGGCTTGGGCGAGGCGTCGCGCGGCACCGCATCGCGCGGCGCCGCCGGCACGCTATCGATCGTCGCCCGTCGTCGACGACTGACTCGGCAACGGTACGGAGATCCGGAACGCCGACAGGCGCCCGTTACGAATCGCTTCGGCGGAGGCGTAGACCGATTCGGGCGCCTCGAGCATCTGGGACTCGGTGAGGCGGATCGCGCTGCCGTTCGCGTAGAGCCAACGAAGCAGGCGCCGCTGCTGGGCCGGGCTCACCGGAGCGTCGGCAACGACAGCCGCCGGATCGTCGACGTGCCACAGCACCGCGACGCCGGTGTTCGCGACCCCGAACCGGACGCGCGTGACCCGGTGCCACGGCACGGTCAGCCCGAGCGGATGGATGCGCATCTCGTGCCCGTCCAGCGTGGCGAGATGCGGGTACGACGACGCGAGCGGCCACGGCCACCCGTACGCCCAGCGGCCCACGACGTACGCCAACGTAGCGACCTGGACGACGACAACGGGTACTACGTCGGCAGCCGGCCGGTGCCGCGCCGCGAGCCAGATGACCGCGACATCGATGGCGACCGCCAGACCGGCAGCGAGGCTTGCCCGCGCTGCTCGGAAAGCGCGACTGTGCCGCCAGTTCACGGATGCCGGGGCCGTTCTCGCCACGGTAGAGGTCGAACTCTCGGCGCCTGTCGGAGAACCGGTTAGCGGCAAGGCATCCGCAAGGTACGCCGCCTCGACGCGGATCGCCGCGTGGCGGTTCGTCACGCACACGGTCCACGCGCCGAGTGCTAACGCGGCGACCGCGACACCGACCACGGTGGTTGTCGACGGCGCAAGCGCGCCACGAACGGACGTGGCCACGAGCGCGACGATCGTCCACAGTGCCGCCAGGGAAGCGACGGCCGCGGCCGCGAACGCCGCGCGATCCAGGACGCGGCGGCGTTGTCTGGCCCACGAGACAGCGGCACGCGCCTCGGCCGACGCCAGCCGCCGGGTGGGGTAGCCGGCCTTGACCTGCCGGCGTACGTCCTCGGACAGATCGAGCCAGCGGACCGGCGTCTCGATGGGGTCCACAGTCGAAAAGTTCACCACATCCGCACCGAAGATCGCCTCCTGTCGCACGCGCGGCAGCCGAGAGGCCTGGCGAGACGCGCTTGGCGCACACTCGTCGGCCGCCAGCATTTGGGACGTGCGTTTCGCTAAGTAAGACGCATGACTTAACGTTCGTTGGGCAGCGCGTCCGGCGCGCGACAATCGGTGTGACAGCGCCGAGGCAAAGGAGAGCGTGATCGTGGCACGCATTGCGGTGGTCGGGGGCGACGGCATCGGCCCCGAGGTGACTGCGGAGGCGACCAAGGTGCTTCGCGCGGTGCTGCCCGGCGTCGAGCTGACCGACTACGACCTCGGTGCCGGCCGCTACCACCGGACCGGTGAGGTGCTGCCCTCCTCGGTGCTGGCCGAGCTTGCCGGCCACGACGCGATCCTGCTTGGCGCGGTGGGCGATCCGAGCGTCCCACCGGGCGTCCTGGAGCGCGGCCTCTTGCTGCGACTGCGGTTCGCCTTCGACCAGTACGTGAACCTGCGCCCGGCCCGCCTGTGGCCGGGCATCGCGAGCCCACTGGCAAACGTCAAGACCGGCGAGATCGACATGGTCGTGATCCGGGAAGGCACCGAAGGCCTCTACGCGGGCGCCGGCGGCACCATGCACGAGAACACCAGCGCCGAGGTAGCGACCGAGGAGAGCCTCAACACGCGACACGGCGTCGAGCGGGTGATCCGGGATGCGTTCACCCGCGCGTCACGGCGGGACCGTCGGAAGGTGACGCTCGTCCACAAGACGAACGTGCTCACCCACGCCGGCGGGCTCTGGTCGCGGACGTTCGCGGACGTCGCGGCCGAGTTCCCGACCGTAAGCACGGACTATCAGCATGTCGACGCGGCCGCGATGTTCCTCGTGTCGCAGCCGCAGCGTTATGACGTCATCGTCACCGACAACCTGTTCGGGGACATCCTTACCGACATCGCTGCTGTCGTCACTGGCGGCATCGGACTCGCCGCGAGCGGGAACATCAACCCCGATCGCGCATACCCGTCGATGTTCGAGCCGGTGCACGGATCCGCGCCGGACATCGCGGGCCGCGGCGTCGCAGACCCGACCGCCGCCGTACTCTCGGTCGCTCTGCTGCTGGAGCACCTCGGGCGCGACGACGCGGCAGGACGCGTGACCGACGCGGTCGCCGCGGACCTGGCCACGCGCACACCGGGTGCGCTGCGGACCGAGGCGGTCGGCGACCGCCTGGCCGCCGCCGCAAGCTGACCGGCTGACCGCGACCGGATGTCGCGCACGAATCTCGCGAGGCAACCTCGTGTTCGTGTGCCCGTTACGTTCGGTATTCGCCACGCTGTGCGCGGGTTCCGTCCCACCCGTTTCCGAGCTACGCGGGGTAAGTTTCAAACACCAGCCTTTCCCACGATGTGACACGGAGGTCAGTGCGATGAGTGGTGGTGAGAGCCTCGACTTCGAGATTCGTCCGAATCCGGCGCCGGTATCGGCCACCGAACGCGCTGGTCTGCTGGCCAACCCCGGCTTCGGCCGGATCTTCACGGATCACATGATCACCGTCCGCTACGCCGAATCGAAGGGCTGGTACGACGCCCGGGTCGAGGCGCGCGGGCCGATCACGATCGACCCGGCGACCGCGGTTTTGCACTATGCGCAAGAGATCTTCGAGGGGCTGAAGGCATATCACACGGTCGACGGCGGCGTGGCGCTGTTCCGGCCGGAGGCCAACGCGCGGCGGTTCCAGCGCTCTGCCGAACGGATGGCGATGGCGGAGATGCCGGAAGGGCTGTTTATCGACTCGCTGTGCCAACTTGTCACGATCGATCAGGACTGGATCCCGAGCGGCGACGACACGAGTCTTTACCTTCGGCCGTTCATGTTCGCCTCGGAAGTGTTCCTCGGCGTGAAGCCGTCATCGGAATACATGTATCTGGTGATCGCATCGCCGGCCGGTGCGTACTTCAAGAGCGGCATCAAGCCGATCACGATCTGGATCTCTGACGAGTTCACCCGCGCGGCGCCCGGCGGCACCGGTGCCGCGAAGTGTGGCGGCAACTACGCGGCGGGTCTGTCCGCTCAGGCGGAGGCGATCCGCAACGGCTGCGACCAGGTGGTCTACCTGGACGCGGTGGAGCGGCGCTACGTCGACGAGCTGGGCGGTATGAACCTGTTCTTCGTGATGGACGACGACACGATCATCACGCCACCGTTGGGCGGCACGATCCTGCCGGGCGTCACCCGCGACTCGATCATCACGCTCGCTGCCGATCGTGGGGTGAAGACGGTCGAGCGTCCGTACTCGATTGACGAATGGCGCGCCGACGCCGCGACCGGTCGGCTCACCGAGGTGTTCGCATGTGGCACCGCCGCCGTGATCACGCCCGTCGGCACGGTGCGCGGCCACGACGGCGACTTCGCGGTCGGCATCGGTGACCTTGCGACCGGCCTTCGCGAGGAGCTTCTCGACATCCAGCACGGCCGCCGTCCGGATCGGCACGGTTGGATGCAGAAGGTCATTTGACGGGTACGCCGACCCCCACGTGCTGCCATTCCGCTGTGCGGTCAATCGGTGTGCGGTCAATCGGTGTGCCGTCAGGTGACCAGGTTGTCGCGCAATGCCTCGATGTCCGACGCTTTCGTGCCGATGCTCTCGAGATAAGCGGGCACCGAGCCGTACGAGGTCGCGAGGTCGGCAAGGAACATCGTCATCGCCTCCCGGGGCGCGGGTATCCAATGCGGCCGGATGTTGTCCGCCGTGAAGCGCACCGACCAGTCGTTGGACACCGCGTAGTCGTCGGCGATGTCCTCGGCGTCTACGCCCACGGCGGCGAGCGTCAGCGCCACCACCACACCGGTGCGGTCCTTCCCGGCGAAGCAATGCACAACGGTCGGCTCGGTGATGGCCGCGGCAAGCGTCGTCATCACGACACCGAGATCGCGGGCGCCTTCCCGAGCGAGATCGAGATAGCGGTCGGCGAGGAACCTCGCCGGTCCGGCCGCCTCGTCATAGTCGTAGTCGTCCCAGAGCCGGTGCTGCGGCGAGATGTTCACGTAGCGCCGGTGGACGGCGTCGGCGATGCGGCCGTGTTCCGCCACTTCGGCCGGCCGGCGCAGGTCGATCACGGTACGGATGCCCAGCAGCGCAAAGGCCTCGGCGTCGGTCGCGTCGAGCTTGGTGAGGGTGTCCGAGCGGTAGAGCCGTCCAGTGCGGATCCGCCGGCCGTCGACGGTCGGGCAGCCGCCGACATCGCGGAAGTTGTCGAGGGACGCGAACATCGGTGCGTTCACGGCCTCTGTCACGCGCCTACTGTATCCGCCGTCGGTAAGAGCGACATGAACGGCTGGCGGATGCTTGATGACAGCGGCTCGCCCGTACCCGGTGCCCAGTATGTGGGCGCGCCCTTCCACGGTACGGGCGTGTGTGCGAGACTACCGGGCGTGACAACGGTTCAGACCGTACTCGCGATTATCGACTAGCGCGCGCAGCCGACCACCTGCGCGCGCAGACCTCCCGCATCCCGCGGGGGGTCTTTTTGTTTGCGGCTCTTGGCTTCCGCCGCCGACGAACGGCCGGGACGGTCCGGGCCAACGAAAGGAACGCACCATGACGGTCAAGGTCTTCGACACCACGCTTCGCGACGGCGCGCAGCGCGAGGGCATCACGTATTCGGTCGCCGACAAGCTTGCCGTCGCACGGCTGCTCGACGAATTCGGCGTCGCGTTCATCGAGGGTGGGTGGCCGGGCGCGATGCCGAAGGACACCGAATTCTTCGCCCGCGCCCGAAAGGAACTGGACCTGCGGCATGCCGAACTGGTCGCGTTCGGCGCGACGCGCAAGGTCGGCGTCGACGTCGCGCAGGACCCCCAGGTGCGCGCACTCCTCGAGGCCGAGACGCCGGTGGTCTGCCTGGTGGCGAAGTCGGACATCCGGCACGTCGAGCGGGCACTTCGTACGTCGGCCAAGGAAAACCTCGCGATGGTCCACGACACCGTGACGTACCTGCGCCGCGAAGGCCGGCGCGTGATGGTCGACTGCGAGCACTTCTTCGACGGGTTCAGGTTCGATCCCGACTACGGCGCCTCGGTCGTGGCGACCGCCGCGCGCGCCGGCGCCGAGGTCGTCGTGCTGTGCGACACGAACGGCGGCATGCTGCCGTCGTGGATCGGCGGCACCATCGGCGCGCTGCGGGAGCGGATGCCCGCCGATGTGGCGGGCATGGTCGATCTCGGCATCCACTGCCAGAACGACACCTCGTGCGCGGTCGCCAACACGGTCGCCGCGGTCGAGGCCGGGGTGGGACAGGTGCAGTGCACCGCGAACGGATACGGCGAGCGGCCCGGCAACGCCGACCTCTTCGCGGTGGTCGCGAACCTGGAACTCAAGCTCGGTCTGCGCGTGCTGCCGGAGGGCTGCCTGGAACAAGCCGTCCGCGTCTCGCACGCGATCGCCGAGATCGCGAACCTCGCACCGGACACCCACCAGGCCTATGTCGGTGCCGCCGCCTTCGCACACAAGGCCGGCCTGCACGCGAGCGCGATCAAGGTGGACCCGTTGCTCTACAACCACATCGATCCGGACGTCGTCGGCAACGACATGAAGATCCTCGTCACCGAGATGGCCGGCCGCGCGAGCATCGAGTTGAAGTCCCGCGAGCTTGGCCTCGACCTGTCCGGCGAGCCGGACACCCTGACCCGAGTGACGAACTCGGTCAAGGAGTTGGAGGCGGCCGGCTGGTCGTTCGAGGCAGCCGATGCGTCGTTCGAGCTTCTCGTGCGCGCGTCGCTGCCGGGCGGCGTGATCGCACCGTTCCACCTCGAGTCCTACCGCGTGATCGTCGAACACCGCGCGGATGGCGATGTGGTCAGCGAGGCCACGGTCAAATTGCGGGTACGCGGTGAGCGCGTGCTCTCCACCGCGGAAGGCAACGGTCCCGTCAACGCGCTCGACAATGCGCTGCGGTCGGGTCTGCGGTCGGCCTACCCAGCGGTCGACACGTTCGAACTCGCCGACTACAAGGTGCGCATCCTGGCCGGCTCCCACGGCACAGGCGCGGTCACACGCGTGCTCGTCGACACCGCGAGCCTCGACGCCACCCTTGTCGACGTGGCCACCGTTGACTCCGGCCGTGACCAGGCGGCCGGCCGCGACTGGACAACGGTCGGCGTTCACGAAAACGTCGTCGAGGCAAGCTGGCACGCGCTCGTTGACGCGCTGACCTACGGTCTGGTCCGGTCCGGTCAGCCGACCGGAAGCGTGAGCGTCGCGTAGATCGCCTTGTGGTCCGTCCACGGCACCTGACCCGAGCCGAAGCGGATCACGCCGATCCGCGGGTCGGCGAACATGTGGTCGAGCGTGACCGGCGGAATGGGCCGCCCGTCGTAGGGCCATGTGGTGTCCAGACCCTGGCCGACCTGGGCCGCCACGTCGCGGTACCCGGTGGCGAGCAACGTCCGTAGCCGGTGCTGGTCGAGCGTCGAGTTGAAGTCGCCGATCAGCAGCCGGACGGCGCCGTGCGGAGTGGCCGGCGGCTCCTCGTCGATGCTGCGGTTCCAGATCGACTCCGCGCTCGGACCGACCGGCGCGGCGGTGTGCACCGCTTCGATGACGACCGGCAACGCACCTGGCACGACCACGATCGCGAACTCCTGGCCGTACCCGCCGGCGAGATGGCGATATCCGGTGTCCCGGATCGGGTAGCGGGAGAAGATCGCCGATCCGACCGCGCCGTAGAGCGGTGTCTGCGCGCTGTACGGGAACATCGCGTTGATGCCTTCGGCGGCGAGCGCGGCCTGTGCCTGCGGCGTGTATTCATCGAGCGCGAGGACGTCAGTGAGGTGCTGCCGCGCAAGACCGAGGATGGTGGCGGGGTCCGCCGCGCCGACCTTCATGTTGGAGCTCAGCACGTGCAGCGTCGGGCCGGGACCAGGGTCGGGGCTGCCGACCGCGAGTGGTACGAGTCCCCACACCAGTGCCGTCACGGCCGCGGCAGCGACCGCCGAGGCCCACCAGCGGCGAGCCACCAGCGCGAGCCCGACGAAGAGGATCCCGAGCCCGGCGACGTACGGCGTAAACACCAGCGGAGTGCTCAGATACCACGTGCGCTCCAGCCCGAACACGCGCATGATCGCGAACGCCGCGAGCAGGCTAGCCACCGTCCAGCACGCCGGCGTGATGAACCGCCATCCACTGCGGCGCGCTTCGGTCTGGTGCGATGTCGGCGCGTCGTGCGCCCCGACGGAGGACGACGAGGCATCGGCCGCCGACGGATCACCTGGAGGCTGCGGATCCGTGGTGGCCGTGTCGGGGTCCATCGCCGTACGGTATCCGGTCGACCTGTGCGCGGTGGCGGCGATGGCAAGCTGTCCCAACGATTCCTGTCCGGGGCTGGCGTTCACAGCGAAGATGTCGACAATGTGGCGGTGACCTCGCACCCCCATCCGCGCGACCCGCGCGACACCGCGACCGACGCGGAGGCCGCGGACGCCGCGACCGAGACCGCTGATCGCGACGACCTGATTCGGCTTGCCGCCGGCACCGCCATCGACGCGCAGGTGCTGCACGAGCGCCTCGAACACATCGCCGCACACGTCGAACGCCTCGCCGGGCTCCGGGACATCCACCAACCGGCCTGGCTGCGGCGAACCACCGAGGAGCCACGGATCCCGGTGATCATCGCAGTGCTCGTCGCCGTGGCGTTGCAGGGCTTCGTGCCGCACAACCTCGCGTTCAGCCCATGGTGGCTGCTGCCCGCCCTCGAGCTGCTGCTGCTCGTGGTCATCATCCTGTTCCGTCAGACGTCGATTGACCGGCAGGCCGCCACCCTGCGCGCGCTCGGGCTGTCGCTGGTCGGCGCGGCGAGCCTCGCAACCGCATGGTCGGCGGTCCGGCTCATTAACGAACTGCTACACAACGCGTCGTCGAGCAGCTCGGTGGCGCACGCCGGCCCGTTGTTGCGCGTGGGTGGCGGGATCTGGCTCACCAACGTGATCGTGTTCGCGCTGTGGTATTGGGAGATGGACCGCGGCGGTCCGGTGGCGCGCGCGTGCGGGACGCACAGCCACACCGACTTCCTCTTCGCGCAGATGACCGCGCCCGAGTTCGTCTCGAAGGACTGGGAGCCGGCGTTCCTCGACTATCTCTACCTGTCGTTCACGAACGCGACGGCGTTCAGCCCGACGGATACCTTGCCGCTGTCGCGCTGGGCGAAGCTCACGATGATGTTCCAGAGCGCGGTGTCGCTCGCGACGGTCGCGCTGGTGGTGGCTCGCGCCGTGAACGTGTTGACGTGACGGGCCGGCGCTGGTCGGTGGCGTCGGTTCGTTAGCTAACGGCCTCGATGAGGCGCGCGCGGAGCGCAGCGGCGCGCGCCGCAAACGTGCGCTGTGCTGTGGCGTATTCGGCGCGACCTTCGGCCGTTTCCACGTGCACCGGCGGATAGCCGAGCGCCCCGAGGTCGTACGGGCTCGCGCGCATGTCGAGCGTACGGATCTCGCGAGCCAGCCCGAAGCAGTCGGCGACAAGTTCACTCGGGATCAACGGCGACAGCTTGTACGCCCACTTATAAAGGTCCATGTTCGCGTGCAGACAGCCGGGCTGGTCGAGATCCGGCTGATTCTCGCGGGTGGGCCGCAAGACGTTCAGTGGACGCGCCGGCTCGGTGAAGAAGCGGTACGCGTCGAAGTGGCTGCACCGCACCCGATTCGCTTCGACCACGGCCGCGGTGTCGTTGGCAGACAGGCGAAGCGGCCAGTCGGCGTGCCGAATCTCGTCGGCGGACTGCCGGTAGACCATCGCCCATTCGTGCATGCCGAAGCATCCCAGGTGTGCGGGTCGCGATACAGTGTTGCGGAGCAAGTCCACGATCCACGCGATCGCGTCGCCTCGCCGTTGCCGTACCCGCGCCGCATCGAGGATGAGCCCGGCGGACCGTGACAGGTAGTCGGCGCCGAACTCGGCGGCTTCCGCACCGACCAGCGTGACGTCCGCGCCGGGATGCCACCGGCGAAGTTGACGCGGCCGCCACGAGTAGTACGTGAACAGGAAGTCCTCGACCGGATGCTTGCGGCCGACCGTGCGTCGATCCCGATGCGCGCCAACCCATGCATCGACGCGTGCGGCGTGTGCCGTGCGCCGCGCGCGCCACTGCGGCTCGGCGAGAACGGACGGCGTCGGCATGACGCTAACCCTACCGACGCCGGCTTGGCGCGATGATCGACGCGACTGCGGTCTCATTGTCTTGCTCGCGCCGAAATTTGGGCCACGCACGACAATGAGACCGCACTCGTGGTGAGCGTGCGGACCAGACGATCGCGGCGGACGCCCATTCCGGGACGGCTCCCGCCGGGGGATAGATTCGGGTTGAGCAGCCAGGCATCGCGGTCGGCCGGTAAAGAGGGAGAGTCTCGTGCGTATTGCGCGGTTTGTGCATGACGGTGGCATGTCGTTCGGCGTCGTCGAGGGCGATCCGGGCACCGGTACGTCCGGGATGACGGTCGCGGCGATCGACGGCCACCCGTTCGCCGATCTCACGTTCACCGGCGGGCGGTGGGCGCTCGACGACGTACGGATGCTGTCGCCGATCCTGCCGAGCAAGGTCGTCTGTGTCGGGCGCAACTACGCTGACCATGCCGCCGAGCTGGGCAACGACGTGCCGAAGGAGCCGTTGATCTTCCTCAAGCCATCGACGTCGATCATCGGTAACCACGACGCGATCAAGCTGCCGCCGCAGTCGAAGCAGGTCGAGCACGAGGCCGAGCTAGCGGTCGTGATCGGTGCCACCGGCGCGCGCCGCGTCGACCGTGCCGGCGCAAGCGCGGCAATCTTCGGTTACACGGCCGCGAACGACGTCACGGCACGTGATCTGCAGCGCAGCGACGGCCAATGGACACGCGCGAAGGGGTTCGACTCGTTCTGCCCGATCGGTCCGTGGATCGTGACCGGCCTGGACGCCGCCGATCTCGAGGTCCGCTGCGAGGTCAACGACGAGGTCCGGCAATTGGGGCGTACCAAGGATCTGGTGTTCGACGTCCCCACCCTGATCTCGTACGTGTCGCACATCATGACGTTGCTGCCCGGCGATGTGATCCTCACCGGTACGCCGGCCGGCGTGTCCCCGATCGTCGACGGCGACACCTGCACGGTGTCGATCGAGGGTGTGGGTACGCTCACAAATCGGGTCGTGACGCTGGACTGAACGCGGTCGGTCCCGCTTTGCCGGCCTGCGGCCGTCGGGTACAGTTCTCCTTCGGCGCCACCACGGGCCAATTGGGGTATGGGGTAATTGGCAGCCCAACTGATTCTGGTTCAGTTAGTCTAGGTTCGAGTCCTGGTACCCCAGCGACCGTTGCGTCGTGTCCACGTCAGGGCGTGACCCCCGGTTCGGCAAGATCGTACGGCCCCGTCGTCTAGTGGCCTAGGACGCCGCCCTCTCAAGGCGGTAGCGTGGGTTCGAATCCCATCGGGGCTACCAAGCCACAAGCCTCCATCTGCGAGGGCTTGTGGCTATTTGTATCCAGCGGCAATGTCGACTACGACCGCGCTCAGGGCAACCTTCTCGCGAACGCGAGGCGTTCGGACAGTCGCGATCCTGCATAACGGCCCGCACCCGTCGACGTATGCGCAACGAGCCAGGGTGCGACCCGGCGGACTGCGGGCCGGCCATGTCTAGACCATTCGGGCATCGATAAGGGTTGACATCGCGTCATATGGTGTGCGCCACAGTAGACGGATCCTTACCCGAGGAGCCCCGATGATCCGTTCCGCACATGCCGCCAGCTGCTGCCGTGTGTCCGACCGGTCCGATCGGTCCCGATGGGTTGTAGCCGCAGTGGCCGCCATTCTGACGGTGGCTTTGACCGCGTGCGCAAGCGGGCCGAAGCCGTCGACCTCGCTTGGCGGTCTCGCGAACGGACCGTCGCCGACGGGCGGCGTGTCCGGCCTGATCCCGTCGAGCGGGCCGGGCAGTGGATCGGCAACGCCGACGACGACCCGCACGGGCACCGCTTGACCCGCGCGCAGGGCCCGGCGCACGCCGAGGCTTCGACCTTGCCCGTACCGGTTCCGCTGCAGAGAATCGGCCCCGCGCCACGAGGCGCGGGGCCGATCCGTATCTATGCCGCAGCGTGCCCTTCCGAAAGGCTCGCCGCCGCGCTGTCTACTTGATGACCACGCGCATCAGTACGTCGGAACCGGTACTGCTGAAGCCGACCGCCTTGATCGGTGCCAGGTTGGCCCGATCCGCGGCACTCATGTCGCCGGCGGCGAGGTCGAGCACGCGCTGTATGTCGATGTACGCGGCACTCGTCGCGTCGGACATGCCAGACATCGTCTCCTGGAACAGGCTTGACGAGCCGAGCGAGCCACCGGTCGCGGGGTTGCCGATGGTTGCCGTGATCGACGTCCCGTTCTGCGTGACGTTGATGCCATCCGGCAGTTGACCCTTCGTCAACTGGTTGAACGAGTCCATCAGGGATGTCGCGTCGGACTCGCTGCGTGCCTCGACGTTGATGAGCAGGTTCGGCATGTCGTTGCTGACGCCGGTGAACGCGACGCTCAACTGCTTCGACGTCAGCAGTTGCGTGACGCCGGTGAGCAGGAATTGGCTGACCGCATCCGGCGGTCCACCGGGCGCGAAACCTCCGCCGCCTGATGGGTCGTTGCCGAGGGGGTCACCGTCGAACGGGTCGCCGCCAGCGAGCGGATCCGGTCCGGCCAAGGACTGCGTGCTCGAACCGAGCGCGAGAAGGCCTACGAGGCTGCCCAACGACTTCGCTGTCTCGCTGGACGGATCGAGACCGGAGATCGACGCGCCGGCGATCGTCGCCGACGGCATCGCCCGCAGTGTCGACATGACCTTCGTCCCGGACGTTACCGCGGTGCCTTCGGCGTGTATCCGTAGCTCGAGACCGTCGCCGGTGACCTTCCCGCCGATCGCGATCTGCGCGGTCGCGGTCTTGCTGTTCGCGCCGCCCAGCAGCCCACCGTCGAGGCCACCGAACAGGCTGAGAGGCGCTCCGAGCTGTCCCGAGAGCAAGGACGTCATCTTGCTGAGGTCGGCGTAGGCCAGCAGCAGGTTCCCGTCGCCGACGTGGGAAACCGTACGACGGAATGTGATGTCGTCGGCGAGTGAACCGTCGCGTGCGGCCTTCACCGCCGCGGTCGCCTCCGCCTGCATGTCGCCGTCGCCGCCGGCGATTAGCGCGTACCCGCCTTCCATCGCGAAGCCGAACGAGTCGGCGCCCTTGCGTTGCCGGAGGGCAGAAAGCGTCGCCGCGGCCTTCGTGTCGTTGGTGCTGGCCAACGCGATCAGCACGACCGGCTTGCCGTGATCTGTCCACACGCCGACGCCCGCCTGGCCGCCGAACCACGGCTGCACGTCCGACTTGAAGTCGAGGCCGACCTGCTTGGAGATCTCCGTCTCGGCTCGCGTGATGAGTTCGCTCGCGGACTTCGTGTTCGGGAACTTCTTGACGAGGTTGTTGACGGTCAGTTTGTTGGCGACGCCGGGGTTGACGTCGATGCGTGCGAACGCACCGACCGATGCCGGCATCGCGGTCTCGGGTTCGGTGATGTTGGAACCGGTCCAGGCTCGGACGCCGGCGTATGCACCGACTCCGGCAAGCAATGTGACGACAACAGCGGACGACGCGATGATCGCGCGCCGCCGTCGGATGCCGCGCTTGGGCGCTGCGTCGCCGAATTGCACGAACGTCGGCTGCGGCGCGGTTGGATCGTAGTCCGGCGCACCAGTCAGGTATGTGGTGCCGGCGTCGATGACGGGACCGGGCGTCTGCGGAATTGTGGTGTCGCCGGCGGGCTGCTGCGGGACTGTTGGCTCGCCGCTCGACTGCGCTAATTGCGAGTTGGGTATGGGTGCGTCAGGCGACGGCGTGGATTCGGTCACGAGTGGACTGTCCTTCCGGGGGAAGCATCGCGCGTTCCGGGTGGGATGCGTCGCCACTCGATGCTATCGGTTACCGACAAACCGGGCGTGCACGTTTATGCCGCGCCGTTCCCCCGTGCGGCCACGGTATGTCGTCGATCCGCCATGCGCTGATGGCCCACAAGCCAACACAACGCACGCGACGTTGCGTCGTGCGACGGCACGTTCGCGCAGTGCGCGTGTCAGGCCAGCGCGCGTTACAGACCAGACAAGCGCTGACCAGCGCGTACGACGGCCATTGCGTGCCGGTCACCGGGGCGCCGGCCGAGCCGCTCGATCGGACCCGAAACGCTGATCGCGGCGATCACCCGACCGGTCCGATCGCGTACCGGCGCCGACACACTCGCGACCCCCGGCTCGCGCTCGGCAACGCTGGCCGCCCAGCCACGGCGGCGCACCTCGGCGAGCGTACGGCCGGTGAATTTGGACCGAGGCAGCAGCGGCATGACGGCCTCGGGCGGCTCCCACGCCAGTAACACCTGTGCGGCCGAGCCGGCTGTCATGGGCAGAACCGCGCCGACCGGCACGGTGTCGCGCAGCCCGCTGGCGCGTTCGGCGGCCGCCACGCAGATCCGTTCGTCGGCGCGACGAAGATAGAGCTGTGCGCTCTCGCCGCTGGCGTCTCGGAGCGCCGCCACCATCGGCTCGGCGGCGGTCAGCAGCACGTCCGGCGCCGCGTTCGCCAGCTCGCCGAGGCGTGGGCCGGGGCGCCAGCGGCCTTGCGGGTCGCGGACCAGCATGCGGTGGATCTCCAGGGCCTGCGCCAGCCGGTGCGCGGTGGCGCGCGGCAGTTTCGTGCGCTCCACGAGCTCAGCGAGGCTCGCGCCGTCAACACACGCGGCGAGGATCACCACCGCCTTGTCGAGCACGCCGACACCGCTGATACTCTGTCCCATAGCGCGAAACATACCTCCCAAATTATAGGATGTCCAGATGGTGGGAGTTGAGCCGTGACCGGACGTACCCTCGCGGAGAAGGTCTGGGATGCGCACGTGGTGCGCCCCGGGGAGCAGCCGGGAGAACCCGATCTTCTCTACGTTGATCTACATCTGCTGCACGAGGTGACCAGCCCGCAGGCGTTCGACGGGCTGCGTGCCGAAGGTCGGCGAGTGCGACGGCCGGATCTCACGATCGCGACCGAGGACCACAACACGCCCACCGACAGCCTCACCACGATCGCCGAACCGGTGTCCCGGACGCAGATCGAGGCGTTGCGGCGCAACTGCGCCGAGTTCGACATCACCGCGCATCCGCTGGGCGATGCCGAGCAGGGCATCGTGCACGTACTCGGACCGCAGATCGGTCTGACGCAGCCGGGCATGACGATCGTGTGCGGCGACTCACACACCTCGACGCACGGTGCGTTCGGTGCGTTGGCGTTCGGCATCGGCACCAGCGAGGTGGAGCACGTGCTTGCGACACAGACGCTGCCGCAGTCGCGACCGAAGACGATGGCCGTGACCGTCGACGGCGACCTCTCGCACGGTGTCACCGCGAAGGACCTTGTGCTGGCATTGATTTCGCGGGTCGGCACCGGTGGCGGTCGCGGCCACGTCGTCGAATACCGCGGTAAGGCGATCGAGGCGCTCTCCATGGAGGGGCGCATGACGATCGCGAACATGTCGATCGAGTGGGGTGCGAAGGCGGGCATGATGGCGCCCGACGACACCACGTTCTCGTACGTCGAGGGACGCAAGTACGCGCCGTCCGGCAAGGAGTGGGAAGCAGCACTCGACTACTGGCGAACACTGCGCACCGACGCGGATGCGACGTACGACGCGGAAGTTCGTCTCGATGCGGCGGCACTGCAGCCGTTTGTCACGTGGGGAACGAACCCCGGGCAAGGTGTGAGCTTGGACGGTGTCGTACCAGATCCGGCGACATTCGCGGACGAGGGCAGCCGACAAGCAGCGCAGCGAGCGCTCGCGTACATGGCGCTGGAACCGGGTACCCGGATGCACGACATCCCGGTCGACGTCGTGTTCCTCGGCTCGTGTACGAACGGCCGGCTCGAGGATCTGCGAGCCGCGGCAGATGTGTTGCGTGGCAGGCGAGTGGCTCAGTCGGTACGGATGCTCGTCGTTCCGGGCTCGGCGGCGGTTCGTGCGCAAGCCGAATCCGAGGGTCTGCACAAGGTATTCGAGGCGGCCGGCGCCGAGTGGCGGTTCGCCGGCTGCTCGATGTGTCTTGGCATGAACCCTGACACGTTGCGGCCAGGCCAGCGATCGGCGTCCACATCGAACCGAAACTTCGAAGGCCGGCAGGGTCCGGGTGGCCGCACCCATCTGGTCTCGCCGCCGGTTGCCGCGGCAACCGCGGTCGCCGGTCATTTCGCCGCGCCAGCCGATCTCAACTGACGACCGGTTGCAGACGAGGAGTCTCTACCATGCAGAAGTTCACCGTTCACACCGGCACCGTGCTGCCGCTGCGGCGCTCCGATGTGGATACTGATCAGATCATCCCGGCCGTCTACTTGAAGCGCATCACGAAAACCGGGTTCGCCGACGGCCTCTTCCGCGCATGGCGCGACAGCGATCCTGAGTTTCCGCTGGAGAAGCAGGCATTCGCCGGCGCGACGATTCTCGTTGCTGGGCCTGAGTTTGGCACCGGTTCATCGCGCGAACACGCGGTCTGGGCACTGCGCGACTGGGGGTTCCGCGCGGTCATCGCGCCGAGCTTCGGCGACATCTTCCGCGGCAACTCGTTGAAGGAAGGACTGGTTCCTGTCGAACTGCCGTTGGCCGCTGTCGAGGAGCTGTGGACAGTCGTTGAGTCCGACCCGACCACGCAAGTGACTGTCGACGTCACGACACGGAAAGTTTTGGCACACAGCCGTTCCTGGCCCTTCGCGCTGGACGACTTCGCCCGTTCGCGGCTCGTGGAAGGACTCGACGACATCGCATTGACCCTGCGTGCGGCGGGTGCCATCGGTGAATACGAGGCGAAGCGCGCATCCTTCCTGCCTGCCGTGCACTGACTGCCGACCCCGCCAAACGCTGTTCCCGTTGCCCTCCAAGGGGACCAAATGTGCCCGAGGATTTGAATCCTTGGCGCAAAAGGAATAGCGTGCGCGCAGAATGGCCAAAGATGGCCATCATTTGGTACGGGAGGAAACTCGTGAACAAGGCCGAGCTGATCGATGCGCTCTCGGTTCGCCTGGGCGAAAAGAAGACGGCTACCGCTGCGCTCGACGCGGTGCTCGCCGAGATCCAGGCCGTAGTCACCAAGGGCGACAAGGTTTCCATCACCGGATTCGGTGTGTTCGAGAAGCGAGTGCGCGCCGCACGCATGGCACGCAACCCGCGGACCGGCGAAGCCGTTCGGGTGAAGAAGACCGCCATCCCTGCGTTCCGCGCGGGTGCTGGCTTCAAGGACATGGTGGCAAGTGGCAAGGCGCCGACGGTCCGCAAGACCACGGCAAAGGCCACCACGCGGTCGACCGCGAAGGCCACCACCGCCAAGGCGACGACGGCACGCAAGACCACGGCCAAGGCCGCCACGGCGAAGGCGACGCCGGCCAAGAAGACCGTCGCGCGCAAGACGACCGCGGCGACCGCGGCCCGCAAGACCGCAGCGACGAAGACCGTCGCACGCAAGGCGCCGGCGTCGAAGACCGCCGCGAAGAAGGCACCGGCCCGCAAGGCTCGGTGACACCGTCGCGGAGCGTTGCCGCACGGCGCCAGACCAGCGCCTTCAGAAAGCTCGATCGCGGGTGTCGATCCACCAGGATCGGCACCCGCGACGTGTTTAGGCGATACGGAAGTGCGTGCATCAACCAATGGCACTCGCGACCGCTACAAGTCCAGCCGATCAGCTGCGACAAGCGCGTTACCACTGAAGCTGAGCACCCAGCTCGCACCTTTGCCGGTGTGGTACGTGTCGGTGGCGAGCCCGTTCGGTGGCTTGAATTCGGCAATCGTTGCGGGAATCACGCCGCCTTGGCTCGACACGATGATGCGGCCGTATTCGCTGACTAGCGCACGCAATCGGTCCGCGACAACATGCGGCGACGCGTCGGATTGTTCGGCGAACACCCAGTCCGTGCGCACCGGCAGACCTATCTCGGACACCGAATCCACACAGCGTACGAGCGGCGCCGAGTAGACGCGGACCGGTTGGAACAGCGACAACAACGAGGCAAGTGCGTGCGCTTGCGCGATGCCGATGTCGTCTAGCGGTCGCTCATCATCCGACGGCGGTCCGGGTTGTGCCGCCCACTCCGCGCGGCTGCCCGCCTCGGCGTGCCGCACCAACACCGCGACGCCGGTGACCGGTGGCATTGCGGCGAACGCTGCGACGACGCCGCGATCGTGTGCGTACGTCAGGAGACCGGTGGCCTCGTCCGGTGCCACCCACCGAAGCTCGTCTACTTCATCGTTGGTGACGAACGTCGACGGCGACGACTCTTGCATCGACCAGAAGTCGACGACCTTCTCGATGTCGGGCTCACCGGTCAGGTAGTTCGTCGACGGCAGACGCACCCCGGGGAGCCCGGTCGCGCCGGTCTCTTCCCGAACCTCGCGAACCGCGGCAGCGAGCGGGTGTTCGTCCGACGCGAGCTTGCCCTTCGGCAGCGACCAATCGTCATAACGGTCGCGGTGCACGATCGCGATCCGGGCGGGACCGAGCGGATCCGCTGGCGGGTCGTCCCGTCGCCAGATCACCCCACCGGCCGAGCGGATCACGCTCATGTCAGCCACGCGGTGAGTCGTTCCTGGCTGGCCTCGGCCCAGCACCGCGGAAACTCGCGTCGGCTGGCAATCACCGCCACGCGTTCGCGCTCGATGAGGCGGCCGGCCGTGATCGCGAGGCCGACGTTGTCCGGGTCAGCCAGCGCAATGCCCAGCCAGGTGTCCGCGGCGACCGCCGCGTCCTGGTGCGCACCGAGCGCGTCGGTCACCGCCGCGAGGGCCATACCGAGGTCGGCCGCCGCGGCGCCGACCGCCGGTGCCACCGCGTCCGCGGCGTAGCGGGCTCGCTTGGCTCGCTTGCGCACCTCGTGCCATTCGTCGTCCGGTGCGGCCGCGTCGAGTTCTCCGGCACCGCTCACTCCGCCGCCGCCGTCGGCGAGCTTGCGCCATGGTCGTGCGACCAGACGGGGAAGCAACACCACGGCCGGTCCGACCGCCGCGTCGGTCACCGGTGGCGCCGCGCCGGTGAGGACCAGCGTATTCACCAGCCGGCCATAGCGATCGCTATCCATGGTGGCGGCGAGCTTGTCCAGCGCCTCCTCATGGCGCGCCACGAGCTCGGCGTCGATCCGGGCGATCGCCGCGACATTCAATGGGCTCACCGGATCGCGGGTCATCGTGCGGCGCAGTCTCGCCCGCAGCACCTCCACATCGCGTGCCGCACCGAGCATCTCGCCGATCCACGCGAGTTCCTGGCGCAGCGGCATCACCCAGTCGGCAAGGAGTGGCTTGAACGTCCGGAGGTCGGCGCGCAACCGGCGGATGCCTACTCGCATCTGGTGTACGGCGGTGTCGCCGCCGGGCAACGGCGCACGAAGGCGTACCAGCGGATCGTGCGTCAACGTACGGACGATGTCGGTACGCAGCGCGTAAGTCACCACGTCGGCGGCGCTCGCGTCCCGGTCGGGTGGCGTGGTCGGCGCGACGAGGTCCGGTGCGCGTTGCGCCGCCTCACCCAGCGCGCGGACGTGCTTCGCGGTGAACTCGCCCTCGCTCGCGCCGGCCGCCAGCAATGCACTTGCCACCTTGCGCAGCACCTTGCGTTTGCCGTTCTTGCGTTCCACTTCGATCTCGCGGAACGCCGAGCGCACCTGTGTTCCGTCCACGACGGCGACGCGATCGTCGGCGACCTCGGCGAGCACCAGGTCGCTGTCGTCGAGGAGATGGTGTCGGACCCTCGTGGTGCGCAGCGTCACGGCCGGGCGCAGATCCGCACCGCGCGCGTAGATGGTCACCAGGGCGGCCAACTCCGGTGGCATATGCGAGGCGTCGCCCGGCCGATCGATCTCGTGCCGCGTGCCTGGTACGTCAGTCGGCAGCTTGACCGTCCACGGCTCGCTCTCGTCGCCACGACGGACGCGCAACGAGACGCCCGCGCGGGCGAGACGGAGATCCTCGGTGTCGTAATACGTGGCCCGCAAGCGGATCGGGGGGTACGTGACGATGCGACCGCCGGCCGGCACACACGAAGTCAGGTCGGGCAGGCTGAACCGCGCGTCAACCTCGAACTTGCCTTCCTCCTCGACCATCGTGAAAGCCTAGACGCGGTCAGCTCGGGCGCTCAACGATGCCGCCGAGCAACGCCTCCTGAAGGTTGGTGGCGTCACCGGCTGCCTCGGTCTGCGTCCACGATCCGTCGCGATGCAACTCGAACGCGACGGTCTGATCGCTCATCGCACGCGTGAGGAGCCGGTCGAGGCTCGCTTGCGCGTCCGCGTCGGTCACGCGCACCAACGCCTCGACGCGCCGGTCGAGGTTGCGGTGCATGAGGTCGGCGGAGCCGATCCAGATCTCGGTCGCGGCATCGATGCCGAAGCGGTAGATGCGCGAGTGCTCGAGGAAGCGCCCGAGGATCGAGCGGACGCGGATGTTTTCCGAAAGTCCGGGCACCCCGGGCCGGAGCGCGCACATGCTGCGCACCAGGCACTCGACGCGTACGCCGGCCTGCGCCGCGCGGTAGAGCGCGTCGATGGTTTCCTCGTCCACCAGCGCGTTGCACTTGATCTGAATGAGCGCCGGCTCGCCGTTCTTGGCGAGCACGTTCTGTCCCTCGATCCGTTCGATGATGCCGGACCGCACGCCGTAGGGTGCGACGAGCAACCGACGGTATGCGGTCTGCCGGCTGTAGCCGGTCAGCATGTTGAACAGGTCGGTGAGGTCCGCACCGATTTCCGGATCGGCGGTGAGTAGACCGAGGTCTTCGTACGCGCGCGCGGTCTTCGGGTGGTAGTTGCCCGTGCCCACGTGTGCGTACCGGCGGATCTGGCTGCCTTCGCGCCGCACCACTAGCGCGACCTTGCAGTGCGTCTTGAGCCCGACGAGACCGTAGACCACGTGGCAGCCGGCCTTCTCCAGGGTTCGTGCCCATCCGATGTTCGCCTGTTCGTCGAAGCGCGCCTTGACTTCGACGATGACGACGACCTGTTTGCCGGCCTCGGCCGCGTCGACGAGCGCGTCGATGACCGGCGAGTCGCCCGACGTCCGGTAGAGCGTCTGCTTGATGGCCAACACGTCCGGGTCACCGGCGGCCTGCTCGATGAACCGTTGCACGCTCGTCGAGAACGAGTGGTACGGGTGATGCACGAGTACGTCGCCGTCCCGCAGCATCGCGAATACGCTGCGCCGACCGGTCGACTCGCCGCCGCCGAGCACGTGTGTCGGCTCGCTTTCCAGGAAGCGTGGATGCGTGGCGGGCACGAACGGCTTGTCCTTGAGATCCGGGCGATCGACGTCGTCGTGCAGGCTCCACAACGCGGAAAGGTCGAGCACACCGGGCACCCGCAGCACGTCGCCCGGATCCATGTCGAGTTCGCGGACAAGCAGCTCGAGCACGTGATCCGACATCGTCGACGCGACCTCGAGACGCACCGGCGGGCCGAAGCGGCGCCGCGCGAGTTCGCGTTCGAGGGCCTGCAACAGATCCTCGTCGCGGTCGTCGTCGACCTCGAGTTCCGCGTTTCGCGTGACGCGGAACACGTGGTGCTCGACGATCCGCATGCCGGAGAACAGCGCGCCGAGGTGCGCCGCAATCAGGTCCTCGAGTGGCAGGTACCGCACGCGTACGCGCGGATCGCCGCCCACCAGAACCAGGCGCGGCACGTTGTTAGGCACCTTCACGCGCGCGAAGAACTCCGGGCCGCTGTCCGGATCGCGCGCCACGACAGCGAGATTCAGGGCGAGACCGGAGATGTACGGGAACGGATGCGCCGGGTCGACCGCGAGCGGGGTCAACACCGGAAAGACCTGGCTACGGAAGTAGTCACGCATGCGGTCGCGCTCGTTGCCGTCGAGATCCGCCCAGTGCACGATCTCCACGCCGGCCTCGGACAGCTTCGGCCCGACGAAGTCCTCGAAACAGCGCGCGTGCCGCGCGACCAATTCGGCGGTCCGCTCGGTGATCAGCGTGAGCTGCTCCCGGATCGACATGCCGTCCGCGGTGCGCAGCGGCAGCCCGGTCTGCAGCCGCCGCTTCAACTCGGCGACCCGCACCATGTAGAACTCGTCGAGGTTGCTCGCGAAGATCGCCAGGAACTTCGCCCGCTCGAGTAGCGGCCGCGCCTGATCCTCGGCGAGCGTCAAGACGCGCGCGTTGAAGTCAAGCCACGACAACTCGCGGTTGATAAACCTGTCGTCCGGCAGCGGCTCCTCGTCCGCCGGCGGCGCGTCGGCGTCGGCGACCGCATCGAAACCGAACACCGCCGGGGTCGAGGAGGTCGGTGGGGCCGGCGTCGCGGATTCCGCCGATGCGCTGGTACGGCCAGCCGACGCTCCCCCGGCGGTGCGGTCGCCGGCACGATCCGTCGAGACCATGGCGGGCGGACTCTCGTGTGCCGAGGTGTCCCTCTCGGGTCGGTTGGCGCTCAGCGTGATCTCCGAGTCGCGGGCGTGCCCGTTCGCGGCGTACGCATGATCGGCGGCCATGCCGGACAGCACCTGAACCGGTTGGCCTCTGGATCCGTCGCTAATCGGACGGCGTGCCGCCGTCGTTGCATCCCCGGCCGGCCGCTCGACGGTCGCGTCGCGTCCTTCCTCGCGATCGCGTTCGGCCGGACTCGCGGCCTCGAACGCACCTGGGCCGGTCGTCCCGCGTGACCGGCCCGACTGAGATCCGCTGCTCCGCTGGCCGGTTCCGCGCCGCTTGCCGCCGGCCGAAGATCCGCGCGGCCGCGGCGCGCTACGCCCGTCGCTCGCCGGATTGTCCGCGCGCGCCGAGCGGTCGGGCGTCGGGTCGGGGGCGGCTGAATCGGCGGCGTTCACGCTCTCCATCATCACAGCCCGGACGGGCGACGGAAGGCCCTGACGGCAAATGCGTCGGCTACATCGTCACAAGGGCGATCCGGACGACCCGGCGGTCCGGGTCGCACTCGAGCCGCACGCGTTGACCGAGGCGTAGCAACCGCAGACCGGACGCCTCGAACGCGGCGGGCGGCACGTCGACGCGGGTTCCGTCGTCGCGCAGCACGGTGGCCGCGTGGCTCACCGGATCGAACGTCTCGACGGTCGCCTGCACGGTGCCGACGCTAACAAACCGCGCGGATCGCGCTTGACTCGCCGAGATCACGCTGGCTGCCGCCGAGATCGCGCTGGCTGGCTGCCGAGGTCGCGCTCGCCGCCCGGGTCGCCGGCGAGCGCGGCGCGGGTCCGACTGCCCAGCCTGAGCCGCCGCGCCAGAGCCAGGTCGGTCGCGGTGTCGACGTCGAGTCGCAGCCCCGGCCAGTCGCCGCGCAGCGGCGTAGCGCCGGTCGCCTCGTGGGCGGCCGCGGATCCGGGTCCGAAGCGTGGATCCAGGGCCACGCCGGGTAGCGCGCCGAGCAGCGTGGTACCCGTACCCGTGTGGTCGGCAACGTACGCTCGGCCCGGCGTACCCACGATGGCGTCGAGGGCAGCGGCGAGTTCCGCGCCACGCAGTGCCGGCAGATCGGCGAGCAGTGCGGCCCTGGGCACGGCGAGCCCGGCGTGGGCGGCACCGGCGTCGATCGCCGCATTGAGCCCGCCACCACGCGGCTCGGCGACCACGTCCGCGCCGAGCGAACCGACCGCGTTCCCAACGATCGCATCGCCGGTGACAACGAGCACGCGCTCGACGTTGTGCGCCGAGGCGGCGCCCGCGACGGTGTCCAGCGCGATGGCGAGCACCAGCGCATCGTCGTCTCGGTCACCACGCAGGCGTGACTTGCCGATCTCGAGCCGTTTGACCGGGATCACGACGTTCCACCGGGCCATCTGCATACCGGTCATCCTGGCCGAAGACCCAGGTGTGCTGCACCCCGTCCTAGCCTGCCGCCCGCGAGCCGGGCATGATTTCGCATGATGCCAGTGCGCGCCGGGAGCGCTGGTCGAGGAGGGCGGCGTGGTACGAAGGATCGGCTTCTGGCCCAGAACGGCGGTCGCCCTCATCAAACCGATCCTGTTCGTCGTGACGAAGCGCGACTGGCAGGGCATGGAACGCATTCCGCGGACCGGCGGCGTGATCATCGCGGCGAACCACATGTCGGAATTCGATCCGCTGGTCATCGCTCACTTCGTCTACGACGCCGGCCGGTGGCCGCAATACCTGGCAAAGTCGAGCCTGTTCAAGGTGCCGGTGCTCGGTCCGATAATCAAGGCGGTTCGCCAGATCCCGGTGGAGCGCGGCACGATCGACGCCAGCCGGGCGCTCGACGCCGCGATCGCGGCGATCCGGCGCGGCGAGGACGTGATCATCTATCCGGAGGGTACGACCCCGAAGAAGGGCGACCTGTGGCCGCAGCGCGGCAAGACCGGCATCGCGCGGCTGTTCCTCGCCACCGGCGCACCGGTCATCCCTATCGCGACCTGGGGTGCCCAGCAGCTGTTCGATCCGCGAGAGCGCAAGCTGCACCTACGCCCGCGCCGACCGGTGACGGTGATCGCCGGCGACGAGATCGACCTGTCGAAGTGGAAAGGCGTCGAGCCGACCGCCGCCAACCTTTATGCGATCACCGACGAGATCATGCTCGTGCTCCGGCGGATGGTGGGCGAGATTCGCGGCGAGACGCCGCCGCTGGCGCCTAGCTCCGCTGGCCGGCGGCTGGCCAACGGCACCGCCGACGTGGTGCCGGTTGAACGCGATGTGCCAGGCCAGGCGGCTAGTTCCGAGCCGGTCGACGGTTCCGCAAATTCCGAGTCAGCCGACGGTTCCGCGAGTGCCGAGCCGGCCGACGGCTCCGCGAGTGCCGAGCCGGTCGACGGTTCCGCGAGTGCCGAGCCGCCCGACGGTTCCGCGCGTGCCGAGCCGGCCGACGGCTCCGCAAGTGCCGAGCCGGCCGACGGTGACGTGGTTTCCGACGGTGGCGCGGCTGCGCCGCGTGCGGACGCGCCATGATCACGATCCGGCGCGCGGCGGTGCTCGGCGCGGGTTCGTGGGGTACGGCGTTTGCGAAGGTACTCGCCGACGCCGGCACCGACGTCACGTTGTGGGCTCGGCGCCCCGACGTGGCCGAGGCGATCAACGCGACCCGGCGCAACGTCGAATACCACCCGAACCTCGTGCTGCCGAGTGCGGTGCGCGCCACCGCCGACGCGACCGCCGCGATTGCCGAAGCCGACCTGGTTGTCCTGTCGATCCCGGCCCAGACGCTGCGCGGCAACCTCGCCGAATGGTCTGCGGCGATCGGCGATCGCGCCACATTGGTGAGCCTCATCAAGGGCATCGAACTCGGCACCGGCAAGCGAATGACGGAGGTGATCAGCGAGGCGACCCGTATCGATCCATCGCGCGTCGCCGCGGTGACCGGCCCGAATCTCGCCGCCGAGATCGCCGCCGCACAGATCGCCGCGACCGTGGTGGCATGCGCCGACGACGAACGTGCGCAGGCCGTACAGGCTGCCATCGCCACGCGGTATTTCCGGCCGTACACGAACGACGATGTGGTCGGCTGCGAATTGGGCGGCGCGGTGAAGAACGCGATCGCGTTGGCCTACGGCATGGCGAGCGCGATGGGCTTCGGCGACAACACGAAAGCGACGCTGATCACGCGCGGCCTTGCCGAGACGGCGCGACTGGGCATGCGCCTCGGCGCCGACCCGCTCACGTTCGCCGGTCTGGCCGGGCTCGGGGACCTCGTCGCGACGTGCTCGTCGCCGCTGTCGCGTAACCGTACGTTCGGCGAGCGGCTCGGCCGTGGCGAGACGGTGGAGCAGGCGCAGGCCGCCACGCGGCAGACCGCGGAGGGCGTGAAGAGCTGCCTAGCGATCCGGGATCTCGCGCGCTCGCAGGGTGTCGAGACACCGATCACGGAACAGGTCGAGCGCGTGTGCCACGAGGGCGTCGACCCACGCGTGGCGGTCGCCGAGCTGATGAGCCGCGAGACGAAGCCCGAGACGACGTGAGTGACGGCGTTGACCCGGCCGGCGTTGACTACGGCGACGGTACGCGCGCCGCGCACGCCGGGCTGCCGGATGCCGTACCGGGGCGGCCGTTCGTACCAGGGCCGGTGCTGGCGGCGCCCTACCACCTCGATCCGGCGACCGGGCCGCGTGCCGGGCTCGACGGGTACGGCCGCACCGACAACGCGTCGTGGCGTGCCCTGGAGGCGGCGATCGCCGGCCTGGAGACACCGGGCGGCGGCGCCGAGTGCGTAACGTTCGCGTCCGGCATGGCGGCCATCTCGGCCACGTTGTTCGCGGTGCTCCGCCCCGGCGACACGATCGTGCTGCCGGCCGACGGCTACTACAAGACGCGTGCGTTTGCCGCCGACCGGCTCGCACCGCTCGGCATCACGGTGGTCGAGGCGCCGACGGCCGGACCGTACCCGTTGTTTGCCGGCGTACGACTCGTGTTGCTCGAGTCGCCCGCGAATCCCGGACTCGATGTGTGCGACATTCCCGCATTGGCGGCGGCGGCGCATGCGGCTGGCGCGCTCGTCGCGGTGGACAACACAGCCGCTACTCCGCTCGGCCAACGGCCACTCGCACTCGGCGCCGACTTCAGTGTCGCGTCCGGTACGAAGGCGCTGACCGGACATTCCGATCTGCTGCTCGGGTACGTGTGCGCATCGGATCCGGCGCTCGCGGCGTCGGTGCGCGACTGGCGTGGGCAGACCGGCGGCATCCCGGGCGGCTTCGAGGCGTGGCTCGCACACCGATCGCTCGCCACGCTCGACATTCGCCTCGCGCGACAGACCGCGAACGCCACCGCGGTCGCCACGATGCTCGCGTCGCATCCGCTGGCTGCGTCGGTACGGTTTCCCGGCCGCCCGGACGATCCGTCGTACGCCGTCGCCATGGCTCAGATGCGGCGCGTACCGGGCATCGTGACGTTCACGCTGCCCTCCGCGGCGCATGTCACCGCGATGCTCGACGCGTCGACATTGGTGGCCGCGGCCACGTCGTTCGGTGGCGTGCACTCCAGCGCGGATCGGCGCGAGCAGTGGGGCGACCCGGTGCCGCCGGGCCTGGTGCGCCTGTCGTGCGGCATCGAGGACGCCACCGATCTCGTCGCGGACCTGGAGGCTGCGCTCGACCACGCGATGCGCACCGTCAGCGGTTCGCGAGATTAGACCCGCCGCCGGCCAACGACTCCGCGGCGGCCAACGACTCCGCGCCGGCCAACGACTCCGCGGCTAGTCGAGTGGGCGCCGCGGCGTGACGATGCTCGGCTGGCCGCCCACGCCGAACACCTCGGCGCGGTAGCGGCGCCGCTGGCGCGTCTGGTGCAACCTCGGCTCGAGGCGGATGCGCAGCCGCCACAGCAGCGCGAGCGACCACAACAGCAGCGGCGCGATGTACGTCGCCGGCGGTGAACCGAATGCCTCGGTGGCCGCGATCCACAGCCCGAACGCGAGCACGCCCGCCGTGACGCCGACGTTGACTCGAGTGACCATCGGGCTCCTGCCTCGCAGCGCCAGCCGTCGCATCGGTGTCGGCAGCCGGCGGTACGCGATTGTGCCGACGGTCACGTACGCGACGAGCAAGGCGAGCGTGACTAAGGCGCCGGTCAGCGGCGGCACCACCATCGCGACGACCAACGAGGTGACCACGATCACGACGCCAGCGTCCAGAGCGCTTTGCATCCACACGAACGCGCTCGCGCCGACGTTGCGCGCGTACATGTCCTCGGTCGGGTTCGCGGCGGCCACCGCGCCGAATCCCCGGCCGGCTGCCACCACCTTCCCGCCTCGGAGGTCGGTGACGGCGAGGTTGGTGAGAGCGGCCGCATTCGAGGGATCGAGGGCAAGTGCGTGCGCGAAGTATCTCCGCGCGTGCCGAAGCTCGCCGATGTTCAGCAGCACCCGGCCCATCGTGACGTGCGCGTCGGCGGCGTGTGGCGCGATCTGCAACGCGCGCAATGCCGCCTCGTACGCCGTCTTCTTGTCCGACGGCTTCGTGCCGACGAGCGCGGCATCCGCGAGGATCATGTGCGGGCGCCAGGCATTCGGCGCTAGTTCGATCGACCGTTTCGCGGCTGCGATCGCCTCCGGATGGCGGCGCATGTTGTGCAGTGCCAGCGAACGCAGTCGGTGTGCCCATTCGGAGTGCGGGTTCGCGGCGATCGCGCGGTTCGCCGCGCGCAGCATCGTCGGGTAGTCCTTCGTCGCGTTGTGGCACTGGGCAAGCTGGCACAGCGCTTGATGATTGGCCGGCTCGCTGGCTACCACGCGGCCGAGGATCTCGATGGCGTCGACGGCCCGTCCGAGCTCTCGCAATGCGTCCGCGCGCTTGAGATCGGAGGCCACGTCGACGTCGGGCATCAGGCCAGCTTCCGCTTCTTCAGGTAGGCGGCGAGATCGTCGTAGGCACCGGACTCGTTGGCGAACATCGCGACGTTGCGGGCCGACGCGAGCCACGGTCCGGTGGATGGCCGCACCTCCCGGAGCGCGCGGTCGAAGTCCCGCTGCTCGATCATCCGTACCTCACCGGTCGCGATCGAGTCGTGCATCGCGTGTTCGGCGGCACTGTCGCACAGATGAGCCAGGTCCGCACCGGAGAAGTCCTCGGTCGCCGCCACGATCCTTCGCACGTCGATGTTCGCGACCGGCCGATCGCGAAGGTGATATTCGACGATCGGACCGCGGGCGGCGCGATCCGGTGGCAACACGAGGATCACGCGATCGAAGCGGCCGGGGCGTCGGAGCGCCGGGTCGACGTCCCACGGCGCGTTCGTCGCGGCGAGCACAAACACGCCATCGTTGTCGCCGTCCATGCCGTCGAGCTCGGCGAGCAACTGGTTGCCGAGGGTGCGCATGGTTGACGAGTTCACCGCGCTGCGCTTGTGTCCGAGCGCGTCGATCTCGTCCAGGAACAGCACACACGGAGCGTTGCGGCGCGCGCTGTCGAAGATCTGGTGCAGGTTCTGCTCGGAGTTTCCGACGTACATGTTCAGCACATCGACAATCGACAGCGAGATGAACTTCGCGCCCATCTCGCCGGCCACCGCGCGCGCGATGAAGGTCTTGCCACAGCCGGGTGGGCCGTAAAGCATCAGCCCACCGCGCAGGCTCTTGGCATAGAGGCTCCGCAGCGTCGGGTTGCGCAACGGAGCGAGGAACGCGACCTCGAGTCGCCGCTTCACGTCGTCCATGCCGTGCACGTCAGTGAGGAAGATGGACGACGTCTCGACATCGAACATCCGGTCGCCGTCGCCGCTGACCGGCTCCGGCTCGTCCGCGGCCGGCGCAAAACGGGGCGGCACGATGCCGGTGAACTCGTCCTCGAACGCACGCCAGTCGACGTCATCTGGCGGCCGTCGAGGCTCGGGCGCCGATGCCATGGGTACGCCGGACTCCCGCGCCTGCGGTTGGTCGCCCGCCGTCGGCGGGCTTGCGGCCGGTGGCGGCTCGGTCGCCTGCGACGCCTGCGAAGCTTGCGTGGCCTCGGTGTCCGTATCCGTGGCTGTCTGCGGTCCCGTCGCGTCGGGCGGCTCGACCGCGGACGGCGGAGTCGCGTCGCGGCGCGCGATCGCTTGTGCCATCAACGCCTGCGCCTCGGCATGGCCGGGATCGCGGGCGAGCGCCTGGGCGAGGTGACCGATCGCCTCCGCACGCCGGTCGTCGCGCAACAGCAACTCGGCCAGATGCACCCGCAGCGGGAGGTCGTCGGGCGCGGCCTCGACGGCAGCCATTAGCGATGCGATGAGGGGGGAGTTGCCCACGGCGCGAGACTATCTAGCCGAACGGGCAGTCGGCCAGGTGCTGGGTGGCGAAAGCTGTGGTGCCGTTGGGAACGCGGCATCCTGGCTCAAGCGCAACCGCGTAGCTGGCCGCCGGCTGCGTCCTCGAGGGTTGACGACGAAGCGGACTATGCAGACAAATGCGTCCGCCCGCGGCGGTGCGATTGGTGCGGTAGCGTCACGCGGTACGTGCACTGCGAGTCACCGCGAATCGGGGAAGGAGCACCATGTCGACACCGCCGAAGACGCGAGTGGCCGTGGTGTTCGGCGGTCGCAGCACCGAGCACGCCATCTCGTGCCTGTCCGCGGGCGGCATTCTCGAGGCGCTGGATCCCGACGAGTTCGACGTCGTACCGGTCGGCATCACGCGCGAGGGGCGATGGATCCTCACGGACGGTGACCCACGAACGCTGTCCATCGACGCGCGCCGCGCTCTACCGGAGATCACTGCGGCCGCCGGCTCGGCCGTGGTGTTGCCCGGTGACCCGACCGCGCATGGACTCGTCATGCTCGATCCCGCCGAGGGCGCCCGCGCGCTCGGCGACGTGGACGTGGTGTTCCCCGTGCTGCACGGCGCGTTCGGCGAGGACGGCACGATCCAAGGGCTGCTCGAAATGGCCGGCATCCCGTACGTCGGCTCGAACGTGTTCGCGTCGGCCGCCGCGATGGACAAGGAGTTCACCAAGAAGTTGGCGAGTGCGGCGGGCATCCCGGTCGTCGACTACGTCGTGTTGCGCGCCGGTCAGTCGCTGACCGACGCGGACATGCGACGGCTCGGCGTCCCGGCGTTCGTGAAGCCGGCGCGCGGCGGCTCGTCGTTCGGCGTCACCAAGGTCACCGACTGGTCGCAGGTCGAGAAGGCGATCGCCGAGGCGCGACTGGTCGATCCGAAGGTGCTCGTCGAGGCGCAGATGATCGGCCGCGAAGTGGAATGCGGCGTGCTCGAGGGGGAGGCCGGCGGCGCGCCGGAACCCAGCGTGCTGGCCGAGATCCGGGTCCTGGAGGGACACGAGTTCTACGACTTCGAGGCGAAATACCTCGACGAATCCGTCGAGTTCGACGTGCCGGCGCGGCTGCCGGAGCGCGTGACCGCGACGGTGCAGGACTACGCGTGCCGGACGTTCAGCGCGTTGGACTGCGCGGGCCTCGCCCGCGTGGACTTCTTCGTCACGCCGGAGTTGGATGTCGTACTCAACGAGATCAACACGATGCCCGGCTTCACCGCGACGTCAATGTTTCCGCGGATGTGGGCGGCCACCGGCTGGGACTATCCGAAGGTGATCACGAGGCTCATCCGTACCGCTGCGTACCGCGGCACCGGCCTTCACTAAAGCTGGTCGAAGCGCCTGGACCTGCGGTCGGCGCACCGTCCCTGATCGTGATCTCGATAGTTGGTCGAAGCGCCTGGGCCTGCGGTCGGCGCACCGTCCCTGGGCGTGATCTCGGTAGTTGGTCGAAGCGCCTGGACCTGCGGTCGGCGCGGTGCCCCGCTTGGTGGCCGCTGGCCTGATGGAGGCGACGGTCGAGGCTGACCGCTACTGGCACACCGATGCAGGCCAGGCGCTGCGACGACGATGGGTCGAGCGTGTCGGCCTGTTCAGCTGGATCGACGTGATACCACCAGCACTACAGCGCCTCGTCCCGCCGCAAGACACCGAGTGGTCATTACCCGATGGCGCCTTCGAACGTGCCGTCCAAGCCCATCTCAACTGGGGCGAGGCGGCTATCCACCGGCACCGCAAGCAAGATCCAGGAGACAGGCCCTAGGGCAACACGCTCACAAAGTGTGCGCCGACCAACGGTCCAGGCGCTTTGCCTAGAAGTGGCGCTAGCAGTTATATGGGGTTTTGATCGACGGCATTGCGCTGACGAGTGGCGCGGAGAATTCGGCGGCCCACTGTGCTGAGCCGGCGCCACCGGGGGCGTACGTGTTCGGGATCGTCACCGCGACCGGCACCTCGCGGTCAACCGTCGTCCAGACCGTCGACGCCTGGCCGCTCTGGGCAAACCAACACACGCCCGAGATCGTCAAGACCTGATCGGTCGGCGCCGGACGGACCTGCGTCGCACCGCACTCGACGGTGATCGGCGGATCGCCGAACGCAGCGTTCTGTTCCGGGCCGTCGCTGACGTGCCGCTGGTCGAGGTTTCGGAGCTTGTTGGGCAGCTGCGCGATGAACGCGAGGCAGGCCTGCGCGTGCGCGGGGGAGAGCTTCGGCGCGGGCATCGTGACGGTAGAGGTCGCGCCCGGCCCGACCGTCGGCGTGCCGCTCGCCGCGGTCGGGTTGGCCGTACGGGTGGCGAACACCGCAAAGGCGATGCCCGCGATCAGCAGAGCAACCGGAAGCGAAACCGCGGTGGCGATGAGCGCGGCGCGGCGGGTGGCGCGGTCTGGCATGGTCCTACAGATTCACCACGGAGCACGTGAGCGTACGAGTGATGCCCGGCACGAGTTGGACACGGCTCACGATCATCTTGCCCAGCTCGTCCACGGTCGGGGACTCGGCGAGCACGATCACGTCATACGGTCCGGTCACGGCGTCGACCCGTGCCACGCCCGGCACGCCGGCTATCGCGCCGGCGACATCGCGTGCCTTGCCGACTTCGGTCTGGATGAGGATGTACGCCTGGACCACAACACGCCTCCCATCGGTCGCATCGGGCGTTGCACGCGAAAACTACCGTACAAGACGTCGATCTATCTTCCCTGAGTGGTTCTTGGCACTGCGCCGCACGCTGCGGCACGGTGTCGGGGCGCGATACCCGCCAGTCGCCCGACGCGCCCGGAGGCGGTGCGGCAAGCTGTCGCGTGAGGGAGGCGCCATGACGGTCGCGGACATCGGCGAGTTCGGGCTCATCGATCGGATCACCGCGCGGCTCGGCATCCAAGCCGCCGGACCCGGGGTGCTTCTTGGTCCCGGCGACGACGCCGCGGTCGTGGCCGCGCCGGACGGTCGCGTGGTCGCGACGACGGACGTGCTCGTTGACGGGCGCCACTTCCGATCCGACTGGACCAGTGCGACGGATGTCGGCCACCGCGCCGCCGCCGCGAACCTCGCGGACATCGCCGCCATGGGTGCCACTCCAACGGCGTTGCTCGTCGCGCTCTGCGCGCCACCGGATCTCGACGTGTCGTGGGCCGAGGGGCTGGCCGACGGTCTCGCCAGCGAGGCCGCGGCGGCTGGTGCCGCGGTGGTGGGCGGTGACATCTCGGCGAGCCCGGTGCTGACCATCGCGGTCACTGCGCTCGGTGACCTCGACGGTGCGGCGGCCATCTTGCGTTCCGGTGCGCGACCCGGCGACGTGGTCGCGGTGGCCGGTCGGCTCGGTTACGCGGCGGCCGGCCTCGCGCTATTGAATCGCGGCCACCGGAATCCGGCCGCCCTGGTCGACGCGTACCGGCGGCCCGTCGTGCCGTACCCGGCCGGTCCGGCGGCCGGACGCCTCGGCGCGACCGCCATGCTGGACGTGTCCGACGGGCTGCTGGCCGATCTCGGTCACATCGCTGATGCCAGTGGGGTCGCGATCGACGTGCGCCGCGAGGCTCTCGAGGTGGCGGCACTGCTAGCGGACGCGGCCAGTGCGCTCGACGCCGACCCGTACCAGTGGGTGCTGACCGGCGGTGAGGACCACGCGCTGGCCGCGACGTTCCCACCCGACACTGCCCTCGCCGTCGAGTGGCGCGTCGTCGGCCGCGTAGCGGCGGGCGCTGGCGTGACGGTCGACGGCCAGCAGTACGTCGACGCACCCAGTGGCTGGGACCACTTCCGGTAGCCGCCGTCTCGGTCGCACATGCGGGACCGGTACCGTGATCGCCCGTGACCGACATCGAGATCCGATCGACGCGATATCTTGCACCCGCCGCGCAGCGCATGGTCGCCGCGGCGCTCGGCGATCTCAGCGCGCGATACGGCGGCGTCGGCGACGACACGCCGATCGACCCGATGGAGTTCAACCCGCCGGAGGGCGGCTTCTTCGTCGCATACCGGCAAGGCGATCCGGTCGGCTGCGCGGGATGGCGCAGCCACGAGCATCTGGACGGCGGCAGTGCGGCCGGCGAGGCCGCGGTCGCGGAACTGAAGCGGTTGTACGTTGCGCCGGACGCGCGCGGCGCCGGCGTCGCCAGCGCACTGGTCGCAGCGGTCGAGCAGGCCGTTGTCGACCGCGGCCGCACCCGTCTCATCCTGGAGTGCGGGATGAGACAGCCGGAGGCCATCGCGCTCTACGAGAAGCTCGGCTACGCACGGATCCCGGACTTCGGCTACTACCAGGGTTGGGAAGGTGTGCGGTCGTTCGGTCGGGATCTCGTGCCGGATCCGACCACCTAGCGGCGCCACGGACGAACCCCCTGGGCAGAAAGAAGCCGCGGCAACCCGGAACGGGTGCCGCGGCTAGTGTCTTGCTGGATGTTCCGGCGACCGGGACGGTCAGCCCCGAACCACCTTGCCGGCCTTGATGCACGACGTGCACACGTGCATTTTCCGCGTCGTACCGCCGCCGGCCGGGGTACGAACCACCTGGATGTTCGGGTTCCAGCGGCGGTTGGTCCGGCGGTGCGAGTGGGACACGTTGTGGCCGAAGCCCGGCTTCTTCTGGCAGATATCGCACACGGCAGCCACGGGAATCTCCTGGGTGATCGTCAGTCGCCGGTGGAAGTTCGGTGCGACTGGTCGTGTTCACGGTTCGGCCCGCCGGTGCACACGAAACGCGCCACCACCGCGGGCAACCGGAAAAGCGTACCCGATCCGGTGCCGAACCACCGAATCACCTCGCGCGGCACGCCAAGATCGCGGTGATCCGAGCCGGTTGCGGCGCTGGTCGACGGCCGGCCGCTCGCGCCGTCACACCGAGCACGATTACGCTTCCAATCCGTGCTGGAAAGCCTCGACGGAGACGCCGTACGCCGGTGGTGCGCGGTCGGGCTGGCCGGGCTGCGACGGCACCAGTACGAGATCGACGAGCTCAACGTCTACCCGGTGCCGGATGGCGACACGGGTACGAATCTCGTCCTGACGTTCGCCGCGGCGCATGATCATCTCACGTCCCAGCCGCCCACCAACATCGGAGCGACGATGGCCGGCTTCGCGCGCGGCGCGCTGCTTGGTGCGCGCGGCAACTCCGGCGTGATCATGTCCCAGCTGCTGGCCGGTTTCGCCGGTGCGTGTGACGTTGCGGCGGTGACCGGCCGCGGCTTCGCGGACGGGCTGTGCGCCGGGGCCGACGCCGCCTACCAGGCGGTGGCGACGCCGGTCGAAGGCACCATCCTGTCGGTAGCTCGTGCCGCCGCCCTGGCCGCGACGGCCGCCGACTCCGACGACTTGGCAGCGGTGGTAGTGGCCGCCGCCGGTGGCGCGGCAGAGGCACTCGCCAAGACGCCCGATCAGCTGGCCGAACTAGCACGGGCGGGAGTCGTCGACGCGGGCGGTCGCGGTCTGCTGGTCGTCCTCGATGCGCTGGTCGAGGTCGTGACCGGGCGGGTCGTGGTACGCCCGGCCGCGGTCGGCCCCAACACCCGCGTCGGGGTACGCCCGGTGGCTCGCGAGACCGGTTCACTGGACTACGCCTACGAGGTGCAGTACCTCCTCGATGCGCACGCCGACGCGGTCGAGACGTTGAAGGTCGATCTCAGCGAGCTTGGTGACTCGCTGGTCATCGTTGGCACTGGACCACATCGCGACGACAGCGCCGACGTCACGCCACCGACGTGGAACATCCACGTACACGTCAATGACATCGGCGCGGCGCTGGAGGCGGGCCTGGCCGCCGGCCGACCACATCGGATATCCGTAACGGCGTTCGCCGACCAGATCGCCGCGGACGCAGCGCGGTCGGTTGCCCCGCCCATGCCGATGAACCCGTTCGAGCCGTCCGCAATCGTCGCCGACGAGGTTGTCGAGTCGGACGAGCCGTTGCGCGCCACCGTGGTAGTCGCGACGGGTCGCGGGCTGGCCGCGCTGTTCGAGGCGGAAGGCGCCGCGGTCGTCCGCGGCCCGAGCCCGTCTACGGCCGAGATTCTCCGGGCGATCCGCGGCACCGACGCACAGCACGTGGTGGTGCTGCCGGACGCCGCCGCGACGCAGGGTGCCGCGTCCGCGGCCGCGCGGGAGGCGCGCAACGACGGCATCCAGGTGTCCGTCGTACCGACCCGGTCACCCGTGCAGGCACTCGCCGCGCTCGCGATCCGGGATCGTGGCCGGCGGTTCGAGGATGACGTGATCGCGATGGCGGAGGCGGCCGGCGCCTGCCGGTACGCCGAGGTGACGTACGCGAGCCGCGAGGCGATCACGGTCGCCGGCCGGTGCCAGGCCGGTGACGTACTCGCGATCGTGGAGGGCGAGGTGAACCTGATCGCGCAGGATCTCGGCCAGGCATGCCGGGAGCTGCTCGACCGGCTGTTGGCCGCCGGTGGGGAACTGGTCACCTTGATGACCGGCGCGCAGGCACCGGAAGACCTTGCCACCATGCTGACGGCGCATCTCGCCCGCAACTGGCCGTTCGTCGAGGCGCACGTCTACCAGGGCGGCCAGCCGCACCATCCGCTGCTGGTGGGCATCGAGTGACCCCCGCACGGCGCACGACCGGCGCGACGGTCGACACGCCGCTCGGCCGCGTCGTCGGCGACAAGACGGCGAAGGCGCTCGCCACGCACCTCGACCTGGATACCGTCGCCGATCTGCTCTACCACTTCCCGCGCCGCTATGACGAGCGCGGCCAGCACACCGACATCCGATCGCTGCGGGTCGGCGACCAGGTAACGGTGTTGGCGCAGGTACGAACGACAAACCTACGGCCGTTGCGGCAGCGCAACAGTTCGCTGCTCGAGGTGATCGTGTCCGACGACTCGGGCGGCACGCTGGGGCTCGCGTTCTTCGGCCCGCGGCAGACGTGGCGGGAACGCCATCTGCGACCCGGCCGATGGGGACTGTTCGCCGGCAAGGTCACCGAGTTCCGCGGCCGCCGGCAACTCAACGGGCCGGACTACATGCTGCTCGACGAGGACATCGAGGTGGACGACCCGGACGGTGGTGCGGCCGGCGAGATCGAAGAGTTCGCCGGCGCGCTCATTCCGGTGTACGCGGCCGCGGCCGCAGTACCGACATGGGTGATCGCGCGATGCGTCCGTGTCGTGCTCGACACGTTCACCCCGCCGCCGGACCCGATGCCCGCTTCGATTCGCACGGATCGCGGCTTGGTTGACCTGGGTACGGCGATCCGCGAGATCCACCGTCCGTCGAGCCGCGAGTCGCTGAACGCGGCGCGAGCCCGGCTCAAGTGGGACGAAGCATTCGCGGTGCAACTCACGCTCGTACAGCGCAAGCGGCGGGCGGCGGAGTCGCCGGCCACGCCGCGGCCGCGGCGGCCGGACGGGCTGCTCGCGCGCTTCGACGGGGCCTTGCCGTACGAGTTGACCTCCGGCCAACGGACCGTCGGTGAGCGGATCGCCGACGACCTTGCCTCGGTCCACCCGATGCACCGTCTGCTGCAGGGCGAGGTCGGCTCCGGCAAGACGTTGTGCGCATTGCGTGCGATGTTGCAGGTCGTCGACGCCGGTGGGCAGGCCGCACTGCTAGCCCCGACCGAGGTTCTCGCGTCGCAACATCTGCGCAGCGTCACCGATCTGCTCGGGCCTCTCGGGCGGGCCGGCGAACTGGACGGCGATCCGGACGGCACGCAGGTAGCGCTCGTCACCGGCGCGCTCGGCGCAGCCGCGCGTCGCTCGGCTCTCGCCGTTATCGGATCCGGCGAGGCCGGCATCGTGCTGGGTACCCACGCGCTGCTCTACGAGGGCGTCGACTTCGCCGATCTCGGTCTGGTCGTCGTCGACGAGCAGCACCGGTTCGGTGTCGAACAGCGGGACGCGCTGCGCGCGAAGGCGGCCGCCCCACCGCACGTCCTCGTGATGACCGCGACGCCCATCCCTCGTACGGTCGCCATGACCGTGTACGGCGACCTCGACACGTCGACGCTCGCCGAGCTGCCGAAGGGTCGGTCGACGATCGCCACGCACGTGGTGCCGGCCGCCGAGAAGCCGGCGTACCTCGATCGGGCGTGGCGTCGGTTGCGCGAGGAGGTCGAGGCCGGCCACCAGGCGTACGTGGTGTGCCCGCGGATTGGCGACTCGGGCGGCGAGGACGATGCCGAACCGCTCGACTCGGATGCGGACAGTGCCCGCCGCCCGCCGATCGCGGTCACCGAGGTGTTCCCGGGTCTGAGCGACGGTCCGTTGCACGGGCTGCGGATGGCGATGTTGCACGGCCGCTTGCCGTCGGACGAGAAGGACGCGGTCATGCGCGCATTCGCTCGCGGTGAGCTCGACGTACTGGTCGCCACGACGGTGATCGAGGTCGGCGTCGACGTACCGAACGCGACCGTGATGATCGTGCTCGACGCCGAGCGGTTCGGTGTGTCGCAGCTTCATCAGCTACGCGGCCGGGTCGGTCGGGGTACCGCGCCCGGACTGTGCCTGCTGGTCACCGACGCGGAGGAGAACAGCCCGTCCCGTGAGCGGTTGGACGCGGTCGCCGACACCCTCGACGGGTTCAGGCTCGCCGAGATCGACCTGGAACAACGTCGCGAGGGAGACGTACTCGGCGCGACCCAGTCCGGCCGGCGGTCACACCTGCGGTTGCTGTCGCTGCTGCGCGACGAGGACACGATTGGTGAGGCTCGCTCCGCCGCGATCGAAGTGCTCGACGCGGACCCGTCGCTGGACGGCTACCCCCTGCTGCGCGATTGGGTGGCCGGCCTGGTTGACGAGGAGCGAGCGGAGTTCCTCGAGAAGGGCTGACCTCGCCGTCGGACCGTTACGGCGCCTCGCAGGCGACCCCATCGTGGTCGGTGTCGAGAGCCTTGTTCGCCTTGTAGAGCGCCGAGTCGATGTGGAAGTTCGTGACGCGCTTGATTTTCTTGCTCGCGACGTGGTCGACCGCGAACGCCTTGCCGACGCCGTGCGGATACGCGGCGTGCATCGCGGTGCAGTTCTTGTAGTGCGTGGCCGACTGCGGCGACGCAACGGCCAGCATCGACCCCGCGAGCACGGCGGTGCCGATGAAGATGAAGTGGCCGGCCATATTCGGTGATTACCTCCAAAAACGGATAACAACCGTATAACAGCGAACGATCGGCCTTGTGGGCGGAATCCGCTCAGATGGCACACGAAGATCGGTACGACTGGAGGCTGAGTGGCCGGACTACGGTGACGAGGTGACCAGGATCATCGCCGGCACGTACGGCGGCCGGCGGCTCGCGACACCGATCGGCGAGGAGACCCGGCCGACCGCGGACCGGGTGCGCGAGGCGATGTTCAGCGGCCTTGACGCGGCCCACATCCTGTATGGCCGGCGGTTCCTGGATCTTTACGCAGGCAGCGGCGCGGTCGGACTCGAAGCCGCCTCCCGCGGCGCCGGCCATGTGCTCCTCGTCGAGTCGGACCCGCGAGCGATACAGGTAATCCGGCAGAACATCGCCGCCCTCGGCGCGAGTGACGTGGTGTCCCTCGCCACGCATCGCGTTGCCAGCGTCCTGGCGGCCGGCCCCCCAGCCGACATCGCGCTGCCCCTCGGTATCACGTCCAGGGACGGTGCGCCGACCAACGGTCCAGGCGCTTCGACCAGGAAGAGCGCTTCGACTAGTAACAGCGCGGTGCGACCCTTAGGTGCCACGTCCAGGGACGGTGCGCCGACCGAAGGTCCAGGCGCTTCGACTAGTAACAGCGCGGCGCCGCTCTTCCGTGCCACGTCCAGGGACGGTGCGCCGACCGAAGGTCCAGGCGCTTCGACTAGTAATAGTTTTGACATTGTGTTTGCGGATCCGCCGGACCGGGTCTCCGAAGTGGAGATCACCGCGATGGTGGCGGCACTTGTCGACCGGGGTTGGCTCAACCCGGGCGCGCTGATCATCCTGGAGCGCTCGAAGCGCTCGCCCGCGCCGACCTGGGTGCAGTCAGTCACCGCGGAGC
>DASTMZ010000210.1:0-4918 GCA_035713725.1 Micromonosporaceae bacterium
GTGAACAAGGCGCGCAACGAGACGTTGCCCGATCCGTACGACGACCTCCAGGATCCGTGGGGACAGCCGCAGGCCGTGTTCGCGCGCACCGCGGACACGATCGAGGCGACGCTGCGGCCGTTCGTCGACCGCCTACTGCCGGTGCTAAAGGGATGATCTGGCGCAAAACCGGGCTATCTGCCGTCGATGTAGCGGACCATGGAGACAGCCACCCTGGTGCAACGCAATCGAAGGGGGTCTCCAGAATCGCTGTCTAGACGCTGTGATACCTTCGCCCCGAAGCCGTAGCGGGTGCGTCGTCGATATCGCCCACTGCGGTTTCGTGGACTGACGGCAACGGTGCCTAGATCGTAGGAGCGGCTATGTACGACACCGGCGTGCGAGCACAACGGTTCAGTTAGCCGCGGACGGTCGACGGTGACTCGCGAAACCCCGAGCTGGCTCAGCCTTTTCGGGATGGGCGCCGCAACGGCGCTGTTGCTCGTCTTGGGCCTCGGGGCCGGGTGGATAGCCGACAGGTTTCTCCACACACTTCCGATATTCACTCTGATCGGTCTCGTCATCGGCGTCGTCGGCGCCGGGCGATACGTCTACGTCGAGTTCCACAAGTTCTACAACAACTGAGCTACACACCGGATTGAGCGGAGACTTCAGCCGTGCAAGCAGTACCGATCGCTACTACCCCGCGGATCGCGGTGGCGAATCTTCGCCGCTCGATCTATCTGGGGTCGTTCCTCGGCGTGGCGAGCATCGTCGTACTGGGCCTCCTCGGACACGTCCTGATGGGCGTGTTCGTCTGCATCGGGCTCGCGCTTGGCGCCGGCAACACGTGGCTCGTCCAGCGCTCGGTGGTCAGCTACGCAAACAGTGAGGCGGTCAACAAGAAGATCCGCTTCACGCGTTCCGTGCTCGGCCGGCTCGCGATCATCACCTTGGTCGCGCTCGGCTGCGCGCTTCTCATTCGGCCGGACGGCTTGGGCGTGTTCGCTGGTCTCGCGGTGTTCCAGATGCTGATGCTCGGCGCATCCGCGGTGACCACCTACCGGCAGTTGAAGCGATGAACGGCCACTCGGTCGCTAACGCAATGAACGGCCATGTGGTCGCCGTCGGCAGCATCGACATCGGCGTCCACAACACGGTGAAGATCTTCGGTCTCACGTTCAACTACGACACGATCATCGCGACGGTCGTGGCCGGTCTGATCGTGATCGGCCTCGGTCTGTGGGTACGCCGACGGTTGACGGCACGCGTACCGACCGGGCCGCAACTGGTGTTCGAGAGTGTCACGGACACCGTCGAGCGGCAGGTCGAGAGCACGATGGGCATCCGTACGGCGCCGTTCGTCGTACCGCTGGCGATCGCGATCTTCTTGTTCCTGCTGTTCGCAAACTGGCTCGCCGTGCTGCCCTCCTGGCACGACCCCGAATATCTGCCGCCGCCCGCCTCGGACGTCAACCTCGCCTACGCGCTGGCCCTGCTGGTGATCGTCTGGATGCACGTGACCGGCGTACGCAGGCGTGGCTTCCGCGGCTACTACCGGCACCTCTTCCAGCCGCACTGGACGATGTTCCCCATCAACCTCATCGAGGAGATCGCTCGACCGATCACGTTGTCGCTGCGACTCTTCGGCAACATCTTCTCGGGCGTGATCCTGGTCGCTCTGATCGGACTGTTCCCGGCCTATCTCTTGTGGGCCCCGACCGCCGTCTGGAAGCTCTTCGACCTGTTCATCGGCGCCATCCAGGCGTTCATCTTCGCGCTGCTGACCGTGCTCTACTTCGGCTCGGTGGCCCCTGACCGGGGGCACTGAGCGTGTCACCAAGCAGTGCCATCGGCGAGCAACACCGAATGACCATGAAAGATCGAAGGAATTGAGGAGAAATGGCTAACACACCCACGCAGGCCATGCAGCTCGCCGGTGCGTTCATCGGTGGCGGTCTTGCCCTCGGCGGCGGCGCCATCGGTGCGGCGGTCGGCGACGGTCTGGCCGGCAGCGCGACGATCGCGGGCGTTGCTCGTCAGCCGGAGGCCCAGAGCCGGCTGTTCAGCATCTTCTTCCTGACGGTGGGCCTGGTCGAGGCGATGTACTTCATCAACCTCGCGTTCATGGCCCTGTTCGTCTTCGTCCTCGCCTCGAACTAAGGGAGCTGAGCCGTGACGGCTGCCAACGAACACATCGAAGCGGCCAACAACTTCCTGCTGCCCAACGCCACGTTCTTCGCCGAACTCTTGGCCTTCCTGGTCATCTTGTTCGTGCTGTGGAAGTGGGTAGTGCCTCCGGTATCCAAGGTGATGCGCGAACGGCAGGATGTCATCCGCAAGCAGCTCGACGACGCCGACGAGGCGAAGGCGAAGCTGGCCGAGGCGCAGGCCGAATATCAGCGCGCGCTGAACGAGGCCCGCACCCAGGCGTCGGTGATCCGCGACAACGCGCGTGCCGAAGCGCAGCGCATTAGCGACGAGCTGCGGGCGCAGGCGGCTGAGGAGTCCCAACGGATCATCGCGCGCGGCGAGGAGCAGCTGGCCAACCAGCGCCGCTCGATCGTCCGCGAGCTTCGCGGCGAGGTCGGGAAGCTGGCGGTCGACCTGGCTGGCAAGATCGTCGGTGACTCGCTCGCCGACGAGGCCCGCCAACGGGCGACCGTGGAACGCTTCCTCGCCGACATCGACTCGACCGGCGACAAGGTGTCCAGCTGATGCGAGCGGCAAGCCGGGAAGCGTACCGGGTCGCGGCCGACCGGCTGGACGCCATCGGACGCGACGGCGACGCAGCCGAGATGGCCAAGATCGGCGACGAGCTGCTCGCGGTCGCGAACCTGCTCGACCGTGAACCGCGGCTGCGGCGAGCGCTCGCCGATCCGTCCCGCAGCGGCGCGGACCGTGCGGCATTGCTCGACTCGCTGGTCGGCAGGTCGGTGACGGCGCACACCCGCGAGGTGCTTGAGGTGGCCGTGTCCGGCCGCTGGTCCGGCGCGGTCGAGCTGCTCGGCGGCATCGAAATGCTCGGCGTTGACGCGTTGCTCGCCGGTGCTGACCTGGCCGGCGACCTCGCCGAGGTGGAAGACGAGATGTTCCGCTTCGGGCAGGTCATCGACGGGTCTCCGGAACTCGCCGCGGTGCTGGGCGAGCTGACCGTCGATCCGGCTCAGCGCAACACGCTCGTCGACCGGCTGCTGACGGGCAAGGCGAAACCAGTCACCGTACGGCTGGTGCATCTGGCGGTCGCCGGGTTCGGTGGCCGTACCCTCACCGGGGCGCTGACCCGTCTCGTGGAACTGTCCGCCGACCGTAGGAAGCTGCAGGTCGCCTACGTGACCGTGGCCACACCGCTGTCCGACGCCGAGGAACGCCAGCTCGGTACGCGACTGGCCCAGATGTACGGTCGGGAGATGTCCGTCAAGGTCACCGTGGATCCGGACGTGCTCGGTGGTGCCCGGGTGCTCATCGGCAGCGACCTCTACGACGGCACGATCTCGCGACGCCTCGCCGACGCCCGCAACACATTGGTCGGCAAATGATCAATCCGCGCAACGGCGCCGGCGCCCGGCTTTGGCGCCGCATCCGATAGCAAACGCACACCCGGCGAGGGGTCGACCACCCGGAGCCCGAGCACATAAGGAAGGACAAGATGGCCGAGCTGACCATCTCCTCGGACGACATCCGGGGTGCGCTGGAACAGTATGTGTCGTCATATACCCCCCAGACGACCCGTGAAGAGGTCGGCGTCGTGACCGAGGCCGGCGACGGCATCGCGCACGTCGAAGGCCTGCCGTCGACGATGGCCAACGAGCTGCTCGAGTTCGAGGACGGCACGCTCGGCGTGGCGCTGAACCTCGACGTACGCGAGATCGGCGTGGTCGTCCTCGGCACGTTCGAGGGCATCGAGGAGGGCCAGCAGGTCAAGCGGACCGGCCGCGTGCTCTCGGTGCCGATCGGCGACGCGTTCCTCGGCCGGGTCGTCGACCCGCTGGGCAACCCGCTCGACGACCGCGGCCCGATCGACAACGAGGGATACCGCGAGCTGGAGATCCAGGCGCCGAACGTGATGGTGCGCCGCAGCGTGCACGAGCCGATGGCGACCGGCATCAAGGCGATCGACTCGATGACGCCGATCGGCCGCGGCCAGCGTGAGCTGATCATCGGCGACCGGAAGACCGGTAAGACCACCGTCGCCATCGACACGATCCTCAACCAGCGCGACAACTGGCGCTCCGGCGACCCGAAGAAGCAGGTGCGCTGCATCTACGTGGCGATCGGCCAGAAGGCGACGACGGTCGCGTCGATTCGCGGGACGCTCGACGAGGCCGGCGCGATGGAATACACGACGATCGTGTCGTCGCCCGCCTCAGACCCGGCCGGCTTCAAGTATCTGGCGCCCTACGCGGGCTCGGCGATCGGCCAGCACTGGATGTACGCGGGCAAGCACGTGCTGATCGTGTTCGACGACCTGTCGAAGCAGGCCGAGGCGTACCGTGCCGTGTCGCTGCTGCTGCGCCGGCCGCCCGGGCGCGAGGCGTACCCGGGCGACGTCTTCTACTTGCACTCCCGCTTGCTGGAACGCTGCGCGAAGCTCTCCGACGACCTGGGCGGCGGTTCGATGACTGGTCTGCCGATCATCGAGACGAAGGCCGGTGACATCGCGGCGTTCATCCCGACCAACGTCATCTCGATCACCGATGGCCAGATCTTCCTCGAGGCGGACCTGTTCAACCAGGGCGTACGGCCGGCGATCAACGTCGGCACCTCGGTGTCGCGGGTCGGCGGCGCGGCGCAGGGCAAGCCGATGAAGCGGGTGGCCGGCCGGCTGCGTCTGGACCTGGCCCAGTTCCGCGAGCTGGAGGCGTTCTCGGCCTTCGCCTCCGACCTGGACCGGGCGTCCCGCGCCCAGCTGGAACGCGGCGGCCGCCTGGTCGAGCTG
>DASTMZ010000211.1:0-22086 GCA_035713725.1 Micromonosporaceae bacterium
ACGTACGAGTCGCCCTGGTGCAAGTAGACCGCGCCGGTGTGCACCTGTGCGTGGGCGCCACTCGCGTCGACGGTGCCGAGGAGGCGGCCGGTCGACTCCTCCACGATCGAGATCGGCGGCCCACCGCTGCCGCGCAGGTCGACGTCGGGCCGGCCCTCGCCGGCCCAATAGACGCCGGTCGGACGCCGTCGCAGCAGGCCGGCAGCGACCAGACGCTCGATGCTGACCGAGGCGACATCACCAAACAACGCGATGTCCTCGTCGGTCAGCGGCAGCTCGGCCGCCGCGCAGCACAGGTGGGGTCCGAGCACGTACGGGTTGGACGGATCGAGCACAGTGGCCTCGACCGGCCGCCCGAACAATGCCTCGGGGTGGTGCACGAGGTAGGTGTCGAGCGGGTCGTCGCGTGCCACCAGAACGCACAGCGCGTCCCGGGCGCCACGACCCGCGCGTCCGGCCTGCTGCCAAAGCGACGCCAGCGTGCCCGGATATCCGGCCAGCATCACCGCGTCGACGCCGACCAGGTCGACGCCGAGTTCCAGCGCATTCGTCGAGGCCAGCCCGAGCAGATCGCCAGCGAGCAGCGCCTGCTCCAAGCGGCGGCGGTCCTCACGCAAGTAGCCGGCGCGATATGCGGCCACGCGCGTGGCCAACGCCGGCACCGACTCGTCGAGTGCCCGTCGGGTCATGGTCGCGACGACTTCGGCGCCCCGACGCGATCGGACGAAGGCCAGCGTCCGGGCGCCGTGCGCAATCGAATCGGCAAGGAGGTCCGCGGTCTGCCGCAGCGTCGACACGCGTACGCGGGACGGGCCTACGACACTGGCGTCGCCACTCCCGCTGTCCGCGTGACGCGCGGTGCCGTCAGTGTCGTCCGTGCCGTCAGTGACGTCAGTGACGTTCGTGTCGTCGAACGTCGCGTCGAACGGACCGACCTGCAGGAACGGCGGATCCCACAAGGCGAACGTGACGCCGCCGCGCGGCGAGCCGTCGTCGGTCACCGCGACGACGTCGAGGCCGGTGAGTCGAGAAGCGGTCGCGGCCGGGTCGCCGATCGTGGCGGACGCGAGCACGAACACCGGAGAGGCGCCGTAGCGCGCGCACACCCGGCGCAGCCGACGGACGACCTGCGATACGTGCGAGCCGAACACGCCGCGGTAGGTGTGGCACTCGTCGATCACCACGTAGCGGAGCCTGCGCAGGAAGGTCGACCAGTTCGCGTGCCGAGGAAGGATGCCGCGATGCACCATGTCCGGATTGGTGAGGACGAACCGCGAGAACGTTCGCACCCACTCTCGCTCGTCCCATGGCGTGTCACCGTCGAAGACTGCCGCCCGTACGTCAGGCGGTGCGATCGCCTCGACGGAGCGCAGTTGATCGGCTGCGAGCGCCTTGGTCGGTGCGATGTAGAGCGCCGTGGCCCGGGGATCGACACTCAGATCCGCCATTACCGGCAGGTGATAGGCGAGCGACTTGCCCGACGCCGTACCCGTGGACACCACCACGTGTTGGCCGGCGTGTGCTCGCGAGGCCGCATCCGCCTGGTGCGACCACGGCCGCTTGACGCCTCTGGCTCGGAGCACGTCGCGCAGTTGCGTCGGAACCCACTCCGGCCACTGGGCGGGCGTCGCACGCCGTGCCTGGACGCGTTCGACGTGCGTGAGGCAGTCGACACCGCGAGTCAGCCGACGGAGCAGCTCGGCTGGATCGGGCCAGGCCCCGGCGTCCTCCGGAGCCTCGCTCTCCACCTCGTCCGTGTCGTCGTCCGGCTCGTCTACGGCTGCGGCGTCGGGATCGAAGGCCGAGCCAGTGGCGAGATCGAAGAGCGGATGCATCTGCGCAGCCAACAATGCCGCACCGCGGAGCACGCCGACGCGCCTGGCCCGTCGCTTCGGCCGGCGAAGTCCGGCGTTGAGGGCAACCGACTGCGCGATCTCCGCGCCGGTCTCCCACAGACCATCCGGCGGATCGTCCATACGGGGCGCCAAATCGTCCGACGGCGGGTGAGCGGGTTGGTCCACCGGCGGTGCCATGACCGGAGCGCTCGCGGGACCGCCGGCGTCCGGTCGGCGTGCCGCAACGGAGGCGTCGCCGAGGCCCCGACGGAGCACCGACGCGCGCACCACGGACTGCCCGGCCACGTCTTGCACTGTCTCACCGGTCACCGACACCGTCCAACCGGCGTCCGAGCGGGGCCAGGCGGCACGGAGCCAGATGTCGTGGCGGCGCGCCCAGTGGTTAGATTCCGGAGTAAGACTCCACCGGGCCACGCCGTCGCAGGAGGTCACATGGAGCTGTCGTTGTCCGCCCGCAGCATCGGCGACCGTACGGTGCTCGAGGTCGGCGGCGAGGTAGACGTGTATACCGCGCCGACGCTCCGCGAAAAGATCGTGTCCCTGGTCGATGGCGGCGCGAGGTTGATCATTGTCGACCTCACCCACGTGGAGTTCCTCGACTCGACCGGCCTCGGCGTGCTCGTTGGTGCCATGAAGCGGCTGCGGATGGTGGGCGGTGACTTCGCGCTCGTCTGCGACCAAGAGAAGATCCTCAAGATCTTCCGGATCACCGGACTTGATCGGGTGTTCACGCTGCACAGCACGGTCGAAGCCGCGACGGCCGGCCTGGCCGGCTGAGGCTCGGCGCTGATGGGGACGGTTCGCCTCGCGTTTTCCCCGGCACCGGCACACGTACGCACCGCTCGCCTGGTCGGTGTCGCGGTGGCCCGACGGGCCGGTGTTGCCGACGCGATCATCGACGAGGTACGGCTGGCGATCGGCGAGGCGTGTTCGCGCGCGGTGGCGTTGCACCGTCGGCACTCTCTCTCCGATCTCGTTGAGGTCGAGCTGGTGGCCGAGGCACAGTTCACGGTGCGGGTCACCGATCACGCGCCAGTGGACACCGCCACCATCGGTGCTGAGGGCGACCCAGAGCACACCGACCCATTTGGGCTGCTACTGGACACGTCCGGGTCGAACGGTGGCGCCGCCGACATGACGAACGTCAGCGATGAGGACGTGGCTGTCGGCGTTTCGCTGACCTTGCTCTCCGGACTTGTCGACGACCTTGCGGTGATTCCGGGCCGTGACGGCGTCGGAACACAGGTGTGCATGTCCTGGCCCGCCGGACGGTCGCGTTAGCCCGAAGACCGGCGGGCAGACTCGCCCGCCGGACGGGCGCAATAGGCGGAACACCGGTCACGCGGTCTGCCTCACTTGGGCACATCCGGCCTGGTGTGACCACTGCCACCGGGTGCGGCTACAGTACGCGGGTCAACTTTCAACGTCCGGTCCCCGACGGCGCAACGTCATCGGCGAGCGACTGGATGCGGGACTCCATGCGTGGAGACTGTTTCGCCGGCGGCCCGAACGGTCCCGGCCGGCGACGCGTATTTCGGTTACAGGAGGACACAGATGTCCGGGACGTACGTCGCCGCTGGCGCGCAGTCCCTTACCGGTAGCAATCTGACCTACGTGATCATCGCCGTGGTGATCGCTTTGGTCGCGTTGGGCTTCGCGGCCGCCCTGGTCCGGGCGGTCCTGGGCACCGGTACGGGTACCAAGAAAATGCAAGAGATTGCCGGTGCGGTGCAGGAGGGCGCGTCCGCCTACCTGTTCCGCCAGTTCAAGACGCTCAGCGTGTTCGTGGTGGTCGCCGTCGTGCTGCTCTTCCTGCTGCCGGTCGCCGATGGTGGCGGCGTGAGCGTGAAGATTGGCCGGTCACTGTTCTTCATCGTCGGCGCGCTGTTCAGCTCGTTCATCGGCGGCGCCGGCATGTCGCTTGCCACCCGGGCAAACCTCCGCGTCGCGGCAGCGGCGAACACCGGCGAGGGCGGTCGCGAGCGAGCGATGCAGATCGCCTTCCGCACCGGCGGCGTCGTCGGCTTCCTCACCGTCGGTCTCGGCCTGTTCGGGGCCGGACTGGTGGTGCTGATCTACCGCGCCAACGCACCGACCGTGCTGGAAGGCTTCGGCTTCGGTGCCGCGCTGCTCGCCATGTTCATGCGGGTCGGCGGCGGCATCTTCACCAAGGCCGCCGACGTCGGTGCGGACCTGGTGGGCAAGGTGGAACAGGGCATCCCGGAAGACGACCCGCGTAACGCGGCAACGATCGCCGACAACGTCGGGGACAACGTCGGCGACTGCGCCGGCATGGCCGCCGACCTGTTCGAGTCGTACGCCGTCACGCTGGTCGCCGCGCTGATCCTCGGCAAGGCCGCGTTCGGCAGCACGTACGGACTGGTCTTCCCGCTGATCGTGCCCGCCATCGGTGTCATCACCGCGATCGTCGGCGTTTTCATCACGCGGCTCCGCAAGTCCGACCGATCGGGTCTCACCGCGATCAACCGCGCGTTCTACATCTCCGCGGTGATCTCCGCGGTGCTGGTCGCCATCGCCGCGTCGCTTTACCTGAAGTCGAGCTGGACCGACCTGCTCGGGCCGAACTACCAGGCCGGCCTTGGCATGGCGCTGGACAAGCAGCCGCCGGTGAACCCGATCGCGTTCGCGATCATTGCGGTGATCATCGGCATCGTGCTCGCCGGCATCATCCAGGCGCTGACCGGATACTTCACCGAGACGAGCCGCCGTCCGGTGCGCGACATCGGCAAGAGCTCGCTGACCGGTCCGGCGACGGTGATCCTCGCCGGGGTCTCGGTCGGGTACGAGTCGGCCGTCTATTCGGCGCTCGTCATCGGCGCCGGGGTATTCGGGGCGTACCTGCTCGGCGGCGGTTCGATTCTGCTGTCGCTCTTCGCCGTCGCGCTCGCCGGGACGGGCCTGTTGACCACGGTCGGCGTGATCGTCGCGATGGACACGTTCGGTCCGATCTCCGACAACGCACAGGGCATCGCCGAGATGTCCGGCGACATCGACGAGAACGGCGCGCGCGTGCTGACCGACTTGGACGCGGTCGGCAACACCACGAAGGCGATCACCAAGGGCATCGCGATCGCGACGGCGGTGCTAGCCGCGACCGCGCTCTTCGGGTCGTACACGGACACGGTGAAGACCGCGCTGGCCAACGGATCCGGCGGTGCCGCCGCAACGCTTCAGGATGTCCTGAACGGCATCCTGAACGTGTCGAACCCGAACAACCTGGTCGGTCTGCTCGTCGGCGCGTCGGTGGTGTTCTTGTTCTCTGGCCTCGCGATCAACGCGGTGTCCCGGTCGGCCGGTGCGGTGGTGTTCGAGGTGCGCCGTCAGTTCCGGGAGTTCCCCGGCATCATGGACGGCACCCAGCGACCCGAATACGGCAAGGTCGTGGACATCTGCACGCGGGACGCGCAGCGTGAGCTGGTCACCCCGGGTCTGCTCGCGGTGTTGGCGCCCATCGCGGTCGGCTTCGGCCTCGGCGTCGGTCCGCTCGCGGCATACCTGGCCGGTGCGATCGGCACCGGCACGCTGATGGCGATCTTCCTCGCGAACTCCGGCGGTTCATGGGACAACGCGAAGAAGATGGTCGAGGACGGGCTCTACGGCGGCAAGGGTTCGGAAGCGCACGCCGCGACGGTCATCGGCGACACGGTCGGTGACCCGTTCAAGGACACCGCCGGCCCGGCGATCAACCCGCTGATCAAGGTCATGAACCTGGTCTCGCTGCTGATCGCCCCGGCGGTCGTGATGTGGAGCTCGCGCGGCAGCCACCCGAACACCGCGCTGCGGATCATCATTGCGCTCGTCGCGGTGGCGATCATCGCGGCGGCGATCACGGTGGCAAAGCGCAAGCCGGTGGCGATGGCCGACAGTGCCGCTGGCAGCGATGCTGGCCCGGACGCGGAGATCACCGACGGCAAGAGCGGTGGCACGTCCACCGGCGACTCCACTGGTACGACGGACCGCAAGGCGCACGTCTAGCGCAGCGCCAAGCGACCGGGGGCCCGGCCACCACGACGCGGTGGCCGGGCCCGGCGTGTATGGCTCCTCTTAATCGAGCGGCCAGCGGATCGCGTCGAGGAACGCTTCCATGGCTGTGATCACTCGACCGAGCGCCACGATCGTGTCGACCAGCGGGCCGGGTACGACCAGTCCATGGTCCGCGTCAACCTCGAGGACGTACCGCGACGTTCGTCGCGCCGCGATGCCGTCCCAGCACGGGTCGCTCGTGCCGCCGACCAAGAGGAACGGGGCAGTCGCGCGACCCAGCGCGGTGGCCACCCGGGGCTCGGTGAGCAATGGTGTGAGCCAGACGGCGGGCAGCGCCCGATCGGCGGCCAGTGCAGCCGCGCTCGTGCCGAATGACTTGCCGATCAGCAGCGGGCGACCGCCGAGCGCGTCGACGACCGGCGCAATCTCGTCGCATACCGCGCGCTCGACTGAAGGATCGAGCGGCCACGGCGGCGTCAGGGACCACGAATGCCGGTGAACGGTCGCGCCGCGCCGTGCTGGGACGGCCACACCGCCGACCGTACTGTCAGCCGTCGAGGTAGTGCGTACGGTCGGCGCTGTGCCGGCCGAAGCGCGCATGCGGAGTCGCGTTCGGCGGGCCGTACTGTTCCGGAACCGGGCTGTACGGTTCGGTCGGCGGCGCGTACGGATCAGCTGGCCCGTACGACTCCGGCGGTCCACCGTACGGCGGCGGTCCCGGCGGCAGCGGCTGTGTCGGGTACGCCGCGATCGCCGGGTACACACCGCCGCCGCGCTGCAACGTGGTGCCGTCGTCCGGCCAGTCCGCGTCGTTCGTGTCTGGACCTCGGCGCCACAACAGCATGCCGATGGCACCGATGCCACCGAGCAGCAGCAGCCCACCCACGATGTACGCGACCCAGACCAGCGACGAGCCGCCGCTGCTGCTAGCGGCGTTCTGCGGGGTCACCGGCGGGCCGCCCGGACCGGTGTCGATGGCCCCCGCGCTCTGCGGTGCGCTCGGCGGCGCGGACGCGACGGTTGGGGTTGGCGTGGGAGTGGGCTTGGGCTTCGGCGGCACGATGGTGCCGACCGTGAACGAGGCGCTGGTGTGCGCTAGTTCGTTCGTGTCGGTGAACCTGCCGCCGCTGAAGCGACCGGTGACCGTCGCGCCGAGCTGCACGCGCGCGGGCTGCTCCTTGTTGCCGAAGGACAGCTGGTATTGCAGCGTGGTGGATCCGTTCGGCGGCAGGTCCTGATCAAGGCGGAAGCGGCTATCGGTCGCGGTGATCTGGCCGTTGCGGCGTCCGACGCTCATGCCGCGGAACTGGCCGTTGGAACTCATGCGCTTCATGGTGATCTGATCGGGGTCGAGATTGCTGCCGGTGAACGCAAACGTCACGGTCAGCGACGCGATCGACTGCTGGCCGGTGTTGGTGAACACCAGATTGAACTGTGTCGGGTTTCCGCCAATCACGAAACGGCTCGGCAGGTTGTGGAGAGACGCCTGGCAGCAGTCGGCGAGCGCCATCAGCGGAGCGGCCGCCGCCGGTGCGACAGCGGACTTCGTCACAGGCGCTCGGGCGGCAGCCGCGGCGGCCGCCGGGATCACGACGCCCAGACCTATCGCGACCGCGCACGCGGTGCGAACGATCGCTCGACGTGACATGTGGTTTCCTCTCGGTACGTCGCGCCGGCATGTGGTCCGCCGCGCGCATTGCGTCGTGACCCAGCGTCGACCAAAGTCGCACCGACGCTACGTCGGGGCGCACGGGCGAGGCAAGCTCACCAAGTGCCACGCACCTGCGGGTGAACCGACTTTCACCGGGATAAACGGCTAATGACTCATGTCGGACACGCGTGGTACGCCGACACAGCCGCCCCGGCGCAGCTTGGCGTGACATCGACGGCCGCCGCCGTACAGTGACCGGCATGCGTCGCGCACGGATCGCCGCATGCCGCTGACTCGCCAACTCTCGCTATTCGGGGTCGAGGCGACCGCGCCAGGCGCCGAGGATCTCGACGGCCTGCTCGCCGGGCCCGGGCAGGTCGTGCGGATGGGCGGCACGGCCCGGGTGAGCGTTGTGGTCGACGACACGTGGCGCGCCGCCGCGCTCACCGTGGAGATGCGGGTACGAGGATTCGCCGCCACGTGTGTGGCGACAGTGGACGAACGGCTGAGCGTACGCACGCCGTACAGCACCACGCTCGCCCCGCTCGCGCTGGCCTGGCTGCGCGGCGCGCTCAAGTTCCCACCGGGCGGGTATGCACTCGACGGCCGTCGGCTGCGCCTGTGGATGGTGGCCGCCGGCCAGCGCGACAACCTGGACGTGGTGCTGCGGCTCGGCCGCTGCGAGGACACCGTCGAGGTCACCATGCAGCGCGCGCTCGGGTCGATCGGGCTGCCTGCTGAGATCCTGACCGGCAACGCACGCTCCGGCCCGGCACTGCGCGTGTCCGGTCGACGGCGGCTCACGCGGCTTGCGGAGATCGTCGGTGACCCGCCATCATCGGCACCGTCGGGCAGCTGGCCATGATCGGTCGCGCTAAGTAGCGAACCAGCAGGTGCCGACGCACGTACCCGTGAAGAAGGCAGGAAGTAAAAGGCAGGAAGTAAATACGTGCGATCGCGGTTATGACGACCGCGGCGGCGCGCGGGCATCGTTTTTCGCGGTGACGCGTGTCACGGTTGACGATGGGTGTAGCGTGGCGCCGTCCGGCGTGCGCAACCGTTCCATCCGACGGTAGGCCCGGATCGCGGCCGATCCGCGAGCGCGCGCCAACCTTGCCGCGAGAGGCCGCGGCTCAGTCGTTGTTTGCAACCCAGGGAGTATCCGTGCCGAGCACCACGAAGCGGCTGGTCATCGTCGAGTCTCCGGCGAAGGCGAAGACGATCTCCGGCTATCTCGGGCCGGGGTACGTCGTCGAGGCCAGCTTTGGTCACGTACGCGACTTGCCGCGTAACGCCGCGGACGTGCCAGCGCGCTACAAGGGCGAGTCGTGGGCGCGGCTGGGCGTGGATGTCGACAACGGGTTCAACGCGCTCTACGTGGTCACTTCCGACCGCAAGCAACAAATCGCGAAGCTTGCGAAGCTCGCGAAGGAGGTCGACGAGGTCCTCCTCGCCACCGACGAGGACCGCGAGGGCGAAGCGATCGCCTGGCACCTGCTCGAGACGATCAAACCGAAGGTGCCGGTCAAGCGCATGGTGTTCCACGAGATCACCCGGCCGGCGATCCAGGACGCGGTGGCCAACCCGCGCGAGATCGACCGCGCGCTAGTCGACGCGCAGGAGGCCCGGCGGATCCTCGACCGGCTCTACGGATATGAAGTGTCGCCGGTGCTGTGGAAGAAGGTCGGTCCGCGTACCTCGGCCGGCCGCGTACAGTCCGTCGCCACGCGGATCGTCGTCGACCGCGAGAAGCAGCGGATGGCGTTCCGGGCCGCCAACTACTGGGACATCACGGCGACGCTTGCCACGCTGACTGGGCAGTCGGGGGCATCGGCCGCCGAGGCGACCGAGCCACGGACGTTCGCCGCGAACCTGATCGCACTGAACGGCGACCGGGTCGCCAGCGGGCGTGACTTCGAGCCGACCACCGGCCGGGCACGGGGCGACGTCGTCCACCTCGACGAGGACGGCGCGCGTGGGCTCGCCGCACGACTCGACGGCCGGCCGTTCCGCGTCGTACGCGTGGAGGAGAAGCCTTACCGCCGCCGCCCGTACGCCCCGTTCATCACCTCGACGCTGCAGCAAGAGGCGTCGCGCAAGCTGCGTTTCTCGTCCGCCCAGACGATGCGCGTCGCGCAGCGGCTCTACGAGAACGGCTACATCACATATATGCGCACCGACTCGGTGAACCTCGCGGAGAGCGCGATCGCCGCGGCACGCGCGCAGATCCGCGACCTTTACGGCGACTCGTTCGTGCCACCGGAGCCGCGCCGCTATACGAGCAAGGTCAAGAACGCGCAGGAGGCACACGAGGCGATCCGGCCGGCCGGTGACTCGTTCCGCACCCCGGGCGAGGTCGCGAACGAACTGGCCACCGAGGAATTCAAGCTGTACGAGCTGATCTGGCGCCGGACCGTGGCGTCACAGATGACCGACGCCGTCGGCTCCTCGGTCTCGGTCCGGATTCGCGCGATGTCCACCACGAACGAGGAGTGCGACTTCGCGGCGACCGGCAAGACCATCACCGATCCCGGCTTCCTGCGCGCCTACGTCGAGTCGTCGGACGACGAAACCGAGGAGGCCGAGGACGCCGAACGTCGGCTGCCGCGTCTGGTCAAGGACCAGCCGTTGCGCGCCGATGCGCTGGAGGCGATCGGCCACACCACCCAGCCGCCGGCGCGCTACACGGAGGCGTCGCTGGTCAAGGCGATGGAAGAGCTTGGCATCGGCCGTCCGTCCACATACGCCACGATCATGGCAACCATTCAAGACCGTGGGTACGTGTTCCGGCGCGGCCAAGCGTTAGTGCCGTCGTTCCTTGCGTTCGCGGTCGTCAACCTGCTGGAGCGGCATTTCGCGCAGATGGTGGACTACGGGTTCACCGCGGCGATGGAGGACGAACTCGACGACGTCGCTGGCGGGCAGGCCGCTGCGGTGGACTTCCTGACCGCGTTCTACTTCGGTGGAAACCTGGGCGAGCACGGCTCCGTCGCGCGATCCGGTGGCCTGAAGAAGATGGTCACGGAGAACCTCGGCGAGATCGACGCCCGTGGCGTCAACTCGATTCCGCTGTTCGTTGACGGCGAGGGTCGCAACGTCGTGGTACGCGTCGGCCGCTACGGGCCGTACCTGCAACGGTCCCTGCCCGGTGCGGAGTTCGACGCGAGCGACAACGGCAACGGGAACGGCAACGGCAACGGCGGTGACAGCGCCGCGAACCGCGTCTCGATCCCGGAAGGCATCGCGCCGGACGAGTTGACGCCGGACAAGGTCGAGGAACTCTTCCTCGGCGGCGGCGGCGAACGCAAGCTCGGCGAGCACCCGGAGACCGGTGAGCCGATCGTCGTCAAGTCGGGTCGGTTCGGGCCCTACATCTCCAGCGGCGACCGCAACGCGTCACTGCTGTCGACGATGTCGCCGGACACGCTGAGCCTGGCCGACGCGCTGCGCTTGCTGACGTTGCCACGGGTGGTCGGACGGGATCCGGACGGCGAGGAGATCATCGCGTCCGGCGGCCGCTATGGGCCGTACATCAAGCGCGGCAACGACACCCGCTCGCTCGCGACCGAGGAGCAGCTGTTCACGCTGACCCTGGATGAGGCTATGGCGCTGCTCGCCGAGCCGAAGCAACGCGGCCGCGCCGCCGCCCGGCCGCCACTGCGTGAGCTCGGCGTCGATCCGTTGACCGACAAGCCGCTCACCATCAAGGACGGGCGCTTCGGTCCGTACGTCACCGACGGCGAGTCGAACGCGTCGCTGCGACGTGGCCAGACACCCGAGTCGATGACGATCGAGCAGGCCTCGGAGATGCTGTCCGAGAAGCGGGCCGCCGGTCCGAAGCCGCGCAAGACAGCCGCGAAGAAGACCACCGCGAAGAAGGCCGCGCCACGCAAGGCCGCGGCGAAAAAGGCTGCGCCACGCAAGGCCGCGAAGCAGGCCGCCCCTCGCAAGCGGAGCTAGCGCTCGCTGTCCTGGTTCCGTCGCGATCTAGGAAGATTTGTCAGCCCAGAGCCCGGGAAGGCTTCCTAGATCCGTCAGTCAGCGCCGACGCTGTCCACAGCGGACAGTTGAGGCTGACGGGCGGCGTCTGCCGTCCGTCAAAGTGTGCGTGTGCAGCGGTTCGCGTTCGACGAGGCAAGCGATCTCGACCTGCTGCTCTTCCGTCAGGACCACGTGATCTCCGCTGTGCAAGCAAGGGCATTCTTAACGGAAGCCGCAATCGAGCATCGGATTCAGTCTGGCCGGTGGCAGCGTCTGCATCGTGGCGTGTTTCCGACCGACAGTGGTCCAGTGCGTTATGCGCACCGGCTATGGTGTGCCGTCCTAGCGTGCGCTCCAGAGGCCTATCTCGCCGGCGCTACCGCGGCGGCCGCCGATGGACTCGCGCGACCTCCGTTCGTCATCGACATCCTCATCCCCTTGTCCCGTCGCGTGACGCGGCCGCCGAGTGGCGTCGCGCTGCACCGATCAAGCGTGCTGCCGCGCGGTCACTTGCATCGCATGGCGCAGCCGCCGCGGACTCGGGTAGCGCGGTCGCTCGTCGACGCCGCGCAGTGGTCCGCATCGCACGACGCGACACGAGCGCTGGTGGCCGACGCGTTTCGCCGCCGCCTGGTTGGCCTGGACGACCTCGTCGGCGTGCTCGATCAGCTGCCTCGTGCCAAGCATCGTCGCTGGATCCGGCAGGTGGCCATCGAGGCGGCCGACGGCGCGTTCTCGCTGCCCGAACTCGAATACGTGCGGCTCGGTCGACGCGCCGGACTCCCCGAGCCGAGCCGCCAGGTGATCCGTGTCGATTCCCGCGGTCATCGGAGATACCTCGACGTCCGGTACGACGAGTGGCGCGTTGCCGTGGAGATCGACGGAGGCCAGCACATCGAGCCGGCGGCGTGGTGGGCGGACATGAGACGGCAGAACGATCTCTGGATCGCCGGAGAGCGTGTGCTGCGCTTCCCCGCGTGGGCGATCCGTGAACGACCGGACGAGGTAATCGCCCAGGTTCGGGCGGCTCTGTCTGCCGCCGGGTGGTTGGGCCGCGCTCGCTCCAACACGGATCTAGGAAGCGATACCCGGCCACTGCACCGGAACTCTTCCTAGATCCCGAAGATCTGGCGCGTGTACGCGTTGGCGAACAGCCGCCGTGGGTCGACGCGCTCCCGTACGGCGAGGAAGTCATCGAAGCGCGGATAGACGGTACGGAGCGACGACGCGTCCCGCCAGTGCAGCTTGCCCCAGTGTGGCCGCCCACCGAGACTGGTAGCCACCTCTTCGAACGCTCGCATGTATGGCTCGTACGGCATGCCGACGTACTGGTGGATCGCGACGTACGCGCTGTCGCGACCGTACCCGTGGGAGAGCCAGATGTCGTCGGCGGCGGTGAACCGTACTTCGACGGGGAAGGAAACCTTGAACGGCAACCGTTCCACTATGCGGCGCAACTCGGCGAACGCCGTTGGCAAGGCATCGCGCGGCAAGCCGTACTCCATTTCCGTGAACCGTACCCGTCGTGGCGTGCAGAACACCCGGTCGGACCGCGCGGTGTAGACACGCGCGGACAGCGCACGTGCCGATACCCGGCTGATCGACGGCACCAAGGCCGGCATCGCCCGGCCAACCCGACAGGCGCCGGCGAACACGGTGTTGGACAGGAACTCGTCGTCCAGCCAGCCACGCCACCGCGGCAGCGGTCGGTCCGAGACCGAGACGCGGTCGTTGCATTTGATCTGAACGCGATCGGTATAAGGGAACCAGTACATCTCGAAGTGGTCGTGTCCGTCGACAAACGACGGCAGGTCGCCGAGCACATCCGCGAGCCGCGCCGGCCGCTCCTCGGCGCGCAACGTGAACGCGTCGACGCAGCGCAGCGTGACATCCGTGATGACGCCGAGCGACCCGATGCCCACCCGGGCCGCGTCGAACACGTCCGCGTTCTCGGTCGGCGAGCAACGAAGCACCGCGCCGGCGCCGGTCACGAGCGTGAGTCCGGCCACGAACGTGGACAGGCAACCGAGTCGGGCGCCGGTGCCGTGCGTGCCGGTCGAGATCGCGCCGGAAATGGTCTGCACGTCGATGTCCCCGAGGTTCGGCATCGCGAGGCCTAGCGCGGCGAGCACGTCGTTCAGTTCCCGCAGCCGGGTGCCGGCGCCGACCGTGACGAGCCGCTCGGCCTTGTCGACCGCGACCACCGACGTGAGCGTGGACAGGTCGATGCGTACGCCGTCGGTCGCCGCGGCGCCGGTGAACGAGTGGCCGGCGCCGACCGCCTTGACGGTCAACCCGTCATCGGCGGACGCACCGATCGCGCCCGCGACGTCGTCCGCGTTCGCCGCTCGTACCACCCGAGTCGCGGTGGCTCGCTGATTGCCGGCCCAGTTGTCCCAGTGGGTCGGCGCGGTCGCGGTACGCATCGTTGACGGGCCTCCCGACCAGGCGTGCGACGCAACGTGAATGCGCCTCGGCTAATCCGATGTCGAATCTGGCGGACCGTTGTGGCTCCGCGCTCGTTGAGTATTGCGATGCCGATGGCTGCTGCACGGGCACGTTCGATCCCGCCACGGCAGCCGCGGAGACCGAACTGCAATCGCGAAGACCGAACCGCAACCGCGAAGACCGAACGGCAATCGCGAATACCGAACCGTAACGCCTGGTAGAACCCGGCCGCGTTGGATCGGGTAGACCGCGCCGGGCGCGTACACAGGAGTAGCAGTGACAACACAAGCTTCCCGGGTGGCGCCGCCGCGCAGCGAGGCCGCGACCGAGGATCCAAGCATCGACGAGTCACGCGAGCCTGACGGCGGCGGTCACGGTGCCGTGACGGGTACGAACGTGAGTGCCACCGGCACCCGTACCCGCGCCGACGCCAGCGTGCTCGGCGCGAACGAATCGACGACGGGGCGCGTCGGGGCACCCGCGAAGCAGGGCAACGTCGGCCCGCGATCCGAGGCCGGCCGGGGGAGGCAGAGCGACTCGGTCAGGGGGAACAACACACGCATGGACGGCACAGACGCGGACCTCACGGTGGGCGCTCCGGAATTCTCCGACGGGCCCGGTTCGCCGCGGAACGAGAGCGCCGTCGCCACCTACGGAACAAACGTTGGTACGAACATTGGACCGCTGCGCCGCGTGCCCGTCCAAGGCCGAAGCGTGGCACGAGTGGCCCGCATGCTCGACGCGTGCGCGGAACTCGTCGACGAGATCGGCTACGAGGAGCTGACCACGACGCTGCTCGCCGAGCGCGCCGGTGTCGCGATCGGCTCGATCTACCAGTTCTTCCCGGACAAGCGGGCTGTTGTGCAGGCGTTGACGCTGCGCAACCTCGAGATGTACCTGGCCCGGTTGTCCGGCCGACTCTCCGCGTCGACGTTCATCCACTGGTGGGACGGTGTGGACGCGGGCATCGACGAGTACATCGACCTGCACCGTACCGTGCCCGGCTTCCGTACCCTGCACTTCGGCAACGTGGTCGACGTACACCTGCTCGACGAGGAGCGCGACAACAACGCGGTGATCGCGAGCGCGCTGGTTGGCTTGCTCGTCGCCGACCTGGACCTGCAGGGCGGCCCGAACGTGGAATTCGCGGTCATGATCGCCGTCGAGGCGGCGGATGCGTTAATTCAGTTGGCCTTCCGGCGTGACCCGAATGGCGACCCGCGCGTGCTCGCCGAGGCCAAGTCGCTGATCCGGGAGTACCTGCAGCGTCAGGCCGCGTGAGAGTTACAGGAACGTCTGCCGCTCGCCGCGATAGGTCGCTACGGTCGCGACGATGGTCGCGCGGTCGGTCGTGGAACCGTCGATCAGGTGCAGCTCGTCGACGTGTTCACACACCTCACCCGCCTTCGCGTGCCGGAACCAGACGCGATCGCCGACCCGCAGATCCGCGGCCGCGTCGCCGACCAGCGGCGTCTGCACCTCGCCGGCGCCCTCGGTGCCGATCAGGCGCAAGCCCGGCGGCAGTGCCGCGCTCGGCAGCCGGCTGGGGTCGGCGGGGCCGGACGCGATCCAGCCGCCACCGAGCACCGTGGCGATGTTCGGTGTCGGGCGCCGGACCACCGTCAGCGCGAAGTACGCAGATGGTGTCGGCTGCCAGCGGCGGTAGGCGTCGAAGAGCGTCGGGCCGTACAGACCGGACCCCGCTGTTACTTCGGTGACCGCCGGATCGGCGGCGGTGGTCGGCACGCTGCCGGTGCCGCCGCCGTTCACGAACTCGAGGTCGGCGTGCTCCCGTACGGCGTCCACGACCGCGCCGCGACGCGCGACGAGTTCGGCCATCGAACGGCGCTGCATGGTCCGGATCGCGGTGCCGCGCAACCGCTGCCCGGGCGGTGCGTCGCCGAGGCCGGCGATCTGCGCCTCGTACGACATCAAGCCGACTAGCCGCACGCCCGGGCGGGACGAGATCGAGGCGGCGAGCGCGCCCGCTTGGTCCGGGCTGTGGACCGGCGACCGGCGTACGCCGACGTGCACCCGCCCACCGGCGAGCCGCCATGACGCGTCCAGGTCGAGGCAGACCCGTACCGGTTCGCGTTGCTCCGGAGCGATCACTCGGTCCAGAAAGTCGAGCTGTTCGGTCGAGTCGACCATGATCGTGATGGCCGCTGCGAGGGTCGGGTCGGTGGCCAGCTCACGCAGTCCGGCGCGGTGTGCCGACGGGTACGCGACCAGCACGTCGTCGCCGATCCCACTGCGTACCAGCCAGACCGCCTCCGGCACGGTGTACGCCATGATCCCATGCCAGCCGGGTCGTTCGAGCACTCTGCGTACCAGGTCGCGGCAGCGTACCGACTTGCTCGCGATCCGGATCGGCACGCCCGAAGCCGCCTTCTCGAGCGCCGCCGCGTTGGCGTCGAACGCTGCGAGGTCGACGACCGCGAACGGCGGGTCGAGGGCGCTGGTGGCGGCGTCAAGCCGGCCGCGCAGCGCCGCGGCATCGGCGGAAGCGATGGGCACGGCGGTCACCATATCCCCTTGCGGTAACCCCGGCGCGGCGCCGAACCTAACACTGAGCGGGGACGCGCAGGTGGTCGTACCGCACGTTTACAGTTAGACGTCAGGGCTGGATCTGCCACACTGCTACCGGTCTCGTTGCTTCACCGGCGTGTTGGACTTCATCGGTCTGTCGGACTGCACGGTCTGTCGGACTGCACGGTCTGTCGGACTGCATCGGTCTGTCGGACTGCATCGGTCTGTCGGACTACATCGGTCTCCCGCCGGGGACGTCTCAGGCCGGAGAATGCAGTAGCAGATCGATCACGGCGTCAGATCGATCACGGCATGGGGGTGCCAGGGGTGGATGCGGGTCGAGCAGTCGGGGCGCCGGACGCCTCGGCGGCTTTGTCGGGATCCGCGGCGCTGAAAGCCTTGATGCAGATCCGCGCGTTTCGTCGCCTCTGGGCGGTGCTTGGCCTTTCGTCCCTCGGTGACTGGCTCGGCCTGCTGGCGACGTCGATCTTCGCGGCGCAGCAGGTCAGTGGCTCGGCCGCGAAGGGCGCCGCATTCGGTGGCGTGATCGCGGTTCGCATGCTGCCGGCGCTGATCCTCGGCCCGGTCGCCGGTGTGGTGGCCGATCGCTGGGACCGCCGTTACACCATGGTGGTCTGCGACGTGGCGCGGTTCTTCCTGTTCGCGTCGATCCCGACTGTCGCGCTCGCGACCAGCAACCCGAGGCTCACCGTGGCGTGGGCGGCGATCGCGACGTTCATCATCGAGACCACTCAAATGGTGTGGGCGCCGGCGAAGGATTCATCGGTGCCGAATCTGCTGCCACGCGAGCGGTTGGAGAGCGCTAATCAACTGACGCTCGCCACCACGTACGGCATCGCGCCGATCGTGTCGGTAATCGTGCTCGCCGCGATCACCTGGATCGTGGAGGGCATCCATGCCGGGTCACCACACAGTCCGGTGCAAGCTACGCATGTCGCCCTCTACTTCAACGCGCTGACCTTCCTCGCCACCGCGCTGACCGTGTCGATCGGCATCCCGGAGATCAGTGGCCGCGCAGTCGAGCGGCCGGCGAAGCGGCCCAGCGTGTTGCGCGAATTCATCGGCGGCTGGGCCTACGTGGCGAAAACCCGACTCGTCCGAGGGCTCGTGTTCGGCATCTTCGGCGCGTTCGCCGGCGCGGGCGTGGTGGTCGGCACGGCGAAGTTCTACGCGGTGTCCCTCGGCGGTGGCGACCTCGCGTTCTACATCCTCTTCGGCAGCATCTTCGTCGGTCTCGCGATCGGCATCGTGGCCGGACCGCGGATCGTCGGCGGGCTGTCTCGGCGCCGCTGGTTCGGCCTGTCCATCGTCTGGGCGGCGATCTCGGTCACGCTGCTTGCCTTCGCCTGGCATCTCCTGATCGCCGTGCTCGGCGCGCTGTGCGTCGGGATCGGCGCCGGGATGGCGTTCCTGTCCGGCACGACACTGCTCGGCAAGGAGGTCACCGACGACATCCGGGGGCGGGTGTTCGCGTTCATTCAGACCGGCACGCAAGTCACGCTGCTGCTGACGATTTCGCTGTCCAGCTTCCTGGTCGGCCTCGGCGGCTCGCGAAACCTCCTGGGCTTCAACGTTTCAACGACCCGCCCGCTGCTGCTCGCCGCCGGTGTGTTCGGAACCATCGCTGGCATCGCGTCGCTCAAACAGATGGACGACAAGCCCGGTGTGCCGCTGCTCGCCGATGTGGTCGCCGCGGTCCGCGGCCGCCAGCTCGGTGCATCCGACGCCGAGCTGCCCGAGATCGTGAGCGCCGGCCGGCCGCTGCCGGGCATGGGCCGCTTCATCGTGTTCGAGGGTGGCGAGGGCGCCGGCAAGTCGACACAGGTGCAACGACTCGCCGAGACCTTGCACGGCTATGGCCGGGTGGTCGTCACCACGCGCGAGCCGGGCGCGACCGCGGTCGGTTCGCGCATCCGGTCGATCGTCCTCGAGCCGCCTGGCGAAGCGGATGTTGGCGACGAGGAGCGGTCCGTCTCGCCGCGCGCGGAGGCGCTGCTCTACGCCGCCGACCGCGCGCACCATGTGGCCACCGTGATCACGCCGGCGCTGCAACGTGGCGCGGTGGTGATCAGCGACCGGTACGTCGACTCGTCGCTGGCTTATCAGGGCGCCGGGCGAACGCTGCCGCCTGACGAGGTGGCATGGCTGTCCCGCTGGGCCACTGGCGGTCTGCGGCCGGATCTGGTCGTACTGCTGGACATCGATCCTGTCGAGGGGCTGCGCCGGGCGGCCAGACGCAGCCACGCGGACCGCCTCGAATCCGAGTCCCTCGAGTTCCATGTGCGCGTCCGCGAAGCATTCCTCGCGCTCGCCGCCACGGATCCCGATCGGTATCTCGTGGTCGACGCGTCGTTGCCCGTCGAGGTCATCGCGTTCATGGTGCGCGAACGGATTCACCGCATGCTGCCGCCGACCGCGCCGGTGCCACAGGCGGCTGCCGGCGCGCCAACGCCCGCTATGCCGGCGGCGGAGCCGGGTTCGTGGGCGGCGTTGAACGAGACCCAAAGCACCAACGGCGCGCCGAGCGTCTCGGAGGCGTACGGGCATGAGCCGCATGACCTCCGTACCGACCCGGTGCCGGCGCCGCCCACCGACGCGCTACCCGCCGAGACCTCACCCGCCGATCTCGACGCAGCGACCGCCGCCGCGGTCGACAACGCGATGAACTCCGATCAGCCCATCGAAGCCGACAAGGCCGTCGACGAGGCCGAGACGTCACGGCGCTCCACGGTGGACAGCCGATGGCGGTGACGACGGTCGCGACAGGTGGCGTGTGGACCGCGCTCGTCGGGCAGGAGGACGCCGTCGCAACGCTTTCGACCGCCGCTGCCGCGGCCGGCGCGATGGTGCGACGCGAGCCGGTTGCGCCCGGTGCCATGACGCACGCGTGGCTGTTCACCGGACCGGCCGGATCGGGTCGATCGGTCGCCGCCCGCGCGTTCGCCGCCGCTTTGCAGTGCGCCGACGGTGGATGCGGGACTTGTACGGCCTGCCATACGGCGCTCGCAGGCACACACGCCGACGTACGGTTTGTGGTGCCCGAGGGGCTCAGCATCGGGGTGAGCGAGATGCGCTCGCTGGTGCTGCGCGCACAGACCGCACCGACACTCGGACGATGGCAGGTGTTGCTCGTCGAGGACGCCGATCGGCTGACCGAACAGGCCGGCAATGCGCTTCTGAAGGCGATCGAAGAACCGCCACCGCGCACGGTGTTTCTGTTGTGTACGCCGTCGACGCACCCGGACGACGTATCCGTGACGGTACGTTCGCGGTGCCGGGTGGTCGCGCTCCGGCAACCGTCCGCGGCCGCGGTCGCGTCCGTACTCATCGATCGCGATGGCGTGGGCGAGACGGTCGCCGCGTGGGCCGCCGCGGCGGCGATGGGCCACGTCGGCCGGGCGCGCCGCCTCGCCCGCGATCCGGATGCCCAGGCGCGCCGCGCGGCCGTGCTGGCGATCCCGGGTCGCCTGACGGGCATCGGCGCGTGTTTCGACGCCGCGAGTGCGCTCATCTCGGCGGCCGAGGCGGAAGCCACGGCGACCACCGCCGAGCTCGACTCGAAAGAGCGCGCCGAGTTGGAGACGGCGCTCGGTGCCGGCGGGACGGGGCGCGGCGCCTCGAGTGCCATCCGCGGTGCGGCCGGTGTGTTGAAGGATCTCGAACGCCGGCAGCGATCGCGCGCCACTCGGACACAACGGGATGCTGTGGACCGTGCACTCGTCGACCTCGCCGGGTTTTACCGCGACGTGTTGGCGCTCGTACTCGGTGCGCCGGTGGCACCCGTACACGTGGATGTCTCGAGCACCGCCGCGCAGGCGGCGGCGCGGTGGACGGCCGAGGGGACGCTGCGACGACTCGAGGCGATCCTGGAGTGCCGTCAGGCCATCGAGGAGAACGTGAAGCCGCGGATCGCCGTCGAGGCCATGATGCTTGCGCTCTGGCAAGGCTCAACGAGCACGGTGTGATCCGCTGAGGTCACGCAGCGCCGGACCCCGCCGGCGCGGACGGTGCCGTGGTTATCCACAGACGACGATGCTGGCCTTCCCCGATCATCATGGCGTGCCGTAGTTTCGATTCGGATCACTTGCGGCCGCTGGTGGTCCGGCTCGACGGCGAGAGGGCGGACGCCGGTGGCGCGCGAGATCGACGAGGCGTTCATTGACGAGGCGATCGAGCGCTATCAGCACGTCGAAACCCAGCTCGCCGAGTTCAATCAGGCATGCGCCGCGATGGAGGTGACGGTCCGTTCGCCCGACGGACTCGTCGAGGTCGTCGTGACGCTCGCCGGCACCATCCGCGACGTGGTCATCGACGATCGGCTGCTCGGCGAACCCGGTCGCACGGTGTCCACATCGGTGCGTCTGGCGGTGACCGCCGCCGCCGACGCCGCGGCATGGGCGCGCCAGAAGCTACACGCCGAGACGTTTGCCGACTATCAGCCGGTGGGGAGGGTCTGATGGAGCTGGACGAACTGGAGACACGACTCGACGCGGCGGCCGATCGCCTGGCGCGCGCGGCACGCGCACTGCCGGGGCTCGATCCGGGCTCGCGGCCGTTCGGCGCGGACGGACCCGGTCGGCTCGGCGAGCTCGGCCGGGCCATGTCGACCCAATTCACCGCCGCCCTCGACGCTCGAGACCGGGCAGCCGGCTCGGCGGGATCCGCGGTCGCGCACCTCGGCGCAGGCATGCGCCACGCGGCGGCCGGCTACCGCGACGTCGACGCAGACCGCGGTGGTCCGTCACCAGCGGGCGGTGGTGCGTGATGGATCTGCTCGACCGTGTCTACCCGCCCGCCAGCGATCTACTGAACCGTGTCGACCGGGCGCTGCTGAGCCTCGGCGCGCCACCCGGACATCCCGTCTGGTCGGTGCTGCGCGCGGTCGGCGCCACGCCGGCCGACGCGATCGCACACTTCGTCGCGCTGGACCCGGGCGTGCTGACCGAGGCGGCCCGGGCGGTGCGGACGTCGACGTCGGAGTGGCACGACATCGTCGCGGGCCTGCCACGTTCGATCGACTCGCAGGGAGTGGCGGCGGAGGCGTACGTCAACGCCTGGCCCGGCATCGCCACCCATCTCGAAGACCTCGCCGGTGGCCTCGACGACACATCGGCCTTTCTCGGTGCGGTCGCCGACTGGATGGCTCGCAGCCGACGATCGCTCGCCGGAACACTTGCGACGTGCCTTGGTTCGCAAGAGGCGCTGATGCTCCGCGCGGGGGAACTCAGCGGCACGAGCCACGCGGTGATCGTCGCGGCCGCCGACCTCGGCGCACAAGTGCTGGCCATGGTGTCGCATTGCCTCGACGACGGCTGGCAAATCCGCGATCGGTTCGCGACCGTGTTGACCGAAGCCGGTCCGGTCGATCGCGGTCCGGCGCCCACTGTCCAGTCGGGCCATCGAATCGACGTGCGCTAGCCAGAATCGGCGCCGCGCAGCGCCCCACCGGTATGGCCGGCGCCGGCACTGCGCCAACAGCGGCTCGCACCCGCACGGGCCCAAACATGCGCCAGCGGCGCCAGCTGCGAGACTCACGTCTCGCGACCGACGCCGCGGCTCCTGCACCCCCCGCAGGTCTGTGTTACCCGTACAACG
>DASTMZ010000212.1:0-21201 GCA_035713725.1 Micromonosporaceae bacterium
CCGAGCCGGCGGGCGGTGCAAGTAACCCGGCCAGTTTCTTCGGAGTACCGATCTTGGAATCCTTGTACGTCTCGGCCAGCGCGCTGGCAAGCGCCTCGGTCTGCCGGTGCTTTGCCGCGAGCTGTTCGAGATCGGCCAGACGCACCTCTTCTTCCAAACCGGTCTTGCCGATCAGCCCGAGGTAGGTGCCGTCCGCGCGGAACGCGCTGAAGGACAGCAATCCCTCGTAGACGTAGCCGATCTGCTCGACGTCGAGCGTGCGGAAGCTCAGCGTCCGCGTCTCCCGCGACTTACCCGTGCCGACCTGAACGCGCTGGACGGCGCGCAGCATGTGCAGCACCGTACGGTCGTCGATGTTCAGCGGCAGCCACGGATATGCGTTCGGGTCGAAGAGCGAGCCGCCGTGCGCGTGCAGCGTCAGGCGCGGGTGGTCGATCCCGTCGTGTACGGCCGCGAACAGCGCGAGCAGCCGATGCCATGCCGCGGACGTGTGCTCGAGGTCCTCCTCCGAGCCGTCGCTCGCCCGCTTCTCCAGTTGCTTGAGTAGCCCGCCGGTCGAGTACGCGGCCTCGTAGAGATCGTTGTCGGACGGCAGCAGCTTGCGTTCCTCCGCGAAGAGCAGGAAGACGATGCGCATCATCACCGTGACGGCGGCCCGGTAGACATCGTGGGCCGAGACATCCCGCAGGCCCGGCCCGCCAAGTTCCCGATCGCGGATGTCGACGCGGCCGATCGCGCCGACCAACAACTCGACGGCCTGCCGCACCTGTACGCCGAGCGCCTCGGTGATCTCCTCTTGCGCGTCAAGACTGTTGTGCAGCAAGGCGACGAGCCGCTCGTCGTCCGGCACGGTGAAGAACCGGCGCCGGCCCAGCACCGAGATGAACGCTCGCACAACGTCGCGTTCGGCCGCCTCCGGCCACGACACCGCGTCGAACACCGCCGTCGTGGTGGTGCCGTTGACCGGCGCCCACACGAGTGCCCACCAGCGGCCGTCGGTGGCAAGACCCAACTCGATTTTGTGGTGCCGACACAGGTGCGCGAGCCGGTCGACTGTCGTTGCCGCCCACGCGTCGCCGGCGACGCGCGCGGTCGGCGATGTGCCGGGCGGGCAAACAAGCCCGAGCAGGCGTACGGCGTCCGGCTTGACCTCATCGTTGTCACCGCCCGGCTCGACGAGCGCGAACGATGGCGTGATCGTCGTGTCATGCTCGGCCACCGCGACGGCGAGTTCGTCGAGACCGGTCTCGCACAACTCGTTGCCCCAGCCGAGCAGGTCGGCGAGCACATAGTCGAGCCACGCCCGTTGCCCAGCAACGGGATCGGCGAGCCACTCGGCGTGTGCCAGCCGCAGTTGTTCACGCTGGCGGCGATCCACCGGATCGAGCGTCGGCCACGTGTGCCGGAGCACCGGAAGGCTCAGGAACGGACCGCTGACGTCGACGAGCGCGAGCCAGTCGCGGTGCTGCTGTGCGCCGTCCGGCGCGGGCGGACGACCGCGGTAGCCGCGCATCACCGTGTCGCCTCCCGCCTCGGTACGACGAAGATCACCGCGACCGGGAACGAGTGCTCCTGCGGATCGCGGTAGCGCGCCCCGATCGCCGCCACCTCGCGGTCGCGCTCGACCGCCAGCCGATCGAGTCGTTCCTGCCAGGATTGGCGATCCCGGCGGAACTGCGCGAGCTCCTCGCGGTTCCGCGTCGCCTCCGCCCGGCTGAAAAGCGCGTCCTCGGCCTCGGCGTCGTCGGTCGCGAGCGCGTCGCGCAGCGTTGCGGCGAACTGGTCGAGGTTCGCGACGATGCGCGCCTGTTCGGTCTCGCGGCGCTGGTCGAGCTTGCGCTCCAACGATTCGCGGCGGGTCGCCGTACGCCAGTTGATGGCGTTGCGCAGCCCATCCGCGACCTGTGCCCACCGCTCCACCAGTCGCTGTTGAACCGGGCCTGACGCGGACGTCCCGGCCGCGAGCGCGCGCGTGAGGATGCCGCCGAGCGTGGTCAGGTTCTCCAGCCGCCGGAACCGCCCCTGCTCCGGCGCCCATCCGCCGGCGTAAAGGACCTCCTCGTGAAGCCGCACGCCGTCCGCGCCGACGAGCACATAACGCGCGTACGCGCCGACCAGCACGTCCTCCAGCGCTGGGTCGTCGCTCACCACCGCGGTGACACGGTGCAGGCCGATGTCGCTGTTGGACACCGCGGCACACAACAGCCGCGTGGACATGGACACGAGCGGGTGACCGAGGTGCGCGAGCACCACCTCGTCGAGCGGTCCGGCGACCGTGGCATCGAACGTGACCGGAAGCTGCCGCGGTTCCTCACCGTCGCGGTGCAGCTTCGACGTGAGCCCAGCGGCCGCGCGCTGCCACAATCCAGTGAGCGGGGGTACCGCATATAGCCCGTCTCGCAGCAGCTTGTCGTCGACGTACCGCCGCAACGGCTGCTGGCGTGCCAGCTCCAGCGCGGTGTCGACGACGCGCTTGATCGCGCTCGGCGTGATATTCAGTTCGTCGACGGTCTCGTCGATGTTGCGGCGCAGCGCTCGCACCTGCTCGCCGACATTGGACTCGGTCGGCAGCTGCGACATCGGTCGAGCGGCCGTGTCGACGTCCTCGCTGACCTTCTCGCCGAGCATCCGGCGCTGCACCGCATCGGAGAGCACCGCGTTCACCGATCCGAGGTCGGCCTCCATCCGCGCAACCTTGATCGCGACCCGGGACAGGAACTCGAGATCCGCCTCGTACGAGTCGACCGCATGTCCCCAGCCGCTACCCACGAAATGGCGGATGTCCGGGATCTGTGTCTGGCCGTACCGATCGATCCGCCCGATGCGCTGCTCCAGCTTGTTCGGGTTGAACGGGATGTCGTAGTTGACCAACCGGTGGCAGTAGTTCTGCAGGTCGATGCCCTCGCTGGCGGCATCGGTGGCGAGCAGGATGCGTACCGGTTGTTCGGTCGGATCGGCCTGGAACGCGAGCCGGATCTGCTCGCGATAGTCCGGCGGTGTCGCGCCGTCGAGCATGGCTAGTTGATCCCCGGCCAGCCCCTGTTGGCGCAGGAGTCCGGCGAGCCAGAGTTCGGTGTCGCGATATTCGGTGAAGACGACGACCCGCTCGTTCGTCCAATGTGTCCCGTCCGGCTTGCAGATCGCGGTGAGGTAGTTGATCAACTCGGTCGCCTTCGCGTCCGGCCGTGCCTCGTGAGTCAAGGCCCGCTGTTCCATCCGCTCCAGCAACGCGATCTCGTCGACGGTGGCGTCCGGCTGCAGCGGTCGGGCCCGTCCGAGCGCATCGTCCTCGGCCTCGGCAAGCTGCTCGTCGTCGTACGTGGCGACGTCGTCGAAGAAGTCGTCCAGCCACTCGGGAACGTCGTCACCGATCGGGCTGGCGCCACCCTTCCGGCCACGCAACGTCTCCATATATACGGCCACCGTGTGCGCGAACGCGGCCGGGCTGGAGAACAGCCGCTTCTTCAACAGCAGCGTCACCAGGTCGGTCGCTCGCCGGCCCCGCTGGGAGTTGAGCCGCTTGCGCCGCAATTCCGCGAACTCCTTCAGGAGGCCGTGAACCTCGCGCTCGCTCTCCGGGTACGTCACCGGGATCGCGGCCGGAACTCGCTGTACGAATCGCGGCGCGCCATCCGCGTTGACGATGTCGCGCTTGAGTCGGCGTACCACCACTTCTTTGACCGCGGACCGATCGGGGTCGACGCCGCGCGCGAACCGCTGGTTGTCGAGGATCTCCAACAGCGCGGTGAACGACGCCGGATAGCCGTTGTGCGGTGTCGCGGAGAGGAACAGCCGGTGGTCGAAGTGCGGCGCGAGCCTGCGGATCAGCTTCGTCTGCTGGGAGTCGACGGCGTAGACCTGCTTCGGTGCGGCCGGCGCGACGTGATGCGCTTCGTCGAGGATCAGAAGATCAAACGTTCTCGGGTAGGTCGGCCCGTCCGGCGGCAGCACCTCGTCCAGCAGCCGCTGCGCCTTCGGGCCCCGCAGCCACGGCAGGCTCACGATGGCGAGCGGATAGACCAGGAACGGGTTCGCCGCCGAGCCGTGCGTCCGGCGTACGACCGCGCACCGCTCCGAGTCGATGATCGTGAACTGGAGGCCGAACTTCTCGGCCATCTCGTCGCGCCACTTCACGGTCAGCCCGGCCGGGCACACGATCATGATGCGGCGGCTGCGGTGCCGAAGCAGCAGCTCCTGCGCAACCAGGCCGGCCTCGATCGTCTTGCCGAGTCCGACGTCGTCGGCGAGCAGCAGGTTGACCCGCGGCGCGTCGACCGCTCGTGCGACCGGCTCGAGCTGGTAGTCCTCGATCTTCACGCCCGAGCGGAACGGTGCCTGCAACGTCTTCACGTCCGCCGACGTGACGGCGGACCACCGTACGGCGTCGAGGAACGCGGCCAGTCGGATGGGCGGGTCGAAGCCGTCCTTCGCCACCTCGGGCAGTGCGCCGGTCGGCAGCACGCGGCGGCCCGGCTCCACCTCCCAGATCACGTCGAGAGTTTCGCCGTACCGGCCGTCTTCGACGCTCTGCAGGCTGACCAGATGGGTGCGGTCGCCGGCCTTGTTGGCGTCGCTTGCCTCGACGTCGCTGATGACCCAGCGCTGGCCGCGAGCCGCAACGAGCGCGCCGACCTTGAGGTCGTCCGACATGGTTGGTACGGCGGGCACCGCTCCCCCTCATCTGTCAACAGTGACGTACGGACAGCGCTGTGTACGGTGTTCACACTAACATGTCACCACAACGTCATGTGGGACTGACCGTGTCAGTACGAACCCGGGGGCGCCCAATCCTTGTTCAAGTACCACTGGTTAGTAAGCGCCGGCCCCTCAGCCGTGGCGTTCGTCAGCACGACGGCCGCGTAATCATGACCGTGGATGATTGGCCAACGATCCACCCGAAGGTCGACCTCCGCTCCGGCGCCGTCGTGAAGGAAGATCCGACCGTCGCAGAACAGCTTGAAGTGCATGTTGTTCCCGAACGTGAAGGGGAGGCCCAGCAGCTCCTTGCCGTCCACCATGAGTCGTACGTGTTCTCCGCTGGGCGTACGCACGCGGAGCACGCCGCTGCCGCTCTTGGGCCCGGGGAACTCCTTCGGGAGCACCTCGTAGCCGAGGTAGCCGTATCCGGCCGCGACCTTCCAGGGTTCGTATAGCGGCGTGTAGGCCTCGTACAACGTCGCGTGATCGCTGCGACCGCCCCCCTGCCACTCCACGACGAAGTCGAAGCTGGGCCGATGCAGGTTGACGCGGTCGTAGCCGGCCGTGTCCGCGAGCCCGGCGACGATCGCCTCGTCGGGCGGCACGCCGGCGTTGTCGAAGACCTCTGCCTCCTGGAAGAGCGCCCGCATGGTCCGCTCAACGGACGGGATACGGCTCATGCCGCCAGCAAGGAGCACGAACTTGACGTCGCCGGCCAAGTCGGCCAGCTTCAACTTGCCCAACTGCGCGGCCGAGTAGTTGCCATGTTCGGTGAGGCGCGCGCTACGAAGTGCGGACTCAATCAGCATCTTCGCGCTGTCGATCTGCGGCCGGAGTGCCTCGTCGAGCTGCTCACGGGAATACCTGATGGTCGGCAACGACTGCCCGATTTGCGATGGGAGCACGATGGGATGCGTCCGTACGCTCGTCAGACGCTCCTTCGCGTTGCGAGCCGCGCGAAGCATGAGTGCCCCGACCTGCTCTTGTCGGGGAAGCGTCGACAGGTCGTGGCCGCGCTCAGCTAGTTCTGCCTCCAGATCCTTGGCGATCTGAGCGTCCAAGTGATCTCCGGCAAGTGGTACGCCGAGCGCCGAGAGCACCGAGATCTCCGGACGTTCGCCGCCCACCACGTCGAGTACGGCGACGTCGAGCGTGCCGCCACCCATGTCGAACACCAGCAAGCGGCCCTTCGGCTGCTCGTTGAACTCCACGAAACGGTGAGCGACCCAGGCAACTCCGGCCGCGATGGGTTCCTCGACGAGGGTCAGGGTGTCGGGCGGAATGCCGGCTTCGGTAGCGAGATGCAGCAGGCGCTGCCGCTGTTCGCCGTCCCACATGGCGGGGCAGCCGAGCCGCAGATCGTTCTCGGTGGCCAGCGCTAAACCGAGGCTGGCGGCCCGCTTGTCGATTTCAGACAGGATGGCGACGATCACGTCGTCCGCCGCAAGATCGCGGGGACCGTCCCGACCCGTTACCTGGACGTGGTTACGGCGCTCGGTTATCGCGCGCTTGATAGACCGGACAACCTGGTCGACCGGCAAATGATCGGCGTCCTCACCGACCACGATCCGGTCGCCGTCGTAGCCGGCCAGCGACGGAAACCACTTCGTGGTGTTGCCGAGCGGGGCAATGTCTACCGGACGCCGGCCCATCCGCTCGGCGACCAGTGCCGTCGAGGTTCCGAAGTCGACACCGACCGCACGACCGTGGGCTCCCACTGCATCCTCCTACGTCCTCCTACGTCGCGACGAGCGCCTTATTGATGGCATCGTTTCGGCCGTGCGCAAGCCATCGGTATCCCGGTCGAATGACCGCGACAACCGCACCGACTTCGGGCCGGCCGAAGGCCGCGATGTGCAGCATCGGATCAAACGGCACTCCGGCGCCGGCCGAACCGATCGGCTCCAGCCCTTCGGCCGCGACGAGTCCGCGCACTCGATCCACGAGCACGCGCGGTTCGACTCCGCTCGCGCACAATTCCTCGACCTCGGCGGCGAGATCAGCGAGAGTCCGGACGATGTCCACTTGAAGCTGTCGATTCTGCGCCGCCCGAAGCTCGACAGATCTGCGGTAGTCGGTCGTCAACTGCGCCTCCAACCGCTCACAACGGTCGGTCAGTTCGCGGACGAGTGCTTCGGCCGCTGCGGCTCGGTCGAGCGCCGCCGCTGCGGCCCGGTCGAGCGCGGCTCCGTCCGTGATGCCGCCATCGATGGGATCGAACGTGCGCTCGCCTCGTGGCAGGTGCTGGAACCATGCGGCCGCCGTGCGGTCGGCTGCCGCGATTCGTTCGAAGACCTCAGCGAGCGCATCGTCCGGGACGTTGACGGCGAGTCGGACCGGCAAGCTGATCAAGAACGCCAGATCGGTCCGATCGTTCGCCTCGGCGATCACTTTGGCAATCATTGGCCGTACCACGGTCTCCGCAACCGCGGGCATGGACAGGACCTCGGCGAGCACGTCATCGGCGGACCTCGCGATCTCGGCCAATGTGACGTTGCGCCACCATGCCGCCGACGCGATCTGCCCGGGCCAGGTGCGACCCGCCGCGGCGAGGACGAGGGCACGCGATCCATCGCGGCGGAGAGGTAGGCCGGCGAACGTAGCCGCGACCTTGTTCGGGTCGAGAGCCGAATGCTCGTCGGCGGCCAGACGCGGCAGGAGACGGGCCACCGCGCGTCCGACGGACTCCAATGTGTCAGTCGCGCTCGCGCTGGCGCCGAGCGTGTGCGCGAGTTCAACGATCGGAGCCGTGAACGCGGCGGGAAGGGATTGGATGCCCGCGAGGCGCCGCACCAACGCTGCGGCTGCGTCCCACACAGCCATGTCGTACTGGGCTAGCTCAGCGATCTCGCGGGCGGCGTTGCTTGCCACCACGGCGAGAGCGTCGATGCTCGCCTGGTCCGGCGTCGAGAGATCGAGTTCCGGCACGTCTCGCGGTCTCGCCGCCAGCAGCGCACGCACGAGCGACTGATCGGCTTCGGCTGCCGATGCCCGCAATTTGGCAAGTGCCGCGTCAGGCTGCTCGCCGAGCCGTACGCCGGACTGCAGCGGCCGCTCTGCGAGATCCGCGACCGTCGCGCGCGGATGACCGGCAATCTTGTTGAGCAGGGTCGCGACCGAACGAGAGGCGGTGGCACCGCCAGTTGCCGGCTTCCTGGTGCTGGTGCGAGGCGCGCCACCGGGCGTTTCGTCGACAACGCCATCGGCTTGGTCTTCGCCAATCCACTTGTACGAGCGCGAGCCGGCGTCCGTGATGTCGGCGCGATCCTTCAGGCGAGGCTGCGCGCGCTTCCACGCTCGCTCCGCATCGGCGCTATCGACCCCGAGTTCGCCAAGCCGCGCCTTGATCGCGCCGGCGTTCATCGGCCGGGCCTCGTCTCGAAGGATCTGCGCCACCACGCGCGGTGCGTCGGCCGCGATCGCGGATACGAGTTCGTCGGCGTTCCACCGCGCGATCACGAGCCCACCGCCGTCGCGAACGGCGCGCCCGCGGACTGATCGGTTTCCACGCATGTCGAGGGCTGGCACAAAGTCACGTCAGATCGACCCACGGCAAGACTCTAAGCGTGCCCAGGTCGAAACGACACCGACCATTTGCGCGACGGAGATTTGTGCGCACGGAGCGCGTTCGATTCGCGTGCTCGTCGGTGGGGTCGGCTAGCGTTGCCGCACGGCTAGGAGGGGAAGACATGATGGTCGATCCTCAGGTCCAGGCACTTCGCGACCTGCTCCGCGCTGACCACGAAGCATGGGTCGCCGAGATCCGGGCGTGGGCGGACGAGGCAGCCGCGGCCGGCGACCTGGAGCGTCAGCGTCGGCACCTAGCGCACGTGGCCCGGCTCAGGGCGATGCGCTATCCGTGGGAACATTCGTCGGCGGCCTGACACGCGGCCACGAACTCAACCCTCGCCTGCGGCAAGATCACAAACTTCCGTCGCCACGACGGCCGTCAGCGCTATTCGGCGCCGCTCATCGGTCAAGAGCCGATCAGTCGCCCATGGCAAAATCGGCGAAGTGCAGATCGGGATGCTCGGACCATTCGAGGTTCGTACGGATGACGGCGCCCTCGCCGACGTACCGGGCGCTCGATTGCGGGCGTTGTTGATCGCACTTGCACTCGAACCGGGTCACGCAGTCCCGAAAGCGACACTCGTCGACTGGATCTGGGGCGAGCAACCACCTGTCGACGCAGCAAATGCGTTGCAACGTCTGGTTTCCCGACTTCGGAAGGCACTGCCGGACGGATCGGTCGAGGGTCAGCCGGACGGCTACCGGCTCACCGTGGACCCCGATGCTGTCGACGCCGTACGGTTCGAACGCCTCGTCGGCCAGGCCCGCGATGACGAAAACCCCCAGCGCGTCGAGCGACTCCGCGAGGCGCTCGCGTTGTGGCGGGGTGCCGCGATGCAGGACGTCGGTTTGCAGGACAGCGCTGCGTTCGACGCCGCGGTCACTCGGCTCGACGGGATACGCCTTGCTGCTATGGAGGATCGGTTCGACGCGGAGCTTGGTCTCAGCCACGGAGCGGAACTGGTCACGGAGCTGACCGACTTGGTAGCCGCCCATCCGACACGAGAACGGCTTGTCGCCGCGTTGATGCGTGCGCTCGTCGCGACCGGTCGCGACTCCGAGGCACTGCTTGCGTACCAGCGCACCAGACAGATCTTGGCCGACGAGCTTGGCGTCGATCCCGCACCGGAGCTGTCCGAATTGCACGTCGCGCTGCTGCGGGGCGAGGTGGGTCGACGGGAGGCGAACCGGACGACCAACCTGCGCGCCGAACTCACCAGCTTTGTCGGCAAGGCGGCGGATGTCGTCGGGCTCCGCGAGCTCGTCGCTGGTCACCGGCTCACCACCGTGATCGGTCCGGGTGGCGTTGGGAAGACCAGATTGGCCACCGAGACCGCGCGTACGCTGCTCGACGACCTGCCGGACGGCGCCTGGCTGGTCGAACTCGCTGCGATCGGATCCGACCCATCGCCCGCGGCCGAACGCGCGGGCGCTGACGTGGCGCAGGCGACGCTCGCCGCGCTCCGACTGCGGGACGCGCTGCTCGGCGACGCGCCGGACGCAGACCCGACGGATCGCGTCATCGCCGCGCTTCGCGAGCGGCAGGCATTGCTGATCCTGGACAACTGCGAGCACGTGATCGAGTCCGCGGCGACGTTCGCCTTTCGGGTGCTCGGAGAGTGCCGGCGCCTGCGGATCCTTGCGACCAGCCGGGAACCGTTGCGCATCACCGGCGAGGCACTGTGGCCGGTCGCGCCGTTGGTGCTGCCCGCGGAAGGCGCCGCACCCGAGGCGATCGAGTCCGCACCGGCGATCCGGCTGCTGCAGGACCGGGCCAGCGCGGTGCGCCAGGACCTGCCGACCGACGCCCACACGTTGGCCACCATGGCGCGCATCTGCCGGGCAATGGACGGTGTGCCACTAGCCATCGAACTCGCCGCGGCCCGGTTGCGCACCATGTCTCTTGACCAGCTCGCGAACCGGCTCGACGACCGGTTCCGGCTGCTCACCGGCGGCAGCCGGACCGCCCTGCCACGGCACCGAACTTTGCGTGCGGTGATCGACTGGAGCTGGGAGCCGCTCACCGATGCCGAACGGACCGTCCTACGCAGGCTGTCGGTGTTCGCCGGCGGAGCGAGTTTGGAGGCGGCCGAGCGGGTCTGCGCGGGCGATGCGGTCGAGCCGGGTCAGGTGCTCGAGTTGCTCACCGCGCTGACCGAGAAGTCGCTGGTGGTCACCGTCGACGACGGCGCGCCGCGATATCGGATGCTCGGCACCATCAAGGAATACTCCGGCCAGCGTCTCGCCGAGGCGGGGGAAACGGATCTGACGCGGCGGGCACATCTGGCGTACTTCACCGAACTCGCCGAGATCGCGGACGCGCACCTTCGCCGTACCGAGCAATTGGAGTGGCTTGCAAGGCTTGAAGCCGAGCACGACAACATCGGTGCGGCGATGCGCGGTGCCCTCGCGGCAGGCGACGCCGCCGGAGCGATGCAGCTCGCGGCGACCGCCGCCTGGTACTGGTGGCTCGGTGGGCACAAGGCCGAGGGCAACGAACTGATCATCGCGGCCACCGCGGTGCCCGGCGAGGTCGCGGACGACATCCGGGCCGTGGTCTACGCCTTCGTCACGATGTTCGTGACGGCCGGGCGAAGCGATCAGTATCAGGCCGCCGACTGGATCCACCAGGCCTACGAAATCGGCCAGCGGGTTGCGGTCCGTCATCCGGCGCTGAAGTTCGTCACTTTGTGGGAGCGCTTGTTCCAGGCGCCGGAGGCGTTCACGTCGGCGTTTCAACCGCTGCTCGACGACGCGGACCCATGGGTACGCGCCCTGGCCCGGCTGCAGCTTGCCAAGATGCGCATCGCGTTCGGCGACGGCGGACGAGATGTGGACACAGATCTCGCTACGGCTCTCACCGAGTTTGGCGCGCTCGGCGAGCGGTGGGGAATTTCGTTCGCCCTGACCGAGCTGGCGAATCGCATCGCCATGCGCGGCGAGTTCGCCGCTGCGTGCGACCACTACGAGCAGGCGATCGCGGTCGTCACCGAGGTCGGCGCCATCGACGACGTGGTGCCGATGCGTTCACGGCAGGCCCAGCTCTACTGGCTGTTGGGCGATGCGGAGGCGAGCGCGGCGGCGATGGCCGAGGCACAGCGGTTCGCGGAACGGGTTGCCTGGCCGGATGCGCTGGCCGAGCTGGCGCTGTCGAAGGCGGACCTCGCGCGCTGGAGCGGCGACGCCGAGCAGGTATACCGGCAACTCGACATCGCGACCGCGATCCTGGGCGACAAGGCAACCCGCGCCAACGTCCGCGCGGTAATACAGGACCTGCTCGGCTACGTTGCCGAGGATCTCGGCGAGGCCCGCGAACGCCGCGTCGCGGCGTTTCAAGCAGCTTCCGAAGCCGGGTACGCGCCTCTGGTCGCCCAAATCCTCGTCGGCATCGCGGATCTGGCGCTGCGCGACCAACAGGACGAGCAGGCCGCGCGGCTACTCGCGGCGAGCGAGAGCGTCCGCGGCCTGCCGGATCGCTCCCAACCGGACGCCGCCCGAATCGAGCAGACCGTGCGGCGTCGCCTCGGTGACACGCGGTTCACCGAGGCGACGCAGCTAGGCGCAAACGCAGACTGGCGCGAGTTGGTCGCGGTCACGCTCGCTTGTTGAACGTCGAACGCGCCCACAGGTAGCCCACCAATGCAATACCGACGCACCACGCGATCGCGGCGAGCGCGTTGTGACCGGCCGGTGCGCCGGTGAGGAGCCCCCGCAGGGTCTCGATGATCGGCGTGAACGGCTGGTACTCCGCGAATTGCCGGACGCCGGACCCCATCTTGTCCGCCGGCACGATCGCGCTGCTGAAGAACGGCAGCAGGACCAGTGGTACGGCAGCGAGGCCGGCCGTCTCCGGAGACTTCGCGGCCAACCCGAGCGCGACCGTGAGCCAGCCGGCCGCGAATCCGAGCAGCACGACAATGCCGATCACACCGAGCCAGTCGAGGAAGCTCGCCGACGGGCTGAACCCCAGCGCAAACGCCACCCCGATGATCGCCCCGATGGCCAGCAGGTTGGTCAGCACGCTCGCGATGACGTGACCGGTCAACATCGCGCTGCGGGGTACGTCCATGACCTTGAACCGGTTGATGATGCCCTTCGTCATGTCGGAGTTCACCGACACCGCGGTGGCACTCAGCCCGTAGCAGACCGCCAGCAGGATCAGGCCTGGCGTCGCGTAGTCGACATAGTCGACGCCGACGTTGAAGGCGTCGCCGAGGACGTACACGAACATCCATAGCAGCAGGACCGGTAGCAGAACCGCGTTGAGCACCGTGGTCGGGTTCCGGGCGATGTGCTTGAAGTTGCGGCGCAACATCACCGTCGAGTGGGACTTCATTTCGCGGCCACCTCCGTGTCGTGGCCCGTCAGGGCAAGGAAAACGTCGTCGAGATCCGGCGTGTGTACGGTGAGCTCGTCGGCGCGCAGCGAATACTCGTCAAGCCTGTCCAGCACCGCCCGCAACGACTTGGTACCGCCGTCGCTCGGCACTTGCAGGGTCAGTGCTTCGTTGTCGCGCGTACCGCCGGTAAGGATCTGGGCGGCCGCGTCGAGTTCGGCGGCGGTGGTGAACCGCAGCCGGACATGCGTGCCGGGGATCTGACGCTTGAGCTCGTCGGGCGTGCCCTGGGCCACCAGGCGGCCCTGATCGAGCACCGCGATCCGGTCGGCGAGCTGATCGGCTTCGTCGAGCTGCTGGGTGGTGAGGAAGATGGTCACGCCATCGGCCACCAGCTCACGAATGATCGACCACATGGTGCGACGGCTACGCGGGTCCAGACCCGTCGTCGGCTCGTCCAGGAAGATGATGCGCGGGTTGCCGACGAGCGTCATCGCCAGATCGAGCTTGCGGCGCATGCCACCGGAGTAGGTGGATACGAGCTTCTGCGCGGACTCGACCAGATCGAACCGTTCCAGCAGCTCGGTGATGGTCCGCTTGCCCTCCTTGGCGGGCACCGGGCTCAGATCCACCATCAGCTGGAGGTTCTCTTGCCCGGTCAGCAGCTCGTCCACGGCCGCGAACTGACCGGTGACGCCGATCGCCGCGCGCACCGCCTTCGCTTCGGTCACGACGTCGTGCCCGGCGACTCGCACCGTCCCGCCGTCGGCCTTCATGAGCGTGGTGAGCACGTTGACCGTGGTCGTCTTGCCCGCCCCGTTCGGGCCAAGCAGAGAGAAGATCGTGCCGGTGGGAACGTCCAGATCGATGCCGTTGAGCACGATCTTGTTCCCGAAGGCCTTTCGCAGTCCGGAGACCGCAATCGCTGAACTGTTCATGCGGCCAACTATCGAGATCCGGCCTGTCACGGATCCGCCACGGCGCTGACACGACCTCAGACACGGCGGGCTTGCCCCATTCGCCGATCGCCAGGTCGGCCGCGACCAGCAAATCCCCTCGCTCGTGTGAAGAGCGAGAGGGTCACTCTTCATTCGCGAGGGCGTCAGGCCGCGCGCGACCTCTCCCACGGCTTCTCCATGGCCTCGAGCCGGGCCAGGTGGTCACGGTGCTGCCGGGCAGCCGCCGTCCAGCCGTTGGTCTCGGCCTCCTCGGCCCAGCCGCGCACCTGGGCAACGTATTCCTCGTGATCGGCCCGCATCGCGGCGTGCAGCATGGCGACGTGCTCGTCGACGGTCATCGCCGTTCACCTCCCAACCGCTCGTCCAGGCGTCCGAGGTCATATTGCGTGTCTTCGACCCGCCGCCGGTAAAACTCCAGCCCTGCCTCGTACTGCGCTACGACCTCCCGGTCGCGGACCAGCCGTGTGCTCAGCTCGATTCGACGAAACTCGTCCGCTTCTCGGCTGTCCACACCGACAGCGTAGGCGCCCGTGTGACAGATCAGGCGAGGGCTCGTCGCGGGCCATTGGTCACGACGAACGCGGCTGATCCGTGACGGCGGCGGGTTACATCGCGCCCAAGCCGAGCCGGCGTGCCGCTGCACATTGCCGCGCGCAAGATCGGAAAAGGCCACCTCCGCGATTGGGAGATGGCCTCTGAACTCGGTGTGGAGTTGAGGGGATTTGAACCCCTGACCCCCTCGATGCGAACGAGGTGCGCTACCAGGCTGCGCCACAACCCCGGGAGCAGGTCGCTCTTCGGCGAACTGACCGGCGATCAGATTAACAGGTAGCCATCGGCAGCGGCGAGTCGGTAAGCACGCCTCCCGCTCGCCTGATCAACCCGATCATGCGCCACTCGGGCACGCTCAGTCGTTCGCGACCCGCCGGTCCCATCCGCCGGTCTCGTACTGCCGGCCCCGCACCCGTACGCGTCGCTCCGGATCGAAGTCGACGTACCGCTGGGTCAGCTGTACGGCTTCGCGCTGGGCGGACGCTCGAGCGGCCGCAGCGCGGCGCAGCGCGTCCTTGCGGGCGGCCGCCCGCCGGGCCTGCTCCTCGCGGATCTCTGCCTGTACGGCCTCGACGACCGCTGCCCGTTCGGCCGCTGCACGGCGACGTCGCGCACCGACCAACGCCTCGTTTCGTAGATGTACGACATAGGCCACGAGCATCAATAGCGTGACCGCGAAACCGGTCCAGAATCCCGGGCTGACCGTGAACACACCAATCAGCTCGACGGTGTTGAACAGCACGAGGCTCGCCAGTACGCGCCGACGGCGACGCACCGCCGGGCTTTGCGGGACGCGCTGCGGCCGCGCGCCGCGCCGGTTGGTCGACCCGGTGCGGCGGCCGATCGCGACATCGCTCCGACGCGACGATGTTGCGCTGCGCGCTGGTGCCGAGCGCACGGCGACACGATCCGACTGACGTGGCTCAAGGTCCTCGTCGACCGGAGGCGACTCGCTGCCAGCCTCCAGCCAGGCCGGCGTCGCGGCGGCGCTCCAGAGCGACCCGGCGCCGTCGTCCAACCGACGCGACCCGGCGCCATCTTCCACCCGTGGCGACGGGGCGACCTCATCCAGCCGAACCGACGCTGCCACCTCACGGCGCGAGCTGCGTACCAGCCAGACCGCCCGGCGGATCGTCGCAGGCGATGTGCCGGCCGCCTCTGCGGATTCGTCCACGTCGTCGGCAAGCGACGAATCGCCGGCGAGCACCCAATCCGGCGCGAGCATGACCGGCACCGTCATCGTCTCTACGGTGGCCATCTGCCACCCGATGATCACCGGTGCGGCGCGTCCGATCGCCACCACGGGTCGGGGCGCGAACATCGGCCGAGGACCGGGCACGGTGCGTCGACGGCGGCGGCGATCCAACACCCGCGCCGTCGACTCCGCGCGCTCGGCCGCGAGACGTTCGGTCGCGTCGTACCGGCGAACCAGCGCGGGTGCGAGCGCGAGCAGCGCGGCGGCAGCGAGCACGGCGAGGAGCACCGAGGTCGGCACCCCATCCCTCCCCGAACCGGCAGCTTGTCACGTGCATACCGGTGAAGCACATCAGCGCAATCCCGGCCAACCGAGGTTACGACCGGTTGTGCCGCATGCCCGGCATTCGCGCCGATGCACCGCGTGTCGGCGCTGATCAGCGCCTCGCGGACGCCGACCGCTGCCCGGACGGCGCGTCGGCGCCAAGACCCGCGGCCGCGCTCGGTCAGCGTCTCGAGCACGCCGCCGCGACGAAGGCGCGCGGCCGCGAAAGCAACGTCAGCGCGTTTGCGACCCGTCGCGGAGCCGGTGCCAGCGGTTCAACAGGCCGCCGTCGCTGAGGATCTCTTCCGCGGTCAACGCGTAGCCGATGTGATCCCGCCATGCGCCGTCGATGTGCAGGTAGCGCACGTGCAGCGCCTCTTCGCGGAACCCGAGCTTCTCCACCACGCGGCGTGATGCGGTGTTCTCCGGCCGGATGTTGACCTCCATGCGGTGCATCCCGCCAGACGTGAACGCGTGATCGGTAGCGAGCGCGAGCGCGGTCGGCATGATGCCGCGACCGGCGACGGAGGCGTCGATCCAGTAGCCGGCGTGCCCCGAGCAGAATGCCCGACGCACGATGTTGCCGATGGTGAGCTGCCCGACCATGCGGGAGTTGCCGCCCTCGACCAGCCAGATCGCGAACGGCATCGCGGTGCCCTCGCGAGCCGTACGCCGCAGCTCGCGCAGCAGCGACCGGTACGCCAGCGGGGAGTTCAGATCGCGCCAGTCGCCGAGTGTGGTCGGCTCCCAGCGGGAGAGCCATGCCTCGTTGGTGCGACGCAGCTGCGACCACGTTCGGCCGTCGCGATGACGGTAGGGCCGCAACTCGACGGGACCGTCCCGCAACACCACCGGCCACCCCGGCGCGGTCATCGACGTCGGTCCAGCAGCAACACGTCCACCATGGAGCCAGCGCTCGCCGTCATCACCTTCTCGCCGAGCACGAGCAGGCCGTTCGCCTCCGCCATGCCGGACAGTGTGTAGGGTCCGCCGTTCAGCGGCGACACCGTGTAGCCACCGCCGCGACGCTCACAGACCTTGCCCGGCCGGAACTCGCGCAGCCCGGTCGGCGAGTAGACGGTATCCAGCAGATGCGCCCGTACGCTCGGCCGGAATACCGGCTCGGCGCCGGCGAGCACTTGGATAACCGGGCGCGCGAGCACTTCGAAGCCGATCAACGCCGCGCCCGGGTCGCCGGGCAGGCACACGATCGGCACCTCCGCGCCGCCGATCAGGCCGAAGCCGAGCGACGAACTCGGGTAGATCGACACGTCGGTAAACGTGACCGGGCCGCGCGCGAGGACGCGTCGCACCATGTCGCCGGGGCCGGTGCCGGAGCCGCCGGTCGTCACGATCAGATCGGCGCGCAATGTCTGGTCGTCGAGCAACGCGCGAAGTCCGTCGGGGTCGTCGTCGCAGATGCCGAGCCGGTACCCGTGCGCACCGGCCTCCGCGGCGGCGGCGGTCAGCGCGTGCGAGTTCACGTCCACAACTTGCCCCGGCTGGCTTGCGCGGCCGGTGTCGACCAGCTCGTCTCCGGTCGCCACCACCGCGACCCGCGGGCTCGGCCGTACGACGACGTGCCCCACACCGGTCGCCGCGAGCACCGCGACGAGGGACGGCGTCACGACGGTGCCGGCGGAAGCGAGTAACGATCCGGCGGCGAGTTCGTCGCCGGCGCGACGGATGCCGTACCCACGCTTCGGCGCGAGGAAGATCTCAACGGCGGCCAGGCCCTGATCCGTGTAGCTGGCCGGGATCACGACGTCGGCCATGGCGGGCAGTGCGGCGCCGGCGGCCACCGCGAAACACGTCCCCGGCGTGAGCCGCACCGGGCGCCAGCTCGACGCCGACAGATCCCCAATGACGTTCAGGTGCGCCGGCTTGTTGCGGTCGCAGCCGGCCAGATCCTCGGACCGCGCCGCGTACCCGTCGACGCATGCGTGGTCGAACGCGGGCAGCGCGCTCGGCGCGTGTACGTCCTCGGCGAGCACGTTGCCGTACGCCTGCGTCAAATCGATCTCCAGCGACGGCAGCGGGCGTAGTCCACGCAGCACGGTGCCGAGGTAATCGGCGAGCGGGGTGAGCTCGGCGATCGAGGTGCTCGGCCAGACCACCTCGGTGGCCGGCGAGGGTGGCTGCGTGGTAGCGGTCATCCGCTGCGCTCCTTGACGAAGTCGGTGAGCCACTCGAGGAAGGCCGGCCCAATGTCCGGCCGGACGCTCGCGAGTTGTACGACTGCCTGCAGATAACCGAGTGGCACCCCGGTGTCGTAACGGGTGCCGTGATAAACGATGCCGTGCACCGGCGTACCCTCCGCCAGCAAGATCGCCATCGCGTCGGTGAGCTGGATCTCTCCGCCCGAGCCGGGCTTCGTACGCCGGATCGCGTCAAAGATGTCACTCGGCAGGACGTAGCGGCCGACCAGCGCGAGGTTGCTCGGTGCCTCGGCCGGCGTCGGCTTCTCGACCAGCCCCGTCACACGTACGACATCCGTCGTCCCGGTCGGCTCGACCGAGGCGATGCCCCACCGGCTCACTTCGTCATCCGGGACGACCAGGAACGCAAGCACGATGCCACCGGTGCGTTCCTGCAGGTCCAGCATGTCCGGCAGGAGCGGCGAGTCGACGTCGGTGAACTCGTCGCCGAGCAGCACGGCGAACGACTCGCCGCCCACATGAGACTCGGCGATCGAGATGGCGTGACCGAGGCCGAGCGGTTCGCCCTGCCGCCGCGTGAAGATCTCGGCGAGATCCGACAGCCGACGGATCTCGTTGAGCATGTCCATGTCGCCCTTGGCTTCCAGGCGCGTCTCGAGGTCGAGCCGGCGGTCGAAGTGGTCCACCATCGACGTCTTGCCGCGGCCCGTGACCAGCAGAATGTCGTGGATGGACGCCCGGGCGGCCTCCTCGACGATGTATTGCAGCACCGGCCGGTCGACCACCGGCAGCAACTCCTTCGGCACCGCCTTGGTGGCGGGCAGGAACCGGGTGGCGAGGCCGCCGGTCGGGATCACCGCCTTCCGTGCGCGTCGACCCGTCGCGGCGGGCGAAGGCTGGTCGGAGATCCCATCGTGTGCGGCCATGACCGCACACTATCGGCCGCGCGCGCGTTGCGGCGGCGGTCCGCTCGTTGACTCGCCGCCCGACACGCGCGTTCGCACGCTCGCCGGCTCAGCTGCACCCAACGGCTCGGCGCCCTGGTCAGGACGGTTCCGTTCGGGAACCGGGTCACCGGCGGCCGCGTCGGGACGATCGACCACGAACGTGTCCGAACCGTCACCGGCGCCGACCGCGGTGTCGACCGTTCCAGCCGCCGCTGCGCGATCCGGGGTGGCTGCCGCATCGGCGTCGCCGGGCCCGGCCGCCGGCCGCGGCTCGGCCACCCGATAGGTGTCGCGGCCAGCCGACTTCGCCGCGTAGAGCGCGAGATCCGCCGCCTCGAGCAGATGGCGTGCCGTCGCGCCGTGATCCGGAAACACCGCGACGCCGATGGACACCGTGATGGATATGCGGGCCATGTGGCGAGGCGCCACGGCCGGCGGGCCACCGCTGACCGAGCTCGTCACCCGGCCGGTGCCCGTCGAGCCGTCCGCGGGCCACGCGTCGTGTCCGGCCAAGCGCACCAGCGGAAGCTCCATCGTCGCGAGATTCGCCGTGGCCCGAAGCACGTCCGGCACGATCATGGGGGTGTCACGCAGCACCGCACCGAGTCGTTGCGCCAGTGCCGAACCGCCGGGCGCACCGGTCTCCGGCAGCAACAACACAAACTCCTCGCCGCCGGCGCGGAACGCGAGGTCGACGCCGCGGATCACACTTCCGACGCGGCGCGCGAACTCGACCAGCACCGCGTCGCCGGCGCCGTGCCCGTACGTGTCGTTGACGTGTTTGAACAAGTCCAGGTCGAGCGCCATCACGCACAGCGGATGGCCGAACCGTTGCGAGCGGTTGATTTCCCGGCCGAGCGTGTCCTGTAAATGCCGGAAGTTGTAGAGACCGGTGAGCGGATCGGTGTGCGACAGCCGGCGCGCCTCGTCATGCAGGCGCACGTTGTCCACCGCGACGGCGGCGTGGCCGGCGAACGTGCGAACGGTCTGCAAGTCGCCGTCGTCGAAGTCGGCACCGCCCGCGCGGTCGTAGAGTGCGATCACGCCGCGCACGGTCGCAACCGCCGCGTCCGGTGCCGCGTCCGGATGCGCAATCGCGCCGTCGGGCGACGGCAGTTGCATGGGTACGGCGAGAAAGGTGCCGTGCTGTGTTGCGCGCCCGTTGCCGGACGCCCCGTTGGCGGACGGCCCGGACACGCGACCGCGACGCGCGACGCCGGTCGTAGCCACCGAACGCCACACTCCGACCGCAGGTTCCCAGTGCGACGTCGGGTCGATGCCAACCGAGTCGACGCCGTGGGAGCACTGCACCTCGAGCGCGCCGTTGCCGTTGACGAGCAGCACGACGCCCTTGGTCGCGGCGGTCGCGGCAATCGCCGAATCGAGGATGACGCGCAGGATCCGGGGCAGATCGTGGGTGCTCGACAGGGTGTCGCCGAGCACGTCGAGGTCGACCGGCTCCGGCACGTGCTCGGTGCGGCGGCCGATCCGGCGCGCGGCGAACAGCGCCAGTGCGGCGGCCAGCGCGGCCAGTCCCGCGACACTCGGGATCAGACCCGATCGCGTGGTCGCCGGTACGGACACGGTGAACTCGACGGGCTGGCCGGCGAACGGGACGATCCGGCGTACGTACGGATCCGTCGAGCGGGTCGAGTCGGGCCCGAGCGTCACGGTCGCACCGATGTCGGCCGCGAGCGCGGTGACGTACCCCGAGTCGAGCGCCTCCACGGCGTACGCGTAGCCGGTCGTCGTACCGCTCGGTCCGCGTACCGTGGCGCCCGCCGCCAGTGCAACCGGTGCGGACGAGTTCGCGCCCGCCAACGCCGGGGCCGACGTACCCGGAACCGGCGTACACCACGCCCACGGCTCGACCGGGGTACCGATCGTCGTGAACGTACCGGCGCCCGATGTCGTGACGACGGCGACGCCGGACGCGCGACCGGCAGACACGATCGCGGACGCCAGCGCGGTCGACGATGTCGACGCCGTGCCACCGCCGCTCGCCGACACCGACGCCGCTACCGACGACGCGGCCGCACGCAGTCGGTCGCATGTTGCCGTCACGCTGGTACGCAGTGCGGTGGCGGCCACGTCGAGCCGTGCCGCGTCGCGGGACCGGTCCATGGATCCGGCCGCAAAAGTCACGACAACGCCGCCGACCAGTACGGGTGCGACGGCGACGCCGAGGAGGGTGGCGGTGAGCCGCGCACGCAGCGTCACGTGACCTCCCCCCACGGGGTAGCGCATGGCGCCGGAACGCTGCGACGACGGCGACCGCGTACCGTTTGCCGCACGGCGCCCGAACTGCCTGCTCCGGCGCGGCGACGCTTCAGGTGCGCGTCGCGATCGGACCCTTTGGATGCAATGCTGACATAATGCGTGGATTTCGACCATCTCTGCGGCGCGCGTCGCCCGTCCGTGTTTGGGTGATGCGGTGCTCGCCCGTGCCGCCGGCTCCCGG
>DASTMZ010000213.1:0-39875 GCA_035713725.1 Micromonosporaceae bacterium
GCGGGTAGCGTCTCGGCATGGCCGACGAAGAAGTCCCTGTCCTGATCGTGGGCGGCAGCCTGGTCGGTCTGACGACCGCGATGCTGCTCGGCTACCACGGCGTGCCCTCGTTGTCGGTGGAACGCCACGCCGGCACCGCCACATCCGCGCGCCGGGCATTTTCAGCTGGGTACGACGGAGATGCTGCGCCAGGTCGGCCTCGAGGAGCGGGTGCGCACCAAGTCGCTGGAGACGTACAGCGCGAAGGGCGGCATCATCGCGGTCGAGTCGCTCGCCGGGCGTGAGTTGGCCACCTACGTCCGGGAGCTCAACGAGGGCGTCGAGGGATTCAGCCCGACCGTGCGGGTCTTCATCAACCAGGATGTGCTCGAGCCGATCCTGCGCGAGCGCGCAATCGAGCTCGGAGCGACCGTACAAAACCGCACCGAGGCCACCGCGATCGAACAGGACGACGAAGGCGTTACGGTCACGTTGCGCGACCTCGACTCCGGCGACGAGCGGAGGGTGGGCGCGCAGTACGTCGTCGCCGCCGACGGCAACCGCAGCCCCATGCGGACGCGGTTGGGCATCGGGTTGCGGGGCCACAAACAGCTCTCGCGCAGCATCACCATCTACTTCCGCGCCGACTGCTCAGAACTGCTGCGCGACCGCAACCAGGGCGTGATCTACGTGCACAACCCCGAGTTGCGCGGCTTCTTCCGCCTCGACCGGACGGGTGGTACGGGCTTCCTGGTCATCAACACGGTGGGCGCCGACGTGACCCAGGACTCGGCGATCGACGTGCAGTCGGGGCTGACCGCGGAGCGGGCGCTGTCGTTCCTGCGTACGGCAATCGGGACGGAGGTGCCGATGGAACTCGTGGACGTCGCAAACTGGCAAGCCGAGGCGACGTGCGCGGAGCGACTGCGCGACGGGCGCGTGTTCTTGGCGGGCGATGCGGCGCATGTCGTGCCGCCCAACGGCGGCTTCGGCGGCAACATGGGGATCCTCGACGCCCGGAATCTCGCGTGGAAGCTCGCCGCGGTCGTGCGGGGCGAGGCCGGGCCCGCCCTGCTCGATACGTACGAGGCCGAACGGCTACCGCTGTGCGGTTTGACTGTCGAGCAGGCCTACACCCGCTATGCAACGCGCGTGGTACCCGAGCGCGGATCGGACGATGTCCAGCCGCCGGTCGCGGACATCGAGCTCGAGATCGGGCTCGTCGTGCGCTCGCCGGCCGTCATGTCCGAGGAGCCCGACGACGGTGTCCTGCATCTCCACCCATCCGCCGGAGGCGGCCGGCCGGGAACACGAGCGCCGCACGTTGTGCTCGGTGACGGGCGGTCCACTCTCGACCTCGTGGGCCCGCGGTTCGCGGTGCTGCGGGCGGCGGGCGACGGCGTCGACGACTGGGCACCGCCCGGCGCGACGTCGCACGTGATCGATGCCGACCTGTTCGCCGAGCAGTATGGCCTGTCGCCCGGCGGGGCGGCGCTGGTACGCCCGGACGGCGTCGTCGCCTGGCGCTCCCGCGGCCCGGCCGGCCGCGACGAGGTTGCTCGCGCGTTCGCCACCGCAGTCGCACACGTCGACTAGCTACGGATCAGCCTCCCGCACGTCGCCACCGCCACGCGATAATTTCGCCGTGCGTGGGCGCACCGGGCTGGTTACGTGCGCGACCCGATCAGGTCACGCAGCTTCTCAAAGCTGTCCGTCCAGCCGCTTCGGTGTAACGCGAGCCGGGCCCGGGTCGCGAACTTCCCCTGGGATAGCGAAACCTCGGTGGCTTTGCCGACATCGTCGAGAGAAAGCGTGACGACTGTGACGCGGTCGTCGGGATCGGGTTCGTCCCAGCGGAAGGTGTAGACGAGACGGCTCGGCGGGTGGAGTTCGAGGTACTCGCCCGAGAGGTGGAACAGATCGCCGTCGGGTGGCTGCATGCCGAGGCGATATTGGCCACCGACACGGAGGTCGAGGTCTATCTCGGGCGTCGTGAACCCCTGTGGCCCCCACCATCTCGCCAGGTCAGTGGGTTCCGTTAGGGTCCGGTAGATCCGCTCCCGATGCGCAGCGAGAACACATTTCAGTTCCAAGACCAACCCGCCCGCTCGCGCGTCCATGACCTCCAGTCTCCCACTACCACCCAGCCTCCTGCTCGGCTTCGCGGCCCTGCGGCCTCGCGCGGTGGTTCAGCCCTTGGGGGTACGACTCCGGATGCCCTTCACGCTGCCGACGAACTTTCCGTCCTTTGTGTACGCTGCGACGTAGCACCTGGCCGAGCGGTCGCCCATGTTCCATTGGGTCTCGTCGAAGCCGAACTCGAGATAACCAACGTAGGGATTGTCGAGCGCTTGCCAGGACGGGAAGCCAACGAACTGGGCAACGAGGTTCTCGCAACCGTGTTCAGCAATGTCTTGTTGCTGTTTGACCGTCGCCGGCCAGGCACGGGCCGGCGCGGTGTATGCCCCGACAAACTCGCCGTTGTGTGGCGAGGAGCAGGACACCGGCTCGAAGTCGTGGACGGAGTTCCCCGTTCCTTTCCATGTGATGCACCGGACGGACAGCGGCGTCGGCCCGGCGAGTATCCCGCGGAACGACACGTCGGCGCCGACTTTCGCGCCGTGGTCGATTGGCGACGCCGACAGCTCACAACGGAACCATCGCGCGCCGGCTCGCCATGCGACGACATCGGGTATCTCTAGCTCGAGTTGCATGAGTGCCGAATGCCAGTCGCCGCCCAGGTAGCGTTGGGTTGGCGCAGCACATTGCTCGTACGCCTGACGCATCGCGATGGAGTTTGCGACCGGCGGTATGCCGACGGCCGCGGCGTCGCCAGTGAAAGACCCGATGAAGGCTTCCTCCGCAAAGTGGTGCGTCGTGCAGGGCACCTTCTCGGACTCCGTCAGGTCCGAGCCTCGGACCGAGAAGCAGTCACCGACCGCGGGCATGAATGCTGACGGTGTCGGCGACGGGCTCGGCGTCCCGGCCACCGCGACATTATTGGTGGGCGGCGAACACGCCACCAACGTGAGGACACAACCGATCAGAGCCGCTGCAAGCCACGTGCGCACCCGACACGCTCCAGGTAGAGATATCGAGCAGAGTCTAACCACACCCGCTCGGCTACGTGGTCCCGAAATCTACCGCCGCCGCCGTGGCCACCACCGGTCACCGACCAGCTCCCGGTAATACATTCTGGCCAACATCGACGACCGTGCTGGCGAAAACCGTTTGCGCGGTCCGCCCGGCAGATTCCGCACGTACCGCTCCGCGGCCAACACGACGGTCCATCCAATGAGCACGTTGACGATCGTGAGAACCAAACAAGCCGGGATCAGCGTCCTGAATAGACGCCCAGACATGCCGGCTGCGCTACCGATCACAATCGTCAGCCAGATCGCGAAGAACAAGCCGCCGGCAACTCGACCAACGATCATCGCAGCCCGGAGGCGTGCCGACGACATCGCCTGCGACCAGGCTTGTTCCAACTCGGCCACCACGCCTCGATTCGTCAGTGAACCCCGCTGGAACATACAACGACCCGGCAGAGCGGCTTCAGCGCAGCGATCCGCACGCATGCCGCCAGCCCGTCACCGCAGGACTTGTTCGGCGCAACGGGCACCGGCCCCGAATGGACATCGACGCACGCCAAACGGGCATCGATGTCTGGTTGCGATCTGGTAACAACCCGCTGGATATCGACGGCGAAAACTCCCTTTGACGCCCCGGCTAGGTGAACAACGGCATATGTACGGGGCAACGTACGGCAAACAAACCTCGTACCCTTCGGCGGTGCTCTCAGGCCGTCCTCATCTGGAGTTCAGCGCGGGTTAAGCAGTTCAGCGGGGTCAGAACGGACGTAAATGAACACGGCTTCCACCCTCAGGGTCCCTCGTGCGTTCGCGCGGAGCCTGTATCGCCACCTGCCCGCGCCGATAAAGCGTGCCGTCTTCGCCCGTCTGTCGCCGCTCACGCAATACCGGCTCGCGCAGTGGATCGTCCGTCGTTCACAGCCGCGCGAGGTCGACGGCGGCGTGACTATCGTGCGCATCCGCGGTCGCGCCGCCCGCGCGGTGGTCGACCCGACAGCCACTCCGCTCGCTGCTCGGCGCTTTAATCTCGACTTCGTCGTGTCCGTGTTGACCGCCGCACATATCGACTACTTCGCGATCCCGCACGACCGAGGCGTCGGCACCCGCGTCGGCGTGTCCGAGAAGCACCGCGACCACGCCATCGCAGCGCTCGCCGCGGCAGCAACCGAACAGGGCGTCATCGTCGCCGGCAGTTCGTCACGGCGTCTCGCCGGCGGCGTGTATTGGGTGTACCGGCCGATAGCAACCAGCGGGGAGTACCTGACGTTCGGTGCCGGCTGCCGCTGCCAGTTGGAGTTCTGGCCGGAGACCGACGGCGTACTGACCGCTCCGCAACCCAATGCAGTGTGCGACACGATGCCCGCGGAGTCCGCGTCCGTTACGGTCTCGGCAGCCAACCTGAGCTCGTTCGTTCCGCGCGACGAGCCGGGTCGGTACGCCACTCGCGGCCACTTCTCGGGCCACGTCGCGACTTCGGTGCGATTCCCCATCGACGCGGTCTACACCTGGGTCGACGGAAGCGACCCGGAGTGGATGGCGCGCTGGCGGGCGGTCCGCGGCGACCACGATCTGCTCAGTTTCCAGTCTGCCAACGACTCGCGCTATCTCGATCGTGAGGAGTTGCGCTACTCGCTTCGGTCGGTCAACCTCTACGCACCATGGATCCGTCGCATCTTCCTGGTGACCGACGACCAGCTGCCGTATTGGCTCAACGTCGACGAACCGCGGATGACGGTGGTCAGCCACCGCGAGCTGTTCAGCGCCGGGTCGCGACTGCCCACGTTCAATTCGCACGCGATCGAATCGCAGCTGCATCGGATTCCGGGTCTGTCCGAGCACTTCATCTACTTCAATGACGACATGTTCCTCGGCCGGGCGATCGGGCCGTCGACGTTCTTCCACGCCAACGGGATCGCAAAGTTCTTTCCGTCAGCCACGGCACTCGTCGACGTTGGCGAACCGACCTTCGACGACCTGCCGGTGACCGCGGCCGGGAAGAACAACCGGCGCGTGATCGGAGCGCACTTCGGCCGAACCATCACACAGAAGATGAAACACGCGCCATATCCGATGCGGCGATCGGTGATGGAGGAGATCACCCGCGAGCTACACGATCTCGTGATGCGTACGCGGGACAGCCAGTTCCGCCACCCTGACGACCTGTCGATTGCTTCGTCGCTGCATCACTACTGGTCATACATGCGCGGTACGTCGGTGCCGGGCTCGCTCCGCTACCTCTACACCGACCTCGCCGACCCGGCGACCGTACGGCGCTTGTTCCGTCTGCTTCGCCGCCGCGACTTCGACACGTTCTGCTTGAACGACACAGACAGCGATCCGGCCACCCGCGAGGAGACGGCGGTGTTGATCAGCACGTTCCTCGAGCACTACTTCCCCGTGCGGTCTCCGTTCGAAGTGGACCCGGATGTCGAGGCTGGTCGCCGCGGCATCGGCGCTACCGCGCTGGCTGACGAGTGGCGCCGCATACAACGCCCGATCAAGTTCGCCATCCGCCAGCCCGCGGTCGACATTCTGGGCGCGGTCGGCCACGCCCCCGCGGGAGAGACAGCCGCGAGTCAGATAGCCGCGGTCGCGGCCGCCACCGATGAGTTGGCGACTGGGCCGGCTGGTGGGATCGATATCGCCGCCACCCAGATGACCGCGGTCGAGGCGTCGGCCGGCGAGGTTGCGGCGTCGTGATCGCCACGCGCGGGCGCAGTTCCGCGATCATGCGGAAACTGCGCCGACGCCGCCAGCTCGACCGACATATGAAGTGATTTATCAGGGAGGCCGGTGGCCACGGTCGTTGGGAGTCCGTCATGCCTCTGTTGATCAAGGTGCCGCGCACCGGGGACAGTGCGAGCTACCCAGCCATGCTGAACGTGCTGAATCGTCGCCAGACAGCCGTCCAGCGTGCGCTCCGCCGCACCGGACTCGCCGGGTACGAACCCATGACTCAGGCGGCGTTGCTCGCGCTCGCCGATCGTGCGCCGCAGGAGTTCGCGTTCTACGACATCGGCGCGCACATCGGTCTGTACGCCGCCCTCATCGATACGGTCTTCTACGCGAAGCAACCGCGGACCTACGCGTTCGAGCCGACACCCGAGATCGCACAGGTGGCGAAGTCACTGGCACGGTCGAATGACCTGACGTTCTCGGTGATCGAGGCTGCGGTGTCCGATCGTGAAGGGATGGCGACGCTCTACCTCTCGGACAAGAGCGAGACGTCGAACTCGCTGAACTCGGACTTCCGCCAGCACGCCCACGCGGTCGAGGTTCGACTCACCACCGTCGACGCTTTCGCCGACCAGGTGCACGTCGACCCGTACGTGTTGAAGATCGATGTGGAGACGCACGAGCCTGCCGCGCTGCGTGGAGCCATGGCGACGATCGAGCGTGCGCGGCCGTGGATCGTCTGCGAAATTCTGCGTGACGGCGACCATGACGCCGTCGGCAAGGTGCTGCACGACCTTGCCGCTCTCCGGTATGCCTTCCACCCGTTGACCGACCGCTTTCCATGGCCGACCGCGCGGCCCGGGGACCTTCGCTTGATGACCGGGCTCGGTGCCCGGGACTGGCTGCTTGCGCCGAGCGCCGTCGACAAAGGGCTCACCGATGACGTCGCACGGTGGCTCGTGGCGATCGGGCAATGCGATCAGACGACGAACTGCCTTGTCGACGCCGGTCAACCGCTCCCGGACGGCTGGAACGCCGCACCGGCCGCAAAACGTGCGGCAAAACCATCGCAGCGCGGCCTGCTCGACAGGATGACCCGGCGGACCAGACGCTAGCGCGCGGCCGCAGTGGCTTGTGCGCGGCCGTTGAGTTGGCGGCCCGACCTGCCGGTGTAACCGAGGTTGTCACGGCCGAGCTGACCACGGCCGAGGCATCCGCCGGCGATCTGGCTGCGTCGTGACGGCCCTATAAGCCGACCGATGGCAAAATTGTCGGCTCGAAGCCCGGCTCCGAGACCAGCCGGCGACGGTGAGGTGATCAGGCGATGGCATACACGATGCTGGTCAGTGGTGCCGGCGACGGAACGGTGCGGCGATGGGATCCGGAGTCGTGCGGTTCCGTCGGAGAGCCCTTAGCCGGCCATCCCGCCGAGGTGTACACGGTTGCCGCCGTGCCAATGTCGGATGGGCAGACGCTGGTCGCGAGCGGTGGCGAGGGCGGCATCGTGCAGGTGTGGGATCCCGCTGGCGGCGTGCGTGTCGGCCGCGCAATCAACACCAGGCATCGCACGGCGACCCGTCGTCCGGGTGCGGTCTCAAACCTGCTTGCTTTCTCTGCGCCGAGCAACGGCACCATGCTGGCCACCAACGCGTGCGACCCTGTCGTGCGGTTCTGGGATCCAGCCACAGGCCTTCCGGTCCGTCAGCACCTGCACCACCTGACGCTCCAACACGATGCGGACGTCGATTGTCTGGGCACGGCGCCGCTACCTGACGGACGCAGCGTCTTCGCCGTGGTGACCGACGACGCGATAATGCGGATATGGGATCTGGCGACGGACGTCCGCCGCCCTACCTCCGCGCTCGTGGCCACCGGCCACACGGCCGGCGTGAATGCGATGGTTGCAGTGCCCCTGCCTGGTGGACTTATCGGACTCGCCACCGCCAGTGGTGACGCAACCGTCCGGTTGTGGAACCCAGCCACCGGACAACAGATCGGCAACATGCCGATCAATGCGGCGGATCCGATTTACGCCATGACCGTCGTGCCGCTGTCCGCCGGTCGCTTTCTCTTAGCCACCGCTGGTGAAGGTGCGGTCGTGCGGCTGTGGGAGCCGGCGACCGGCGAGCTTGTCGGCACCCCAATGCCCATCGGTCACATCGGTTCAGTGCTCTGCATCGCCGCGATTCCACGCCAGGACGGACGCGTTCTGCTCGCCACTGGCGGCGCCGACGCCACGATCCGGCTGTGGGACCTGATGAGTAACAGTCCGTTCGGCACTCCGATGATCGGACACACCGACGAGGTGTATGCGATAGCGGCGGTGAGTGTGCCGCACGTGCGATGACCGCGAGCCTTAATGCGGTGACGCCGGTGCGCCATCCCCGCGAAGATGGCCGACGTGGAAGACGTCGAGGTCATTGTTGCTCACAACGAGCGCGCTACCCTGCGCGTCGGTGACGTGTTCCTGAAAATCGACGCCGATCAGACGCGCACCGACGTCGAGGTCGAGGCGATGGCGATGGCGCCCATCCCGACTCCGGAAGTGCTGTGGCGCAAGCCGCCGGTGCTCGCGCTCGCCGCTCTCCCTGGGACGGCACTCGGCCGCCTCGGCCAACCGTCGAACGCGTCGTCGGCGGCGTGGGCTGCGGCCGGCGCCGCCGTACGGAAGCTGCACGACGCGCCGCTACCGACGTGGCCCGGTCGGAGCCGCGACGAGATCGCATCGAACCTCGACGGCGAGTGCGACTGGCTCGTCGCAAACCGCGTCCTTCCTACCGATTTGGTTACCCGCAACCGCGAGGTCGCCGACGTTGCGCTTCGGCCGTGGGTACCCGTGTTCACGCACGGCGATCTGCAGTGCGCCCACGTGTTCGTCGACGCTGACGAAATCACCGGCATCGTCGACTGGTCCGAGGCGGCTCAGGGCGACGCTGCATACGACCTAGCCAGCCTGACGCTCGGGCACGAGGAGCACCTTGGCGACGTCATCGCCGGCTACGGCACCGACGTCGACCTCGACGTGATCCACGCGTGGTGGTCGCTGCGAAGCCTGCGGGCGATTCGCTGGCTGATCGAGCACGGCTTCGACCCGTCCGCGCCAGGCTGCGAAGTCGACGTGCTGAGATCCCAGATGTGAGGCTGCTCGAGCCCGGACGGCTACGAGTGCTGTTCACGCTCGTGCAGCCGAACCATCGCATCGCGGTAGCCAAACTCCACTCCGCGACACGCACAAATGTTGAACCCCGGGTGTATCGCCGCTGTCGGTCGCGGGCGCACAATCGGGGCTTGACCGGCCGCGAGCCAGCAATCATGTCGATCGAGCTTCAAACTTCCGGTGAAAGGGGCATGACATGCAACCGATCACGTACCCGGTCACACTGTCGGTGGCATTTCCCGACCGTCCGCTCAACCGGCTGACCACGTTCTTCCGGATCATCGTTGCGGTGCCCATTTTGGTCGTCGTTGGCGCCGTCGACGGCGGCACCTGGCAATGGAGTTCTGGTCACGACACCCGCACCATCGCCGTCGGCGCCGGCGGGGTGCTGTTCTTCGCTCCGCTCCTGATGATCGTGTTTAGGCGAAAGTACCCACGCTGGTGGTTCGACTGGAACTTGGAACTGCAGCGATTCGGCAACCGCGCGCTCGTGTATCTGGCCCTGATGGATGACCGCTATCCGTCCACTGACGACCACCAATCGGTGCGCCTGGACTATCGGTACCCGAATGCCGAAACCGAATTGAACCGGTGGCTGCCACTGGTGAAGTGGTTCCTCGCCATCCCGCACTACATCATTCTGTTCGTGTTGGAGATCGGCGCGCTCGTCGCGGTGATCATCGCGTGGTTCGCCATTGTGTTCACCGGCCGATACCCACGCGGCCTGTTCGACTATGTCGAAGGCGTGATCCGTTGGCAGAACCGCGTCGTCGCCTACGCGTTCGTGCTCGTCACCGACTCGTACCCGCCATTTACGCTCGCGCCGTAGACCGACCGGACACGGCACGCTCCGAGCTGTCGATTCACTCGTGCAGGCCGTCGCGTGCGCCGAACGTTGCCACGAGAATCGTGCCGACCACGAGCACCGCGACGGCGCATAGCCACGCGCCGGTGTCCGAGGGCAGATGTGCTGTCCACACCCACGGCGTCGTCCAGTGCGAACCAATCGCGTAAAGGCTCACAAGCCAGAATGCGACGGGACCGAGCCAGCACAGCAGCGCGCCGATCACCGTCGCGGTGGCGAGCGAGAGCCCGACCAGCCCGATGAGATCACGAGCCAGGCCGGCGTACCCAAGATCAAGCCGCGCCCCGGCCGAGCCGGCGGCCAGCGCACCGAACGCGGCAGCCGTCAACGCGGGTACGGCGGCGAAGCGCAGCACCGGAAGCCACCGCCCGGTGACGCGCTCCACCTCACCGAACGGACTTCGGAACACTATGCCGACCACCGACGCGGCCAGCGCCTCGAACAGCAGCGGCAAGGGCCGTGCACCGTCGCTGCCGGGCGTCGCCCACGCCAGTACGATTCGCAGCCCGACCGCACATAGCACGAGCATGGCCAGACCGCGCGGGATGCCCCGTCCGGCGGCGTGGAGGCGAGCCAGACGTGCGGTCGGTAGTGCGAGGCGGGGGCGCGTCGCCGCGCCGATCGCGATCACGGAATGTCCGCGAGCGTGAGTTGGCCGGCGCGAACCGCGGCGACGTTGGCGACCAGCCAGGCGTGCCTGGCCGACGAGGACAACGCAGCGAAGCGCGTTGCCGCAGCGCCTACCGCAGGACTCGGCGGCGACCCCTGCTGGCCCGGAGCAGAGCGCGCGTTAGTCGCGTCGGCCGCCGGGAACGCTGGGAGCCCGACCACCTGGCGGATGCCAGCCGCGATCGCCGTCTGAACCGCGACCGCATTGGACGTCATCGTGCCGTCGGACCCGGTCTGACCGATCACCTTGGCGATGACCGCGTCTGCGGCATCCTGGCGGAGCTGCTGAATCTGCGGATCGAGTGCACTGGCGAACGTGGTACCGGGTTGGAGGACGAACAGTCCCGGACTGAGGTAGAACACCGGCGGGTTGCCGGAGACCCGCAGGTCGCCGCCCTTGAGCCCGACGACGGTGGTCGGTGCGAGCGTCACCCGGGTTGGCGTACCAGGTAGGCCCGCGACTTCGGCGAGTACCGGATCGATGGCATTCACCACGGACGGCAGCACCGCTCTATACGCCGGATGTAGGCAGATCGGTACCGTCGCGTTCGAGTCACACACCGGCGTGTACGCGATCGGACGGTCGTCGGCCGCCGTGTGAAACGCCGGGATCACGATGCCCTGCGCGGTCTGCCGTGCGGTACCGGCGAGTGCGAGACCGGTGGCCGCGAACGCCACTCCGACGGCGACGGCGACTACGCCCGCGCGATGAACCCCGCGCCCACCGGCCCTCGGCGGGATCGCGAGCGCGCCGAGCGCGGCCAGAATCACCCCGACCAGAAAGATCAGCTGCACGATCGACAGTCCGGCGTGGTACGGGACGAACACGCCGGTGCCGGACGTACCGGGATCCTCTACCGGACTGATGCGTCCCCACTGCTGGTTGCGTTGTAGCGCGAGCGTGCCGATCTGCGGCGCGAGCAACGCACCGATGGTGACAAGCGGAGCGGTAAACCGGCCGGGGATAAGCGCGCCGAACGCGAAACCGACGGCGCTGCACGCGACCACCGCGGTCGCACCGACCGCGGCCGGCCACCAGTTCGGGCTCCCCCACGTCGCCTGCCGCGCCGTCACCACGAACACCACGGCGACGTACGCTCCATACAGCAGGAGCGACCACACCGCGACGGCGGCCCACGCGGCGATCTGACGTACCCACGCAGGTCGCGCGGTCGTGGCAAGTAGCTCGGTGATGTGCCGGCGGCGATCGCGCGCAGCGGTCCACGCCGCGACACCGGCGACGATGCCGCCGACCAGTTCCATCGACCGCTGTACGACGATGCTGCGCGCGCCCCACAGCGGCGCCTGACCGAGGTTGTTGCGAAGCTCCGTGAACCCGAGCAGCAGCGCAACCGGCACGAGCAGCAACAACATCGTGCTGCGGTGCAGTTCGAGCCGCATCAGGCGGCCGGCCGCGGAGCGCGACCACGCGCGCAACCGCCAGCCGGTCGGGACGGCGGGACCGACGGCGCTCACGACCGCGCCGCCGCGAGCACCGCGCTGTAACCACGTTCGAGCGGCGCGTCTCCGACGCCGTGCCCTTCGCCGCGAGCGACCAACTCGTCGGGCGTGCCGTGGAACACGATCCGGCCGGCGTTCATCAGACCGACCTCGCTGCATGCCGCGCCGACGTCTTCGACGAGATGCGTGCTCACGATGACGGTCGACCGCTGGCCAAGTTCGCGGAGCAGCGTTCGAAACTCGACGCGTTGCTCCGGGTCGAGTCCCGCCGTCGGCTCATCGAGCAGCAGCAGTTCGGGTTCGTTCACGATGGCCTGCGCGATGCCCGCACGGCGAAGCATTCCGCCGGACAGCGTGCGGAGTTTGGACCGCGCTCGGTCACCTAGGCCGACGCGCTCGATTGCCGTCGCCACCGCGCGCGGCACCGACGACGTCGGCATCTCCTTGAGCAGCGCAAAATACTCGACGAACTCGGCAACCGTGAACCCTGGGTAGTAACCCAGCGCCTGAGGCAGATATCCCAACCGACGCCGGATTTCGGTCCGGGACCGGTGCGCGCGAGGGTCGCGCCCGAGCAGACGCAATGTTCCGGATGTCGGCCCGATAACGGTTCCCATCATCCGAAGCAGCGACGTCTTGCCTGCGCCGTTCGGGCCGAGCAGACCGAACACTCCGACACCGGTATCCAGCGTCACGCCAGCCACCGCCTGAGTGCGTCCGAAGCGGCGGGTCAGATCCGCGATCTCGACGTTCATGCCGAACCTCTCGGAACTCGGCTCGCGAACACGGCGACCACCACACAGCAGACCGCGAACGCGAGGTAGGGAAGGATCAGTACGGATTTCGTCAGCGCCCCGGTGAACTGACCCGCGGCAGCTCGAGATGACAGCAACGTGATCACCCAGCCGGCGAGCCCGGCCGCGACGCCGACGTTCGCGGACCGTGCGACCGTCGCGGCCGCCAGCGCCAGCGCCGACACCGCGGCCATCGGCACCAGCCAGTCGAATGTGATCCCGACGGCAAGCCCGGACACGCTCGACGCGACGAGCCCGAATGCGCCGTCGACGACGAAAACCGCGAGCGCGCGCACGAGCAACACCATGCGGTCGCTGACCGCCATGCTCTGCGACAGCTCCCAGGCCGGATCGACGCCGGGGCCGTACGCATACGCGATGCCGACCGCGGCGACCGCCGGCGCGAGCAGGGCAACCAGCGGTTGGCCCGTGCTGGCGGTGACTGCCGCACCAACGGCGAACACCACGACGCTCGCGATGATCCACGGCACGAGCAGCGATGGCGTGGTGAGCAGTGCACGTGCCAGGCCGGGCGATCGGAGGATCCGGCCTACCAAGCGCTCCAGCCGGCCGATTGGCCGGTGCCACACCTCGGCCGCCACGCCAAGCCAGACGCGATCCAGATCGACGTCGGCCGGCGCGGAGACGCCCGGCAGCCACGGCGAGGACTCCTCCATCTTCGCCGGATCGCTCATCCCGCACCTCCATTCGCGGTCGACCCGCCACGCAACGCGGACCACAGCAGCCGCCGCGCGCGATGTGCGCGGCTCTTGACGGTGCCTTCCGGCGTACCCATCACCGCCGCTACCTCGGTCACCGTCCGGTCCTCGAGGTAGAGGAGACGAACCACCTCGCGCTCCGGACTGCCCGGCGGACCGAGCGCTGCGACGGCGTCACGGAGGTCCGCGCGCCATGCGGCGAGGTCTGCCGGATCGGGTCCGCCGTCGCCGGGCTCAAACTCGGGCGGTACGGATAGCGCTGCCGGCCCGCGTTGCCGCAGCCAAAGCGCGGCACGGCGGCGCGCGATCCCCCACAGCCACCCGCCGCCGTTGCCGGCCGGCCGATAGCCGCGACTGCCCTGCCATACGGCGACGAACGTCTCCTGAAGCACGTCTTCGACGTCCGACGCCGGCAACATCGACCGCAATCTTGCGGCGATCCACCGGGCGTGACGCGCGTAGAGCTCCCGCAGCGCCCGGTCGTCGCCGCGTGCCACGGAGGCGATCAGCTCGTCGTCATTCATCGCCTCTCTATTGCTGTCCGACGCCGTCCGGTTCGCAAGACCCGCCAACGATTTACTGCGGCAGCATGGTGGTCGTTCCGCGTCCGCGCGGCGAACACGCTTGCGCCGCTGAACGCCGCATCCGGCATGATCCGGTCTGCTTTCGCGTTGGTAAGGTCGAACCATGCGCTTTGCCATCAAGACGTCGCCGCAGCGCACCGAGTGGGCCGACATGCTGGCCGTGTTCCGTGAGGCGGACAGCATCGAGCTGTTCGAGTCGGGCTGGACGTTCGATCACTTCTACCCGATCGGCGCCACCGATCACGATGGACCGTGCCTCGAGGGCTGGGTGACGCTCACCGCGCTCGCTCAGGCCACCACCCGACTGCGAGTGGGCAACCTCGTGACCGGCATTCATTACCGGCACCCCGCGGTGCTCGCCAACATGGCCGCGACCCTCGACATTATTTCCGGCGGCCGGCTCGAACTCGGCATCGGCGCGGGCTGGAACGAGGAGGAGTCCGGGGCGTACGGCATCGAGTTGGGTACCCATGCGAGCGCAGCGACCGGTTCGAGGAGGCGTGCGAGGTGCTCGTCGGCCTGCTCGCCAACGAGACGACCGACTTCGATGGCAAGTACTACCAGCTTCGGCAGGCCCGCAACGAGCGGAAGGGGCCGCAGCGCCCGCATCCACCGATCTGCATTGGTGGATCGGGTGAGCGGCGCACGTTGCGGACCGCGGCGCGATTCGCTCAGCACTGGAACTACCTGGGCGGTACGCCGGCCGACTTGGCACATAAGCGCGACGTGCTCTACGCACATTGCGACGCGGTCGGCCGTGATCCGAAGGAGATCACGCTGTCGAGCCACGTACGGTTCGGCCCCCGACGGTGATCCGCGTGCCGTCGCCGACTCGGCCGCCGCGCTCGGCGAGGCCGGCATGGACCTCGCGATCGTCGTGCTTCCGACGCCGCCCACGCCGGCCGTCCTCGGCCCGCTCGCCGACGCGCTGGCGCCACTCGCCTGAGCGCACCGAAGGAGGACACTGTGTGCCAAACCGATGAGGCGGGCGCAGGCGCCGAAGCGCGTTCGGCAATGCCCAGGGTGGCTGCGGGTAGGGCGAAGGATCCGATCGCTCTCGAACCAGTCGACGAAGTCGTCATTACGATGCTCGTCGACAACAGCTATGACGCGCTGATGAGCGACATGGGGCCGGCACGGCGCGTGAAACCCGTCGAGCTGGCAAGGGCGGAGGCGCCGCAGTTCGTCGACGGCACGACGGCTCCGGGTCTCGTCGCCGAGCATGGATTCTCCGCGCTCGTACAGGTTCGCCGCGGGTCACGTACCCATGTCCTCTTGTTCGACACCGGTGTGTCACCGGACGGACTTGCGATCAACGTGGCGCGCTTGGGCATCGACGTGAGCGAGATCGAGGCCCTAGTCCTGAGTCACGGCCACTTCGACCACTGCGGTGGACTTGCCGGCCTGGCGCGTCTGCGTGGTCGCGAGGGGCTGCCGCTCACCGTCCACCCGCTGGTCTGGACCAGGCGTCGCCTTGTGCCACCCGGCCAGCCCGATTGGGAGTTGCCGACGCTGAGCCGGCGATCGCTCGAAGCTGAGGGCTTCGAGGTCATCGAGCGGCGCACGCCGTCACTGTTGCTTGACGAGTCCGTGCTGATCACCGGAGAGGTCGACCGTACGACGGAGTTCGAACATGGTTTGCCGTTCCACGAGGCGTGGCGCGGAGACTCGTGGGAACCGGACCCGCTGATCGTCGACGATCAGGCCCTCGTTGTTCATGTGCGTGGCCGCGGACTCGTGGTGCTCACCGGATGCGGTCACGCAGGGGCAGTGAACATCGCGCGACATGCGATGCGGCTTACCGGCGTTGACCGGCTGCACGCGATTCTCGGCGGATTCCACCTCACCGGAAACGCGTTTGAGCCAATCATTGAGCCAACCGTGGATGCCCTCACGTCGATCGCGCCAGACCTCCTCGTACCGGCACATTGCACGGGTTGGAAGGCGACGCATCGGCTTGCCGCGGCGCTGCCAACTGCGTTCGTGCCGAATGCGGTTGGCACGAGGTACACGCTTGCCGCGGCGCAAGGCGCCGCTGCCTAGACCGGTACCAGCCCTCGTCCCGGACTGGATGGCCTAGGTTGTGGCTCATCGTGCGGGTGAGGAGGCCTGTGATGACGGTATTGACCGACCGCGTGGCGGTGGTGACGGGCGCGTCTACGGGCATCGGGGCCGGCTTAGCCGCCATGCTTGCCGCCGAGGGCGCACGTGTCGTGCTAGCGGCCCGGCGTGGCGAGGAGCTTGACCGGGTGGCCGAAGGTATCCGCCGGGATGGCGGCACGGCTGTCTCGGTCGTCACCGACCTCGCCGACGACAAGGCGCTCGACATGCTGCTGACCAGAACCCGGGCCGAAGTCGGCCCAGTCGACGTGCTGGTCAACAACGCGGGTTACGCCGTATGGAAGTCGCTGGAGACGACCACCATGGCCGAGTGGGATCAGACCTTCGCGGTCAACGTACGGGCCGCGGCGTTGCTGTGCGCCGCGGTGCTTCCCGACATGCAGGCGCGAGGCTTCGGGAGAATCATCAACATCGGCAGTGAGGCCGGGGTGGCCATTGTTCCCGGCCTCGCTGCGTACTGCGTCAGCAAGCACGCGCTGCGGGCGCTCACCGAAGTCGTCCAGGACGGCAACCACGACAACGGCATCAAGGCCTGGGTCATCTGCCCAGGTTTCGTCGACACGCACATGGGCTACGTCGTGCCGGGCGCCAAGCCGGCCAACTTCCTCCAGGTTGCGGAGGTCGTTGACGTGGTCCGATTCCTCCTCCACACCGGCGATAACGTCAAGCTGGGCCCGGAGATCTTGCTACGCACCATGCGCAACCCCATGGCCGTCTAGCCAGCGCCGCCGCCGGCCACCGCCGTCGAGCGTTGCGCGGCCTGACCTCAGGTGCCGTTGACGCGCCGGTAGCCGTTGGCTACCACGGTGTCGAAGGTGATCCGTGACTCCTTCAAGGGTTCGCCGGTGTGCTCGGCTTGCACGACCCAGCCGTTGCCGATGTAGATCGTCACGTGATGGCCGCTGTTGTAGAACACGAGGTCGCCCACCCGCAGGTCACTCTTGGCGATGGCGTGCGACTCGTCCCACTGTGAGCCGGTGTAATGGTCCAGCGTGACGCCGGCCGCCTTCCACGCGACCATCGTCAGCCCGGAGCAGTCGTATTCGCTGGGTCCGGCTTCGGCCCAGCCGTACCAGTGGACCGTCGGCCAGACCAGCGAACACGCCTTCTTTGCGGCCGTGTAGCCCGCCCCACCGCTGGAGACCTGTGGACACGCGACCGGCAGCACGTAGCACTTGCTCGTCTTCGTGGTACAGCTGCCGCTCGTACCGCCGCCGGTGCTGGTGCTTGCCTCCTTGGCGGCTGCGGCGGCCTGTGCGGCTTGCAGTGTTTGAAGGTGCCCGAGCTTGGCGAGGATGTCCTTCTTCGTCGCGGCCAGCTGAGCCTTCTGCGCTGCCTCCTGCTTGATAAGCGTGTCGAGGGCGGCCTTCTGCGTCTGGTACTGGCTGACGATTGCGTTGGCGGTCGTGACGGTGTCCCGCTGGTTCTTCTCGATCACCGAAAGCGTGCCCAACTGGTTGACGAAGTCGCGCGCTGACGACGCGTCCATCAGTGCGACAAGGCCGCTGCCAGGCCCCGCGATGTAGAGATCACGGACCACTGACGCGACGCGTTGTTGGGCAACCGCGGACTCGAGCTGTGCCGGGGTCACCTTCTGGCCGAGCAGCGCCGACTTCTTCTCGTCGGCGGCCAGCTTCGTGGCGATGCCGTTGTACTGCTCGACGACCGTCTCAATCTGATTGTTGAGAGCGCTGATTTGCTGCGAAAGGCTCGGTGCCGCATTTGCCGCGGTAGCCGGCAGCAGCACGAAAAGACCGGCAGCGACGATGGCCAGCGCTGAGCCGACCGCCACGATGCGGCGACGTGTGGTGCTAGCGGCGTGTTCGGGTGGACGTGGTTCAGGAATGACCCGGGGGGTGGCCACGAGCTGACGCTCCTTCTTCCGCGCCGCTGACCGGGTTAGCTGACGGGTTCGGACGGGAAGTGCGCCCTACACGCCATAGATTCGGCGTCGATTCACCCCAGGTGGAACTGGTTCCCCGGCTCGCACGTAGCGGTCAACCACGATGCGATTAAGCGGTGTCGCACCCGCGACCGCCCGGATGGCTGCCAACATCGGATGCAGACCGATTTTCACCTTAGGTAACCGATGCGGCGACAAGCAAGGCAAACAACCCCTCAATCGCTGCGCAACCATGGCGATACGTAGCGTGTTCGCTTCGAAGAACTCGGTGCACGCTCCACACTGGTGTTGCGCGGACGACGGCTACCGACCGCGCATTCGCTGCTCCACGCACGTGATAGCCGGGAGTCTTGACGAACCGCTTCGTGCGACCATGTCCGCCGTCCAATCACGGTCGAGCTTCATCCACCAGTCCGGGCACGCCGGCCGCCTCGTCGTCGTCACCCGTCCGTGAAACCGCGCGCTCGCGCTTAGCACCGATTCATCCACGCGCAGACGCTCGCTAGACACCTTCAGCTCACCGTTGCGATGCTTAGCCGTGCGCTGATGCGTTTAGATTCCGTCCATGGTGGACGACGTCTCTGGAAAGGGAAGAGTCATGGGTCTGGGGAGATCTGCCCGTCCCGCACGGCGAGTTGCTCTGGTAGCAGTCGCTGGCCTAGTTGGCGCGGGTCTGGTCGTGACGAGCGTGCAGGCACAACGTACGCCGAACGCGGCGATTTCAACGACGTCCGGCACGTGCCAGCTCGGCAACGGGGTGCAGCACGTGATCAGCCTGGTCTTCGACAATGTGCACTTCGCCCGGGACAACCCGAATGTGCCGTCGGATCTCGAGCAGATGCCGCACCTGCTGAATTTCCTCGAGCAGAACGGCACGGTGATGTCGAACCTGCACACACCGATGATCGCTCACACCGCCGACGACAGTCTGTCGATCTACACCGGCCTGTATGGCGACCGGCATGGCCAGCCGCTGAGCAACACGTACAAGACCTACAACCCGGACGGTACGACCGATCCGGCGACGTCGTTCACGTACTGGACCAGCCCGGTCGTGGACACCCTGGCGACGCCGAGTGCCGGCCATGACACCGCGCCATCGATGGCGTACTCGGCGACCACGCCCGCCACGCCGAATACGGGCCAGCAGACGCCGGCTCCGTGGGTACCGTTCACTCGCGCGGGCTGCACGGTCGGAGACTTCTCCACCGCGAACATGGTGCTCGAGAACACCAACCAGGACATCAACACGGTGTTCGGACCGAACTCACCGGAAAGCGCGCAGCTCGCGGCCGACCCCGATTCGTTCAAGGATCCGGAGGTCGCCGACTACATCGGCGTCGCGGTGCACTGCGCGCAAGGCGATGCGACGTGCGCCAACGCTCAGGCGATCAAGTTCGGGCAGACCACGCCGTCGCCGAGCGCGCAGCCTGACCTGTTGCCCACCGAGCCGGGCGGCTATCACGGCTACCAGGGTCTGTTCGGGGCCAGGTACGTCGCCCCGGTGCTTGGTGCCGGTACGCCGAACCTCACGCACGCTGGCTACCCGGTCACCGACGCGAACGGTGTGCTGACGGACTTGTCCGGCGCCCCGATCATCAACTCGTTCAGCCACACGCCGGGCTTCCCCGGGTTCAGTCCCACCGCGTCGCAGACGCTTGCCTACCTCGCCGACATGCAGGAGAACGGCGTCCCAGTGACGTACGGCTACATCTCCGACATCCACGAACGCAAGGCCGGCACGAGCAACTGCACGACGGCCTCCGCGACCGCATCTGGCCGGCCGATTGGTCCGGGCGATAGCTGCTACGTGTCGAACGCCAAGGCGTACGACGATGCCTTCGCGGCCTTCTTCGACCGCCTCCAGTCCGACGGCATCACGCCCGCGAATACCGTCTTCCTGATCAGTGCCGAGGAGAACGACCAGCTCGCTGGCGCGAACGTGGGCCGGGCAACCGAGCCGACGCCGGCCGGCTGCGATGGCGTGACGGTCGCGTGCAACTACGCGGTCGGTCAGATCGGTGAACTCGCGGCGAACGTCAAGGGCCTGCTTTCGACGACGGCAAGCAAGAACACCGCGTTCGACATCGAGCCACAGGGTGCGTCGATCTACGTACACGGCCGGCCGGCGGCCAACGACCCGACGGTACGCCAGCTGGAGCGCGACACCGCGAACATGACGGGCGACAACCCGTACAGCGGCGCCGCGGGCGAGAAGATCGTCAAGTACCAGGCCGGCGCGGTGGAGCAGCAAATCTTGCATATGCAGACTGGCGATCCGTTGCGTACGCCGACGTACACGTTGTTCCCCGTACCGGACTACTTCTTCGCTACGAGCGGTCCGAACGTGTCGATCAACAGCGGGTTCGCGTGGGACCACGGCTACTACTCGCCGAACATCGACATCACTTGGGGCGCCTTCGTCGGCCCCGGTGTCGCGAAGTTGGGCGTTGACGGGCCACAGCCCGCCGACGGGAACGAGGCGTCGGATCCCAACTCGACGCGTACGGTACCGCAGGCCAGCCGGACGGGTACGTACGTCGACGAGGTCGACTTGCGGCCCACGCTGCTGCGCCTGGTCGGGCTGCAAGACGACTACCCGTCCGACGGCACCATCGTGAATCAAGTGCTGACGCACCCGACGCACACGCCCGACAGCCTGGCGGCGCTCTACCGCCAGCTGAACTCCAGCGTCGGCGCCTTCGCGACGGACACGCTGCTCGCCGAGTCCGCCGCTCTCGCGAGCGGGTCGACAAGTAACGATCAGCGCTATACGACCGTCGAAGCGACGCTCCGGCATTTGTCGAAGGCTCGCGACGACTTGGCCAATGACATAAAGCAGGTGCTGGCGACCGGACAGGCGCCCTCGCACGGGAAGCTCACGTCGTTGACCGCACGCGGCGCCGCTCTGCTTCTCCAGGCGGCAATCCTGGCCGCCGTTGCCGGCAAGTAGCTGTCTGCCGGGTCCGCGCGGATTGCGCGGACCCGGCAGTCACGACCGCCCATCGCGGCGTCACGCTGACCACGCTGTCAGTTGGCCGCACAGTCGATTGGTGCGAAGTTGGGCCGGGCACCGGCGCCGGCTGGAACGCTGACCTGCACCGACACTTCGTCGTCGGTCGGGTCGCTGTCCGGATGGGCCAGGACCGCCGACACGGTAAGCGTCAGGCTGAACGCGGCCTGCCGAGGCGCGACCGGAAGGTTTGCCAGCAGCTGCTGGAAGGCGGTCGAGTCGGTGATGTGATCGCCCTGGTCGTCGGCGATGCGGAAGCTCACCATGGTGGGTTGGCGCAGTGGCAGGCCGCCGACGTGGGCCGCGGTCACCAGTACCCCGATGGCGTTGGAGCCGTTGCCGAGGTCGGCCCACATGCATGTCGGCCGGCCCGTGTGCGGATCGTGGTCCAGGGTGATGCTGAAGTCCTCGCTGACCTGCCGGATGTTGAACGAACTGTTGCCGGGCTCGGGGCTCGGGCTGGCGGAGGCGCTGTGGCCGTTGGAGGGACCTGTTGCGCCCTGTCGGCCGACGGTGTTCGAGGGGACCGGCGCGGGCGTCGGGCCGGCGGACGTCGAGGCGGACGGGAATGGCAGGCCGCCCAGCTGGCCACGTCCGTCGGTCTGATGCGCGCAGGCGCCGACGGCAAGGAGCGACGCCACGATGTAGCAGGCCGTCCACGCTCGTCGATGAGTCATGCGCGCACCCTAGACCGCTCTGTCAAGACCACCGGGCCATGGCATCAGGGGCGAAGTACTTGGCAACGACGCCGACCACGACGATCACCCGCGGCGTGGCCGAACCAAGCGGCTCAGCGACCGCCGGCAACGTCCAGGATTGTGCCGACGCAATAGGAGGCAGCGTCACTGAGCAGCCACAACACGGCATCGGCGACTTCGCCCGGTTCGGCGGCGCGGCCGAGCGGGATGCCGGGTTCCATGTTGCGAATGCGTGCCGGTTGGCCGTTACGTTCGTGGATCTCGGTCTTGGTGATGCCGGGGCGCACCACGTTCACTCGGATGCCTTCGGCAGCGACCTCGCGCGACAGGCCGATCCCCAAGCTGTCGATGGCGCCCTTGCTTGCGGCGTAGTCGATGTACTCGCCGGCCGAGCCAAGACGACTCGCCGCCGACGAGACCAACACGAGGGCGCCGCCCTCGTGACCGTCCGCGGTGGACATGCGCCGAACGGCCTCACGGCAGCACAGCACGGTACCAAGGACATTGACCTCCAGGACCCGGCGAACGCGTTCGGCGGTGTAGTCCCTGAGTCGCAGCGCTGGAGCCACGATCGCCGCGTTCGCCACGAAGCCCCGGATCGTGCCGAGCTCGCCGGCGGCTTGAAACAGCGCTCGGACGTCGGCTTCGATGGCGATGTCCGCCTCGACGGCGAGCGCCCTACCACCGTCGGCGTGGATCTGGCTCACGAGCGCATCGGCCCGGTCCACGGCGTTGAGGTAGCTGAAGCACACCGTCCAGCCGTTGGCGCTGGCACGGGCGACCACTTGCGCGCCGATGCCCCGGCTGCCGCCAGTGACGACGAGAACGCGTTGCTCAGCTGTCGTACGCGAACTCATTGGGCATGGACCTGCTCGCTGATGACGTTCGCGAGTTCCAGGATCTTCGCCGGCGGCAGGTACTGCTCCGTCACGCGGGCGCCAAACGGTGACAACGCATCCTCGATCGCGTTGGTGATCGCAGCCGGTGCGACGAGTAGGCCGCCTTCGCCAACACCACGGTAGAAGACCTCTTCGTTGGGCTCGTTTTCGAGGTGTTCGATCTCGATCGTCGGGATCTCGGTCGCGGTCGGCAACAGGTAGTCCATCAACGTACCGGCGAGATAATTTGCTTCGTCGTCGTAGGCGGACCACTCGTACAGGACCTCGCCGATCCCCTGGGCGACGCCGCCGCGGATCTGGCCCTCGACGATCGCCGGGTTGATCATGCGTCCGCAGTCTTCGACGACGAGATACCGAAGAAACCGGACCTGGCCGGTCTCGAGGTCGATGTCGACGTGGCACAGGTGCGACCCGGCGGACCAGCTTCCGATCCCGCCGTCATAGGTTGCCTCGGCGCGCAGTTCCTTGTCGACGTCCGGTGGCTGGTTGTCAGTCGATACGTAGGCCATCTGTGCGACCTGTGCAAGGCTGAGCCGTACCGACGACACACCGGCGGGATGGACGTACCCGGCTTCGATAAGCAGATCGCCCGGGTCGATCTCGAGCATGTCACCGGCGATCGCGAGAACCTTCCGCTTGACCTCGCGCGTCGAATGAAGCACCGAGCCGCTGGCCATCGTCGCGGCCTGGCTGCCGCCGGTGCCGACCGCCGTATACGGGCTCGCGGCCGTGTCGCCGTGGTAGACGTGGACGTCCCCGATGGCGACACCCATCTCGTCCGACGCGATCTGCGCCAGCGTGGTTTCGTGCCCTTGTCCGTTCGGTGCCTGGCTCGTGAAGATCGACAACGTGCCGTCGGGCTCGACTCGGGCGATCGACTTCTCCTGGCCACCCTTGCCGTTGACCGGCCCGGGCGCGGGCTCGATGAACGTCGCGAACCCGATGCCGACGCAACGTCCTTGCGCGCGTGCGGCCGCCTGTTCGGCCCGCAGGCGCCGGTAATCGGCCGTGTCGAGTATTCGCTCCAGTGACTGCGCGCACGAGTTGTCCAGCAGCGTGTCTCCGCTCAACATCGTCGCACTGCCGTCGTTGGCCGCGAAGTTGCGCAGTCGTACGTCCGCCGGATCGAGGCCGAGTTGTCGGGCAACCACGTCGATCATCCGCTCGCGGGCCCACGTTTCGATTGCCCACGGTGCTCGATACGCGCTGTACGTACATTTGTTGCTCGTGACCACGGTGGACGTCATGGCGAACGCACGCCACGCATAAGGACCGGACATCATCATGGCGACCAAGTCGACGATGCCGCCGCCGACGAACGGGACGGCCGGATAGGCACCCTGGTCAAGGACGAGGTCGCCGCGCATGGCGAGGATCGTGCCGTCATGGCTGACCGCCGCCTCGAGCCGCATCCGCTCCTCGCGGGCCTGGCCGGACGCCTGCAAGTGCTCGTTGCGGTCTTCGATCCACTTGACCGGACGTCCGAGCCACTGCGATGCCGCGCAGACCGCGATGTCCTCGCGATGACATGCGATCTTCAACCCAAACGCACCGCCGATGTCGCCGTTGACGGACCGCGTCAGATCCAGTGGTACGCCGAGTGCCTCCGAGAGGTACGCCTTGACGGTGTGCGGCGACTGGGTGCCGGTGTAGTAGACGAGTTCGCCGGTGGCCGGGTCGAAGTTGCCCACGCCGCCACGGCCTTCCATCGGCATTTGGGCCACTCGATGCTGCGCGAACGTTTCAGTGATGACGATGTCGGCGGCGGCGAATGCGGCGGCAATGTCGCCGTACGTGGTGCTCGTCTCGTACGCGACGTTGCTGCCGAACGAGTCGAAGACCGTCGGGCCGCTCGGATCGAGCGCCTGCTCGAACGTTGCGATCGCGTCCAGTGGCTCGTAGTCGACGTCGACCAAGTCGCAGCCGTCTTCGGCGAGATAACGGCTTTCCGCGACGACGATGGCGACCGGGTCGCCGACGAACCGCGTCTTGTCCGTCGCTAGTGCGAAGACCGGCTCGTACTTGTACCCGTCGGGTACGAACTTTGGAACGATCGCGTTCGTACGCTCCGCGATGTCCCGGCCAGTGAACACCGCCACGACCCCGTCGAGCCGGCCAGCCCCCGATGTGTCGATGCGGAGGATCCTCGCGTGCGCCAACGGGCTGCGTACGAACGCGGCGTGCAACATGCCTGGCAACTTCACGTCGTCGACGTAGTGGCCCCGGCCGGTCAAGATACGCAAGTCTTCGACCCGCAACGTTGAGCTGCCAACGGTTCGGGTGCTCCCGACGCTCGGCATGGCGCTCATGTCCGTCCTCGCTTCGCTGCGGGCGGCCATGAGGCACGAGCCGCCCTGCAATTCTGATTCGCTCGCCAAGGCTCGCTCATGTCCGTCCTCGCTTCGCTGCGGGCGGCCATGAGGCACGAGCCGCCCTGCAATTCTGATTCGCTCGCCGAGGCTCGCTCATTGCGCAACCTCCGCGTTCGGCCCGAGACCCGCTTTTGCCGCGCGTTTGACACCCTCGACGATGGATTGGTAGCCGGTGCATCGGCAGATGTTCCCTGACAAGCTGTGCCGGATCTCCTCCTCGGTAGGATCCGGGTTTTCGCGAAGCAACGCCAGCGTTGTCATCAGGAATCCCGGTGTGCAGAAGCCGCATTGGAATCCATGGCTGTCCCGAAACGATTGCTGCAGCGGAGAAAGTGAATCTGGAGAACCGAGCCCGTCTATCGTCTCCACCGTCGTGCCGGACGCCTGCACCGCCAGCATCAGGCAAGACCGAACCGGCTCGCCGTCCACGAGCACCGTGCACGCACCGCAGATGCCGTGTTCGCAGCCAACGTGGGTACCCGTCAAGCCCAGTTCGTCGCGGAGGAAGTCCACCAGCGTCCGGCGGACTTCGGTGCTGGTTTGTCGTTGCACGCCATTGACCAGGATGCTGACCTGTTGTGTCGTCATGATTGTCCCGTCGCTCGCGAGGCGGCGCGGTTCAGGCCGCGTCGCACGAGCACGCTCGTGAGGTGCTTGCGGTAGGCGGCCGTACCGTGCAGGTCCGACGGTGGATCGATGCCGGCGGCGGCGACGGCGGCGGCGTCCGCGAACGCGCCGTCGGCTGGCACCGCGCCGACCAGCGAGGCCTCGGCGTCGACAGCCCGGTGTGGTTCGCCCGCGACGCCGGACAACGAGATGCGCGCCGCGGTGATCGTTCCGTCCGGACCGAGCGTGACCACCGTTGCGGCACCAACCAGAGCGAAGTCGCCGCTGCGTCGGCTGAACTCGTCGAACGACCAACCGGTCCGCTCACCCGCAACCGGGAGTCGCACCTCGGTCAGCAGCTCATCCGGCTCAAGACTTGTCGTCAGGAAACCCGCAAAGAACGCCGCGCCGTCGATTGATCGTTGACCGCGCACGCTGGTCGCGACGACTCGGCCGTCGAGGGCACGCAGGACCGCCGGCGCCTCCGCCGCGGGATCCGCATGGGCGATGCTGCCACCCACTGTTCCCCTAGTGCGGATCGCGTCATGCCCGACCCACCGCAACGCCGACGCTAGCAGCGGCGCCGCAGCGGCCAGCGCTTGCGAGCGTTCGGCGCTACGGTGCCGGGTCAGCGCACCGATGGCGACCTCGCCGTTGACCCGGATGCCCGACAGTTCCGCGACGCGGTTGATGTCAATGAGCACCGCCGGTCGTGCCAGTCGCATCGCCAGCATCGGTAGCAGGCTCTGGCCCCCGGCGAGCACCTTCGCCTCGTCGCCGTATTGGGACAGCAGTTCGACCGCCTCGTCAACGGTTTCCGGGCAGCGGTAATCGAACGACGGCAACTTCATCGCAGCTCGCCTGGCAAATGGGCGCCGAACACCATCGTGCTACCCCCTCGACATCTCGAGACACTCCACACCGGACGCCAGCCGACGCCGCGTGCCGGCGCAAGCACCCACGAGTGGGCGGACCAGGAATATGTCGAACATACCGCCGCCAATGGCGGGCGTGGAAGCCGCGGACATAGCATGATCGGGCTACCAAACGCTAAGAGCGGGAGTCATCGATGCGGAAGCAGGCAGAGCGGCCGGCGTCTGGCTGGCCAAGGGTCGTGCTGGGCGTGCTGGGTTCGGGGCTACTGATCGCCACTGCCGCGATCCATCTGGACTTGTATCTGACCGGCTACCGGCACATCCCGACGATCGGCTGGCTGTTCTTGCTACAGGTGATCGTGGCCTTCGGCCTGGCGGCGCTGGCCTTGCCCGGACGGCGGGTCGCGTTGAGCCGGCTCGCCGCCGCCGCCGGCGCCGGCTTCGCGCTCGCTACTCTCGGCGGTTACCTCCTGTCGGTCTGGATCGGCCTGTTCAGGTTCAAGGAGGTTCGCACTGGCGCCGGCATCGCCGCCGGACTGGTGGAGGTGGGCGCCTTCGTGACACTGACCGCGTTCGCGCTCCTTCCTGCGCCGGCTGGCGCAGCCGCCGACCGCGAGGCGGCCGCCCCGGCCAGATTCCCGGCCGAGATACCGCCGCGCGCCACTAGAACAGCCGGAATAGTCGCCGCCGGTCTGACGGTGGCGGCGCTCGTGCTGTTCGGGCTGGCGCTTGCCGGCGCGAACTCTGCGGCACCCGCCGCCACCACGACCGTCCTCAAGACCACGACGATCGGCGGCACGACGATCCTGACCAATGCGAAGGGCTTCACGCTCTACTCGTTCGCGCCGGACACCCCGACGACCTCGAAGTGCAACGGAAGCTGTGCGTCGCTCTGGCCGCCGGTGACCGGCACCGTCGCGGCCGGCGCGGGCCTGCCCGGCAAAGTCGGCACGATCAAACGAACCGACGGCAGCCAACAACTCACCTATAACGGGCATCCGCTATACACGTACGTCGGCGACTCGGCACCCGGGCAGAACAACGGCAACAACGTCAACCTCAACGGCGGACTCTGGCTCCAGGTCCCTTCTCAATAGCCCAGCAACTAGCCGTTCGCGGTTGATGCCCGCCCGCGGAGGTAGTCGATGCCCGACTTGGCCGACCTGACGGCGACCGAACTGATCGCTTTGTTCCGGGCGGGTCGTGCGTCGCCGGTCGAGGCCGGGCGGGCGGCGCTGGCCGCGATCGATGCCGGCAACGACGACGTCAACGCCTTCGTCCTCGTGGACGCCGAAGGTGCCTTGGAGGCCGCGAAGCGGTCCGAATCTCGCTGGCGTTCCGGAAACGTTGCTGGACCTGGCGATGGCGTACCGACATCGATCAAGGATCTTCTCTACGCGCGTGGATGGCCCACGCTGCGTGGTAGCAATCTGATCGACGAGCGCGGTCCGTGGACGCAGGACGCCCCGGCGGTGGCACGGTTGCGGGAGACCGGTGCCGTCCTGTTGGGCAAGACGACCACGCCCGAGTTCGGGTGGAAGGGCGTTACCGACTCGTTGCCGCACGGCGCCACCGGCAATCCGTGGAATGTTGCGCTGACTTGTGGTGGTTCGAGCGGAGGCAGCGCGGCGGCTGTCGCACTGGGCATGGGCGTGTGGTCGGTCGGCACCGACGGCGGCGGCTCACTGCGCATCCCCGCCGCGTTCACGGGTACGGTAACGATCAAACCGACGTACGGCCGGGTTCCGCTCTGGCCCGCGAGCCCGTTTGGCACGCTCTCGCACGCCGGACCCATCACTCGCAGTGTGGCCGATGCCGCGTTGATGCTCGACATCCTCAGCGGGTTTGACGCGAGAGACTGGTCGGCGTTGCCCACGCCGACGACGTCGTTCCTGAGCGGGCTCGACGACGGCGTGCGTGGCTTGCGCATCGCGTTCTCGCCGGACTTGGGATATGCACGCAACGATCCGCAGGTCGAGGCTGCCGTGCGTACGGCCGCCGAGGTGCTGACCGACCTCGGTGCAGATGTCGAACCTATCGATCCTGGTTTCACGGATCCGGTTGAGGCGTTTCACGTGTTGTGGTTCGCCGGTGCGGCAGGCGTGCTGCGCTCGTATCCGGTCGATGCACTCGAGCGCATCGATCCCGGCCTGCGCCGCATCGTGGAACGCGGTCGCGATATCGCCGGCGCGGACTACCTGGACGCCAGCGCACTCCGGGTGGATCTCGGCGTGCGGATGGGGCGCTTTCACCAGACGTACGATCTCCTGCTGACCCCGACTCTCCCGATCACCGCGTTTCCCAACGGAAGCGACGTCCCGCCGGGATGGCACTCCGCGGACTGGACCAGTTGGACTCCCTACACGTACCCGTTCAACATGACTCAACAGCCAGCCGCGAGCGTGCCATGTGGATTCACATCGGACGGTCTTCCGGTCGGCCTGCAGATCGTCGGTCCACGCCATCATGACGCACTCGTACTCAGAGCCGCCCGCGCGTACGAGCAAGCCACCAACTGGGCGTCCACAAGGCCGCCATTGACCCGTAGCTGACGCGTCGCTGACCCGACGTCGCGTTGGCGCTTATCTCCCCAGTGTTCAAAACTCCGCGCTTCCAATCATCGGGTGCGCTACCTACTCTGAAACTTGTGCGGTCGCTGAGCGATGCAGAGATGCGTGCGCATCCGGCATTTCGCGACGCCGTGCGCGCCGCCATGTGGTCCATAGCAGGCGCAACCATTGGCATACTCACCGTGTTGGTCGGCGCGTACGTCGGTGGTCTCCACCATCACAGATGGATCGCCTTCATCTGCGGACCCTTGCTCTTGCTCAGCTACTACTTCGGGCTGATGCGGCTCAAACGCGACGACACAGCAGTCCAGGCCATCGGCGGTGATGCGCGGCGCGTGCGCACGCTGGCGGAACGGGATGCATACCGGCACATACTGCGGCTGCGCCGCCTTGCTTGATTCGGCCGGTCACCACGTACAGACACGACGTCGAAATGCGCGATCAGCCATGAGTATCGAGCCCGTTGCCATCGAGTGCTGCTCGGATCTGGTCGAGACACTCCTCGCCGAGTTCGCGGCCATTGGGGAATTGGTCGTCTCGATCCCAGCGCCAGGCGGTGATCATCGCCAGTACGAGCATCCGGCACTCGCGTAGCAGGTCGTGATCGACACCCGGATAATGCTCGCTGACTTCTTCCGGCAAATGGGCGAGGTCGAATTCGACCGGCCCACGGCAGCACGTCTCTAGGTCGATGAACAGCAGCCCGGCCTTCGTGGTCAATACGTTGCCTGGGTGCGGCTCACCGTGCAGCAGTTGCTCGGCGGCGCCGCTTTCGCTGATCGCTTGTCGCAGGCCTCGCAATGTATCGCCGAGCAGTTCGCGATCCGCGTCGGCGAGCGCTGGTGTGTGGTCGCGGCTTGCCACGAGTTGTTGCGCCTCGTCGACTCGATCCGTGTAATGCGGCGCTGGGATGTCGAGCGTGCGCATGCCAGCGTGCAGCCGTTCGAGCGCATTGGCGTAATCGGTCGGTGGGATCTCTTGGCGTGTTGAGGGTTCGAAGTACGTCCACAGCGTGACCGCGAAGCCAGCACGCTCGTAGACGCGTGGCGCCACTCGAGGCTCGAGAGCAGCCACCGGGCTCTCCAATTCGGTGAGCCGTTGAGCAATGTCGATTTCGAACTGTGCGACCTGGTGCGCCACGGGTGCCACTCGCGCCAGCACGCCACACGGCAGCAGTCGCAACGCGAGCTTGTTGGAGTTGTGAAGGACGATCGCGTCGTCGACTGCCAAACCAAGAGATGAGGCGATCGACATTGCCGCTGCCACCGCACGCGACACCTCTGACGCCTCCATCGTCGCCTGGCCCCTCTCCCCCGAGCCCGGTCGTCGTCTCCAGGCGGCGCTTCGGGCACCGTACCAATCTTGTCGTCGGGCCGCAGGAGCGCGGCGGGCGCGCTCGTGCCGATGGCGAGGACGATGTCCAGCGACGGGCCGGGTGATTCCGATCGCTACCAACGGTGCACGAGAAAGTCTTGAAAGAATCATGCGAGGCATTGTCGGATCGGACCAGCGTATTTCGTAGGAGGAGTGAGCGGCCGCCGACGAGAAGCGCGGTCGGAACAGAGGAGATGATCTTGCGATGCAGTACCTAGTTTCCGTGATCGCCGACACACCCGACGCCAACGGCACGCCAGACGAGATGGCTGCCATCGACGCGTTCAATGACCAGCTCCAAGCCGACGGCCATTGGGTGTTTGCCGGCGGTCTCGGGTCGACCAACACGGCCACCGTCGTCGACAACCGAGGCGCCGAAGCGGTGTTCACTGACGGACCCTTCGTGGAGTCGAAGGAATACCTCGCGGGTTTCTGGATCATGGAGGCGGCCGACCTCGACGTCGCGCTCAAGCTCGCCGCCGGGGCGTCGAAAGCGTGCAACCGGAAGATCGAGGTGCGCCCGTTCCTATGACCACCCCACCAGATCGCTCCGCTTCGTTCCGCAATTTCGCGGGGACCACGGAGTGAGCGCGGCCGACGTTCGAGAGGCGATCACTCGGGTCCACCGCGATGAGTGGGCGCGGGTGGTCGCCGCCCTAACCAAGCGCTTCGACGACCTGGACATCGCCGAGGAGGCGGCCGCCGAGGCGTTCGCAACCGCCGTCGAGCGTTGGCCGGCAGACGGCGTACCCCCAAACCCGGGCGCCTGGCTGACCACCACCGCCAACCGCAAGGCCATCGATCGGATCCGGCGCGACAGCAAGCGCGACGACAAGCAGAAGCAGGCTCAGATGTGGTACGACGAACCGCCCGAGCCGCTCGGTGCCATCGACGACGAGCGGCTCCGACTCATCTTCACCTGTTGTCACCCGGCACTTGCGATGGAAGCACGCATCGCGTTGACGCTGCGCATGGTCGGCGGTCTGACGGTCCCCGAGATCGCCCGTGCGTTCCTGGTGCAGGAAGCCGCCATGGGACGGCGGATCACCCGCGCGAAGGTCAAGATCAAGGCGGCTCGCGTTCCTTATCGGGTGCCGTCCGCGGAGGATCTACCGGCGCGCGTGTCCGGCGTGCTCACCGTTCTCTTCCTCGTCTTCAACGAGGGCTACCTGGCCACCGGCCCAGACACCGATCCGATACGTCAGGACCTGACCGCCGAGGCAATCCGGCTCACTCGCCTGATGCGTACGCTCCTCCCGACTGACGGCGAGGCGGCCGGACTGCTGGCGTTGATGCTCCTCACCGAGGCGCGCCGCACTGCCCGGATATCGGCCAACGGCGAACTGATCCCTCTCGGCGAGCAGAACCGGGGCGCCTGGGACGCGGCACTGATCGCCGAGGGCCACCGTCTGGTACGCGAGCGCATCGCCGAGCGCGTCGCTCCGGGGCGGTACCAGATCCTCGCCGCCATCAACGCCGTACACACCTCCGCCCGCGACGTACGGGACACCGACTGGTCGCAGGTCGTCGCACTCTACGACCAACTGGTCCGCGTCGATCCATCGCCGATAGTCGCCCTCAATCGCGCCATCGCGGTCGCCGAGGTTGACGGCCCAGAGGTGGCATTGACGGCCGTCGACCATCTCGACGACGCGCTAGCCGAGTATCACGCCTACCATGCGACGCGCGCCGACTTGCTTCGCCGGCTGGGCCGCAGCGAGCAGTCGCGAGCGGCGTACGACAAGGCCATCGAGCTGGCGGGCAACACCGCCGAGACCGCCTACCTGACCCGTCGCCGCGACCAGCTCGGCTGATCCGTGTAGTCCACAATGGATGGATCGTCTAGGTCTTCGGCACGACCACCGGATGCGATCCTTTTGCGACCCGCTGGGTTCATCAGACTGGACCGATCAGAACGTGCACGTCGCCTTCGCGGCCGCAGTCGGGTGCGAGTATTCGTTGGGCACGAAGGCCGCCGACACGCCCTTACTGCCGACCTCGACGGTCCGCTTAATGGTGACGGTCTGGCTTTGCGGGCCGTCACCTGCGACGCCGCCCGGGAACGTCAGCGAGCCGGTCGTCACCGCGCCGCGGTCGAAGATCCACTTGTCGTGCGATGTCTGGCGCCCGCGGACAGGGAGACCTGACCGAGAAGGTCGTCGTGTACGGGTCGCTTGATGGCGCGACGTCTCGGACGATGCCTGGGCCGAAGGTCCCGGACATGCCGGCCATGCGGCACTGAGGCCACGGCGTGCCGACGGCGCATGGTGAGGTGAGGCCGCATGACGCGGCCGATGCGGTGGGAGGTTGTCATGGCTGTGACGCAGGTGCGGCCGGAGCCTGCCGGTCCGGGTTCGGGACGGCTGGTACGCAGTGATCACCGCGTTCCGTTACGGCGCGCGGACCTGGCGGACTGCCCGGTGACGGCGGTGATGGGTCGTCCGCCGATCACGCTGGACGCCGAGGCGACGCTCGCCATGGCGTTGCAGACGTTCGCCGCGTGCGGCGTGCGTCATCTGGTTGTGGTCGATGCCGACGGGCGCTGCCTGGGGATGCTCAGCGACCGTGCGGTCGCCTCATGGTGGGCGCGTGGGCCGATGACGTTCGAGCGCGTGCGTGTCAGGAACGTTGTGGGCGCGTCGCCTTGCACGGTCGGCATGCGTGCGACGCTCGCCGATGTAGCGCGCGTGATGCACGCAGCCGGCACCGATGCGGTCGTGGTGGTGGATGCCGCCGCAGTGCCGTGCGGCGTGATCTCGACGTCTGACTTGGTTTCGTTGCTGGCTAAGCCGACTCACACCTAGTGATGGCCGGGGCTCCACCCATCCCAGTGCTGCCACCACCGAACGCCGCCACGCAGCGAACCAGCGACGCGTTCCGTCTCGGACCACACGTCACGGGCTTCATCCTCGGTAATGCGGCCGACCTGCACGAGCCGCGCTACGTCCTCGAGGTCTTTCCACTGCCATTCGCTCGCGCCGTTCGGTATCCACATGTCCACGCCGTGATCAAGCGTGTCGAAACCGGCACTCCATCGGCGCAGCGGCGCTTGGAAGTTGACATACCACCCGGCAAAGACGCCCTGCTCGTACATGCCCCACACGGCATGCGCGTCACCCGCGCGGTGCACCTGCAAGACGCTGGTGTCCGTCCAACGCGTGCGCTGACTCCAGGGGTGGCGACCGAATGGATGATCGGGAAAGGCGAATGGGGTTCCCTCGGCCACGTAGACGGCCAGTTCTTCGCCATCGTCGCGCACGACCTGGACCGGCAACACGAGCCAAGGCAGCCCGTGCAACACCTCACGCCGTTCGATCACGCGGCCCGGCTCGAACACCGTCACGATTCGGCACTGTAATCCGCATGGCCATCTCGCGTATCAACCGGTTCGGGCGCCGGCGGTCAGCTCGGCGGTGTCAAGCACCTCTTCGCCGTAGAGATCCTGGAGCCAGTTCGTTTGGTACACCGTGTCCAGGTAGCGCTCGCCAAGGTCTGGTGCGATCGCTACGGCCGTGAGGCCATGCCCGTTGTGCTCTGTTAGCCATTGGACGGCGCCACTGACAATCGTTCCGGTGGATCCGCCGAACAGGAATCCGCTTCTGGCCAGGCGATGGCAGGCACGAATGGTATCTGCCTCCTCGATCCGCACGACATCGTCGACGTACGCCTCGTCGAGGATCGGCGGCCGTACGCTCGTACCCAGTCCGGGGATCATCCGGCGACCCGACGTCCCACCGAATGTCACCGACCCGACGCTGTCCACCGCGACGATCCGCACCGGCCAGTGCCAGTCCCGGAAGAAGCGCGCGCAGCCCATCAACGTCCCGGTTGTACCCGCGCCGACGAACAGTACGTCGAGGTTAGGGAACTTCCGAGCGATCGCCGGTGCGGTACGGCGGTAGTGCGCCAGCCAGTTGTGTGGGTTGGCGTACTGGTTGAACCACACGTACCGGTCATCGTTTTCGCACTGCTCGCGGACGTAGTCGAGACGCGCACCAAGGAGGCCGCCCTTCGCGTCCGGATCGTTGATGATGTGCACCCGGCTGCCCAGCGCCTCCATCGCGCGCCTGGTGGTCAGATTGCACCGTGAATCTGTCACGCACACGAACAGGTAGCCCTTGCTCGCGGCAATCATGCTGAGCGCCACGCCCAGGTTCCCCGATGACGACTCGATCAGGATCGAGTCGGGCCGAAGAATTCCGTCCTGCTCCGCTGCCTCGACCATCTCGGCCGCGGCCTTGAGCTTGATCGACCCGGCGAAGTTGAAGCCCTCACACTTCAGGTAGAGCGAGTGCCCGAACATCGGCTGAAGGTCGACGTAGAGCTCCTCTTCGTTGAAGCCCTCAGGAACGGAAATGACTGGCATGGTGGCCTCCTCGTCTGTCGCAGAGCACTAGGCCGTTAGCCGTAGCGATGTAACTCGTGGAAGAAGTTGTCAACGACACGCAGCTCCCCGGACCGTGCCACCTCGTCGTAGACGAACTTGCCGACGGCCAGATCGAGCACGCCGAGACCGAACGGCGAGAACACCGCCGGCCGGTGGGCGGGCACCGTCACTCGGCCGGACATCACGTCGTTCAGCGTGCCGGTCAGGAAGTCACGATTGCCGGTGAGCTGTTCGGCCAAATGCGGCGACGTGTCGGCCTTCATGCAATGGTCGACGTCGTCGAGGATGTTGGTCGAGCCGAGCAGGATCTCAGGCGCGAGGTCGCGAAGCGACACGTGCAACACCACCGGATTGTGATCGAACCACGACGCGTCCGTGACGTACGGCTGGCTCGCGACGGTGGCAAAGACCACCATGTCGCTGGACTGGATCAGATCTTCCGGGCGGTCGTAAACGGAGATCCGGCCGGCGACATCCGTGCGTTCCAGATAGCCGCGGAAGCCGGATGCGCTGGCCGGGGACAGATCGTGGATGCCGATCTCGTCGAATGTCCAGCCGGTGCTGCCCATGAACGCGTGGATATAGCGCGCGATCAGACCGACTCCGATGAACCCGATGCTCCGCGGGCGTCGCCGTTCGCGGCTCAGCCAGTCCGCGGCGAGCGCTGCCGACGCGGCGGTCCTCGTCGCGCTGATGATCGAGCCTTCGAGACAGGCAAACGGGTATCCGGTGTCGTGATCGTTCAGGATGAGTACGGCCGACGCGCGCGGCACACCGACGCCGACGTTGTCCGGAAAGCTGGACACCCATTTCAGTCCGTCTACCCGCACGTCACCGCCGATCGATGCGGGAAGCGCGATGATGCGGGCGGAGGGACGGTCGGGGAAACGGAGAAAGTACGACGGCGGGTTAACGGAATCGCCGGCGCCGTGCAGCCGGTAGGTCGCCTCGACCAACGACACGATCTCCTTTTCACGCCCGTCCAAGACCTGCTGGACTTGCGCGCCGGAGACCATCGCGAACGGTGGTACGGCGACCTGTCGGTTCGTGGAGCCTTGCCCGGCAGCTGTTTCGATCGCGGTCATACGGCTGTCACCTCGCTAGCCGGAGAGTTGCCAAGCCGGACCGGATTCGCCATGCCGACTAAAACTTCTCGTGGTCCCTCGTAGGCTTCCCGGCTGTGCGCGGTGCGGATGTTGTCGACCAGCATCAGGTCGCCGGCACGCCACGGCTCCCGGGCGGTGTTCGCCTCGTACACCTCGTTGAGCAGTGCGACAGTGTCCTCCGTGATCGGATCACCGTTGCCGAAGCGGGTGTTGAATGGCAGGCCTTCCTCGCCGTACATGTCGACGAGGTATTCACGGACCTCGGGAGCGATGGTCCATTCGTTGAGGAAGGCGATCTGGTTGAACCAGCACGGCTCGCCGGTGACGGGGTGAGGCACCACCGCGGCGCGGCGTTGCTGAGTGCGCAGTCCGCCATCGGGTTGCCACTCGAAGTCGATCGCATTCGCGCGGCAATAGGCCTCCACCGCACTTGGATCGTAGGTGCCGAACGCATCCTCGATCGACGCGCCGATGTCGTCGTTGTAGTTGCGAGCCAGGAGCCACCCATCGCGGCCCAGCCGCTCGGTCAACTCAGCCGGCAGTGCGCGGAGCACGCTAGGTGAGTCGGCCACGCCGGTTGCGCCGCCCTGCGACGGCGGCGTGGCGCACGCGAACAGCATCAGGCTCGGCACTTCAAGCGCGTAGCTCAGCTCGTGGTGCATGCACATCGGCTGGTTCGCCGGCCACGTCGCGGACGAGTACACGCCGTCGGCATAGACCCGGCGCGGCGCAAAAGCCTCTCGCTCTGTCATAAGGCGGTCGGACAGGTTGCGGAAAACCATCCCGATCTCGGCCACGTCATGTAGCCCAAGGCCGCGGACCATGATTGCTCCGTGCTCGGCGACGAGAGCCCGCAATCCATCCCGGTGCTCGGTCGCCCATGCCGGCGCATCTGGCGGCTGGTCGACCCGCATCATCGGCGGCCTGCCTGGTTGGCGGTCCACATCGATCAGCGGTATCGCGGAAGACGACGACATCTGTGAGGTCCTTTCGGTTCTCGTCAAGAAGAGGCCAGGAGTACGCCGGTACGCAGACCATCGATGACGTCGGCCAGATCGGCGAGCACGGGATGCTCTGTCACGTCCTTGAGCGACACCACACGGTCCAGCGTGATTGCGAGCTTCACCGCGGCCAGCGACGTGCCGCCGCGGTCGAAGAAGTGATCCTGCCGACCGATCTGATCCTCGGAGATTCCGAGCACTCCCGCCCAGGCGACCGCGAGACGCTGCTCGGTCGGCGTGCAGGGCGGTTGGCGGTCGTCGACGACGTCAAGATCGCTGGCGAGCGCGACCAAGGACTTCTTGTCGATTTTGCCGTTAGCGGTGAGCGGCAGGGCGTCGCGCCAATGAAATGCGCTCGGGACCATGTATTCAGGCAACGATTCGGAGAGTCGGCTCCGCAGCGTGTCGAGTTCCACTGGCTGGGTGCCCGAATAGAACGCCACGAGGTGTTTGCTCTGGTCGATGCGCTCGGTGATCACCACGGCGCCGTCGCGCACCTCGGGTACCCGCAGGAGCGTGTTCTCGATCTCCCCGATCTCGATACGGAAGCCGTTGATTTTGACCTGAGAGTCGTGTCGACCAAGGAACTCAACCTTGCCGTCGGGCCGCCAGCGGCCGTAGTCGCCGCCCACGTAAAGGCGTTCGCCCGTGCGATGTGGGTCGGCCATGAACGCCGTCCGAGTGCGCTCGGGATCATTCACGTAGCCGCGACCGACGCAGACACCGGAGAACACGATCGCGCCCGGCGCGCCCAGCGGGACCGGAGACAGGTGCTCGTCGACGATGTAGACGCGCACGTTGTTGACCGGTCTGCCGAGCGGCACACCTGTCCCGTTCGGTACGCCGTCCATCACCTCGTGGTTCGTGTCGTCCGAGGTTTCGGTCAGGCCGTACGCGTTGACGAGCTTGATGTCTGGCTCGATGGCGAACCAGCGCTGGGTGAGCTCCTTCTTCAGCGCCTCACCGGTGACCGACACACACCGTAGATCGGCCAACTTCTGCGGGCTCTGCTCCAGGTGCGAGACCACGGCTTCGAGGTAGGACGGCACCACCTGCAGCACCGCGACCCGGCCGTCGACAACCTTGTCGATGAACCGCGGAACGTCCAGGATCACGTCCTGCTCGACAATCAACGTCTGTCCGCCGACGAGGACCGCGGAGATGAGCTGCCACAACGAGATGTCGAAGCACTGTGGGGCGGTCTGCGCGACGACCGACCCCTCGACGATGTCCAGGTCGTCGATCTTGGCGTACATGTGGTTCAGCATTCCGGCGTGCTCGCACATCGCGCCCTTTGGCTCGCCTGTCGACCCAGAGGTGAAGTAGATGTACGCGAGCTGATCCGACGCGACCGCGATGTCGAGATCGTCCTCGGCACGGTCTGCCTCGTAGCTGTCCTTGATGAACATGGTGTGAACGTCGCCTCGCGACGTGACCGCCTGGCTTAGCGTTTTGGTGCTGGCAGGTTCGGTCAATACGAGGTGGCATTTCGCGCGCGACAACGTAGTCGCGATGCGATCGCTAGGAAAATGCGGTTCGATCGGGAGGTACGCTCCGCCAGCCTTGAAGATCGCGAGAACGGCCACCATCCAATCGAGATTGCGCTCGGTCACCACCGCGACGACGTCTTCGCGCCGCAGCCCTTGTGCCAGCAAGGCGCGCGCCAAGCGGTTTGCGCGGGAGTTGAGTTCTCGGTACGTCCACCGGAGGCCACCGTGCACGGCTGCCACGGAATCCGGACACTGGCGTACCCGCGCTTCGAAAAGCTCATGCACGCGCCGGTCGGGCAGCTCGCGGTGCGGTCCAGCAAGCGCGTCGAGCTGGAATCGATGCTCCTCGGCGGAAACCAGGCTGCGCCGACGATGCTCGGCATCCGGCTCCGTCGCGATCTGCGCGAGCGCGGTGAGGTAGTAGCCGGTGACTCGCGCGGCACTGTCGGCGTCGAGCACATCGGTGCGGTACCCCGTCCGTAGCACTAGCTCCTCGCCGCGATGTACGGCACCAACCCGCAATGCCACCTCGTCGGCAAGACTTCCGTCGCCGCCGGTCGCGTCGAACATCGTGTCGAACAGCGGCCCGGACACGTGCAATTCGCGCATGAGGTCGTGGATCGGAAACTCCTTGTGCGGCAACAGGTGCGCCTGTGCCCGATGAGAGTCGAGCAGCAGGCCACGCCACGAGTGGGCGTCGGTCGTCAGTACACACGGCAGCGGATCGTCGCCGTCCGTCGCGACATAGCCGGTCGTGACGTGAGGCTCCCCGCACAGCGCAGCTATCACCTTGGCGTGCGCCGCTAGCAAGACTGCGCTGAGTCGGATGCCCATCGCACCGGCAAGCCCATGCAGCGCCGCCACGGTGTCGGGTGGGATGACGACCTCGAACGTTGCCACGCCTGGAGTCGGGTCCACCGTCCACCGTGGAACTGGCGCCCAGCCGCCAGACGCCAACGCGCTCGTCCAGTATTCCCGACCGGCGGCGGTTACTCGTTGCATCGTGTTCCTCCAGTCGCTGCGGACGTCGGGGCCGTCACCGCCGCCGGCTGACTGCTCGCGTGCTCACTGCGCGTGCCACGGAGCTGCATGGCGAGCGCGCGGTCGTCACCCAGGTCCCGGGCCGGGTTGCCGGCCCACCGCGCCTGCGGTGGGACGTCCTCGCCTTTCATCAGGAACGCGTCCGGGCCGAGCATCGCACCATCGCCCATCGTCACGCCGTAGTGGACCCAGGCGCCGACGCCCACGGTGCAGCCGGCGCCGATCGTGATGCGGTCGGACTTGAAGGCGCCGTCTTCCTGAGAGTGACACTGGATGACTGAGCCCGCGTTGAGGGTCGTGTCATCGCCGATCGCCACGAGCGTCTTCTCCGGAATCCCGCACCCGTCGTCGAACACTCGCCGGCCCATTCGTACGCCCAGCAATCGCCACACGGCCGACTTGAACGGCGTGCCGTCGAAGGCG
>DASTMZ010000214.1:0-34055 GCA_035713725.1 Micromonosporaceae bacterium
TCTCCTATCGGATGCGAACCGGATCCGTTCCAGTCAACACCTCGTCGTCTACCCAGTGTTCCGGAGTTGGCCGTGAGATGGCTTCGGCGGACCTGAGAAGAACCTGATAATACAAGGGTACGCGCTGGTCAAAAGCGACGCCGACGCCGTAATGGCGCAGTCAGTCCCGAGCCGCGACCTGCGCCTTGCGGAGGGCACCGGCCTGCTCCTTCGACGGTTCGCCACGTGGATCGTGGGCCGGCGGCGGCGGAACGCTTGCCATCCAGTCGCCCAACCGGTCGCGCTCGTGCAGCAGGTCACGGATGTCAGACCCGGCGTAGTCGAACTCCGGAGACCAGAACAGCGCGTCGAACGGGCACACCTCGATGCAGATGCCGCAATACATGCACAGCGAGAAGTCGATCGCGAATCGGTCGAGGACGTTGCGCTGCCGGGCCCGCGCCGCACCGGGCACGACCACGTCCTCCTTGTGCGCGTCGATGTAGATGCACCAGTCCGGGCACTCGCGGGCGCACAGCATGCAGGACGTGCAGTTCTCCTCGAGCAACGCGATCACGCCGCGCGAACGCGCCGGGAGCGCGGGCGCGAGGTCGGCTTCCGGGCGCATCTCGCTCACCTGGCCATCATCGCGTACCCGCCCGCCTGGATCGCTCATGGTCGGTGATCAGCCAGGCGGTCGAGGAGCATTGCCGCCACCCGGACGATCTCCCGCTCGGCCGTCGTCAACTCCACGTCCATCGCGGTGACCAGCCACGACACATGCGTCGCGCTGTGCTGGCGCAGCACATCGAGCCCGGCCGTCGTGATGTCGAGCAGCACCTGTCGCCGGTCGCTCGGATCGTCGCGCCTACCGACCAGACCGCCTTCTTCCAGCGCCGCGAACACGCGGGTCAGCGACTGCGGCTGGGCGTGCTCGGCGTCAGCGAGCGCTTTAGGCGTGGCCTCACCATCCCGGTAGAGGCGGGCCAGCAGCGCTATCGCCGTTGGGCTCACACCATGCGGCTGGCGCAGTGCCTGCAACCGTCGGGCCAGGCGTACCACGCCCTCCCGCACCTCGCGGGCCGCGGCCGTTTGCGCCCCAGCGGCAGCATCCCGGGGGTGCGTCGCGACCCCGGCGACAGCTCGCTCACGAGCCCGCGCGTTCATGTCCGTGCGAGCGCCGCGTAGCGACCGCCCGCGGCGAGCAACTCGGCGTGCGTACCCCGCTCCGCGATGCGGCCGTGGTCGAGCACGACGATCTGGTCGGCGCGCACGATGGTGGACAGGCGGTGTGCGATCACGATGGTGGTCCGTCCCTTGGCCAGCTCGTCGAGCGCCGCCTGAACGGCCCGCTCGGTGCGAGTGTCCAACGCACTGGTGGCCTCGTCGAGCACCAGGACCGGCGGGTTGCGGAGCACCATCCGCGCGATGGCCAGGCGCTGCCGCTCGCCGCCGGAGAACCGATAGCCGCGCTCGCCGACCAACGTGTCGTAGCCGTCCGGCAAACCCGCGATGAGGTCGTGGATGTGTGCTGCGCGCGCCGCGGCCTCGAGTTCATCCTGCGTCGCGTCGGGCGCGACGAGCAGAAGATTCTCGCGTACGGAGGCGTGCAGCAGGTACGTATCCTGCGCGACGAACCCGACCGTACGAGCCAGCGATGCCATGTTGACGTCCCGGATGTCTACGCCGTCGATGGTGATCGAGCCGGCCTGCGGTTCGTAGAGCCGCGTCACGAGATATCCGAGACTCGTCTTTCCGGATCCGGTCGCGCCGACGATGGCGGTCGACGTGCCGGCCGGTACGACCAGATTGATGTCGTCGAGTGTCGGGGTCTCCGCGCCGTCGTACCCGAACCGGACGCCACGGAACTCGACGCGACCGCCGGCTGTCACGAGTGCTCGTGCGCCGGACGTGTCATGGATGTCCACCGGCAAGTCGAGCACGTCGAAGATGCGACCGAACAGCGCGATGGACGTCGACGCGGCCTGTCCGATGCCTTGCATGGCGCTGGCCGGTGCCACGAAGCGGTTCAGCATGCTCGTGAACGCGACCACGGTGCCGAGCGTCGTCGGCGAGCCGCCGTGAGTGAACTCGACGCCCGCGATCCAGTAGGCGATGGCCGGCACGATCGTGAGCGCGGCAGCGCGGGTCGCGAGTCGCCACCGGCCGGCCAGCACCGCGGCGAGGTCGAACTTCGAGATCTCGGCCGATCGCGCCGCGAACCGCCGCTGCATCTCCGGTCCGAGCCCCATCGTCTTCGCGAGCAGAACGCCCGGCACGGACAGCGTCTCCTCGACCGTCGAGGTGAGCGCGGACATGCTCCGTTGACGGTTGCGCGCGATCTGCCGGCGCTGCCCGCCGAGCCGGAATGTCACGGCCAGGTACGCCGGGATCAGCACGATCCCCACGACCGCGAGTTTCCAGTCCATGATCAGCAACGCGATCGCGATTGCGACGGACTGGGTCATCGACGCGACGGTCGCGGTCGCGGTGTTGGTTAGCACGTTGTCGACGCCACCGACATCGTTGATGACCCGTGACAACACATCACCGGTCTTGGTACGCGTGAAGAACGACAACGAGAGGCGCTGAAGGTGGCCGTACACCGCGACGCGTAGCTCGTGCATGACGCGCTGCCCGATCACGGTGGCGAGCTGGGTCGTCCAGACGCCGAGCGCGCTGCCCACCACGGCGGCCGCGATCATGCCGAGCGCCAGCTCGCTGATCAGCGCGAGATTGCGCTCCGGAAGACCCTTGTCGAGGATCGCCCGCAGTAGAAAAGGCGAGATCACACCGACCACAGCTCGTACCAGAACGATGGCGAGGAGCCCGGTCATCATGAAGCGGTGCGGCCGGAACAACGCGACGATGCGCCGGATCGACACCTTCCGCGGCGGTTCGTGGTCGGCCGGAAGGCTTGTGCCAGCGGATTCGGGGGCTGGTAGGGTCGTGACGGTCATACGCGGCACCTTATGACCCACAGCTAGAAGCTGCGCAACAGCATTTCAGGTTGCCGCAAGTTGCTAAGTAGTTGTTAACGATCGGGTACGCCGGGCGGGCGCAGCGGTGCTCGTCGCGCGCTGCCCGGGCCGTCCGCATCACGCGGCTCGACGGCACCCGGCTCGACGGCACCCGGCCACGGCTTGGCCACTCGGGACGCGAGCACGAAGTCCTTGCGCAGTGGGTGCCCCTCGAATTCCGGCGGCAACAGCAGCGGACGCAGATCCGGGTGCCCGATGAACTCGATGTCGAACATCTCGTACGTCTCGCGCTCCGGCCACGCCGCACCCGGGTACAGGTCGATGATCGTGTCCAGCCGTGGGTTGTCACGGGGCACCCGGGTACGCAGCAGGAAGCCGTACCGGCCGGCGCTCGACCAGACATGCGCGACGATCGAGAACCCGTCGGCCAACTCGTCCACCGCCGACAGCCAGTCGAAGAAGTCGGCGTTTAAGTCGTCGCGCGCGGACCGTACGAGCGCACGCCATCCGTCCGCCGGTACGTCGACGGTCGGACGCGCCCAGTCACCGCCACCGGACGCGCCTGCCTGCGCGCCCGGCACCGCCTCGGCCAGCCGGGCGCCAAGCTCCGACAATGGCGATGCCGATGCCGGCGGCGATGACGGGTCGGTCGAGGGCATGACCGCATGGTATCGACGCGACCTCCATTGGTCGGCCGGCACCGTCGGTGGGGCAGGATGGTGGGCGTGAGCACGGCGGATCACGCGACCGGAGACAGTGCGAGCGCGCTCGGCCGGGCGCTGGTCGCGGAGGCGACCCGCAAGGCGGCCGTCGTGTGGGTCACGGTGGGCGCGCGGCCGGCGTACGCCGTGTGGTGCCTGCCGGTTGGCGAAGCCTTGTTCGTCGTCACTGGCGCTGGTGAACAGGACGCTCCCGGTCTGACGCACGCGGGCTTGGCGGCAGTGACCGCGCGAGGCGATCACGGCGGCCAGATCGTGACCTGGCCGGTGCGGGTGACGACCGTCGATCCGAGCACCGAACGTTGGCGAGAAGTGGTCCCGGCGCTCGCCGCCAAGCGCCTCAACGCAACCGGCTCGGTCGAGGAGGTTGCTGCTCGGTGGGCGCGCGACTGCACCGTACTCGCGCTCGATCCAACTGACCACGCCGCGCAAGCCGCGGCCCTCACCGCGCCAACGACGTAGGCCTCATCCGGGTGGCACGGTGATCGACCCGGTGGCGATCGGCACCGCGCTCCCGCTCACCGTGGCAGTCACGGCCATGCCGTCCGCCGCCGCGACGGTGCATGCCAATGTGGACGGACGTCCCATCTCCACGCCCTGGCGGATCGTGTACGCGGACTCGCCGTCGCCTGGCAGCAGACCGCTCGCCACCAGCCACACGCCGAAGCCGAGCGCGGCAGAGCCGGTCGCCGGATCCTCTGTGACGCCGAGGCCCGGCACGAACACACGAGTGCGCGACGAACGCGTGTCCGCATCCCATGCAAACAAACAGACGTCGGTCACGTCGTGTGCGCGCGCCGCCGCTGCGTCACCGATCGCGCGCGCCAATGCATCCATGTGTACGGACAGAAAGTGGAACTCCAAACCGCAGCCGGCCGCTCGCGGCGCTGGGCCGACGAAGTCCGCGCTCGTCAGTCCGACGGCGGCGAGCAGTGGCTCGGGATCGACCGGCGGACCGACGGTCGGTGATCCGCCGCGCAGTGTCGCAGACCCGGCATCGGATACCTCGATGGGCAACAAACCCGCACCGCACTCCTGTACCACTCGGCCTGGGCCGAACAACCCGGCACGCATCTGCGTAACGGCGGCACCGACGCTCGGATGACCGGCGAACGGCAGCTCGGCACTGGGCGTGAAGATCCGGGCGCGATAGGTCGCGTCGGACGACGTGGGCGGCAGAACGAAGACCGTCTCGGACAGGTTGAACTCGTTGGCGATTGCCTGCATCTGCCCGGTTGCGAGGCCGTCGGCACCGAATACCACGGCGAGCGGATTCCCGGCGTACGGCCGGTCGGTGAACACGTCGACGATCTCGTACCTGAGGGTCTTCATGCCTCGCACCATACGGCCTCTTACGCTGGTCCCATGACGACGGCGACGCGCATCTACATCGCCCGTCTCGCCGGCCTGCCCGTGTTCGATCCGAACGGGGACCAGGTCGGTCGAGTACGGGACGCGGTCGCGCGCTTCCGTCCGGACGGCGCTCCGCCGCGCGTCGTCGGTCTGATCGCCGAGTTCGTCATGCGGCGCCGGATCTTCCTGCCCATTGGACGCATCGAAGCGATGGAGGCCGATGCGGTGCAGCTCGGCACCGGCACGCTGAACCTCCGGCGATTCGAGAAGCGCCCGGGTGAGTTGCTGGTCCTCGAGGAGTTGCTCGATCGGCGAGTGACGGTTGTCGAGTCCGGACGCACCGCGTCGGTGGCGGATGTCGGCATGGAGGCGGACCGATCCGGTGAGTGGACGCTCACCCGGGTCGCGGTTCGCGAACATGCGGGGCGGTTGGGTCGGCGCGGTCACCTTCAGCAACTCGACTGGGGCGAGGTGACCGGGCTGGTCGGTGTGCCGGAAGCACAAGGCACCGCGTCGCTGCTCGCGGTGCTAGACAGCATGCGCGCCGCCGACCTGGCCAACGTCCTGCAGGATTTGTCCGACAGCCGGCGCGTCGAGGTCGCGGCGGCGCTCGATGACGAGCGTCTGGCGGATGTCCTCGAAGAGTTGCCAGAACACGACCAAGTCGAGATCATCGGTGCCCTCGAACCCGAGCGGGCCGCCGACATCCTGGAGGAGATGAACCCGGACGACGCCGCCGACCTGCTGGCCGAGCTGCCCAAGGTGGACCAGGAAGTGCTGCTCGACCTGATGTCGCCGGACGAGGCCAGTCCGGTGCGGCAACTGCTTGACTACCTGCCTGGTACGGCCGGCGCGCTCATGACGTCCGAGCCGGTCATCCTCACGCCCGACGCGACGGTCGCCGAGGCTCTGGCGCGGGTACGCGAACCGCAGCTCTCCCCCGCCGTCGCGGCGAGCGTGTTCGTGGCCCGTGCGCCGATGGCCACGCCGACCGGCCGCTATCTCGGCGTCGTGCACTTCCAGCGGCTCCTGCGCGAGGCGCCCGCGTCCCTTCTCGGCGGCGTGGTGGACAGCGATATCGAGCCGCTCTCTCCGGCCACGCCACTGCCCGAGGTAACTCGGCGAATGGCGACCTACAACCTCGTCGCGCTGGCCGTCGTCGATGACCTCGGCCGCCTTGTCGGCGCGGTCACCGTCGACGACGTACTCGACCACTTGCTGCCGCGGGACTGGCGCGACCGCGACAGCGACGCACATGTGACCGAACTCGCGCGCATCGCGGCGGCGGGTACCGGCGACGGCGCCACCCGTCGCGACAACGGAGCGACCGGTGGCTGAGCCGCGCCGGGACTCCCGGCTCGATCAACCACGCCAGCCCGCCCGCATCGCGCTGCCTCGCTACGACCCCGATGCGTTCGGCCGCTGGTCGGAGGCGATCGCGCGGTTCATGGGTACGGCCCTGTTCCTGGTCTACATGACCGTGGTGATCGTGTTGTGGATCGGCTGGAACACGCTGGCGCCACGAAACCTGCGATTCGACCCGTACACGTTCACGTTCCTCACGCTGTTGCTGTCTTTGCAGGCGTCGTACGCCGCGCCACTGATCCTGCTCGCACAGAACCGACAGGCCGACCGCGATCGACTGTCCTTCGAGGAGGACCGGCGCCGCGCATCGGCCCAAAAGGCGGACACCGAATACCTGGCCCGCGAGATCGCGGCGCTACGGATCGCGATCGGCGAGGTCAGCACGCGCGACTTCGTCCGATCGGAGCTGTCCAGGCTCGCCGAGGAGCTTGACGAATCCGCCGACCGGCGGGCGCGACTGGACCGCAAGGAGCGCCAGAAGGACGCCAAGCGCGCCGGGCGCAAGAACGACGGTGAGGCAATCGACGACCCGATTGACGCCGTCGACACGTACGACCAGGAGCTGCCGCCGCCGTCCCGCAACCGACGCGGCCGGTAGCGAGGCTGGCTGGGACCGGAGGTGCCGCGGCTGGCGTCGGCGGTGCCGCGGCTGGCGGCGCCGCTCGATGCTCGCGCCGCGGCCGTCGCAGCGGATCCGGTGGCCGGACGCATTTCGCCGCGCGCCTCAAGGGGTTGCGAAGGCGCGCGGCGGCTCTTCCCGATCGTCGCATCGGGCGGACGGGGCCGTCCACCCCCAATCGCCTTATTCATCAGATTCAGCACGAATGCGGCCGGAAGGCAGCAGGTCGGCCACGGATATCCGCGGTGTTTGGTGCGCCACAACGAGCTCGGTACGGTCGGGTCGCACGGGCAGCCAGCCGAGGGCGCGCCGTAGCATGGCCACCATGACCGCCTCGACGACCTCGCTGGACGACGCGATCCGCGCCGCTCTGGCGACCGTCGACGATCCGGAGATCCGGCGGCCGATCACTGACTTGGGGATGGTCGAGTCGGTACGCGTCGACCCGCACGGCCTCGCCACGGTCGACATCCTGCTCACGGTGGCGGGGTGCCCGCTCCGCGACAAGCTGACCGCGGACATCACCGCCGCGGTCGGAGCGGTGTCTGGCGTGTCGCGCGTCGAGGTCAAGTTCGGCGTGATGTCTCCCGAACAGCGCAAGGACCTCCAGACTCGGTTGCGCGGCGGCGCCAACGTGGAGCCGGTGATCCCGTTCGCTCAGCCGGGCAGCCGGACGAGGGTCTACGCGGTGGCCAGCGGCAAGGGCGGCGTCGGGAAGTCGAGCGTGACGGTGAATCTTGCCGCGGCGCTGGCCGATCGTGGCCTGGCCGTCGGCGTGGTGGACGCCGACATCTACGGCCATTCGGTGCCGCGCATGCTCGGCACCGCGGATCGCCCGACGCAGGTCGAGGACATGATCATGCCGCCACAGGCGCATGGCGTGAAAGTGATCTCGATCGGCATGTTCACCGCGGGGAACGCCGCTGTCGTGTGGCGCGGGCCGATGCTGCATCGCGCGTTGCAGCAGTTCCTCGCCGATGTCTACTGGGGCGATCTCGACGTCCTGCTGCTCGACCTGCCGCCCGGCACCGGAGACATCGCGATCTCGCTCGCCCAGCTGTTGCCGAACGCGGAGATCCTGGTCGTCACCACTCCACAGGCCGCGGCGGCGGAGGTCGCCGAGCGCGCCGGCGGCATCGCACTACAGACACACCAGCGGTTGGTCGGCGTCATCGAAAACATGTCGTGGCTCGAACTGCCCAACGGCGAGCGCATGGACATCTTCGGCTCTGGGGGCGGTGCCACTGTTGCCGACTCGCTGACTCGGCTCGTCGGCGCCGCCGTCCCGCTGCTTGGTCAGATCCCGCTCGACACCCGGGTACGGGAGTCCGGCGACGGCGGCACGCCAATCGTGCTCGCCGCCCCGGATGCACCGGCGGCCATCGCGTTGTCGAAGATCGCGGACCAGCTTGCGACACGGCGGGAGTCGCTGGCCGGCAAGCCGCTCGGGCTGCAGCCGGTGGCACGCTCCTGACTGGTTCGCCGCCGGTATGTCAGGTGGCGTCGGCGTCGTACGTCTGCGGGGCGATGCCGGCCTTCGAGCTCACGGTTGCCGGACCACCCGGATTGACCGGCTTGTGCCGGACGTCGAGATCCTGCGCCACCTGCGCAAGGTCGCCGTGGACGCCGGTTAAGTCGCCTCGTACGTCCCGGTAAAGGCTCTCGATCGGCTTCCGGATCGCCAGCTCGTCCTCTTCGCTCAGGATGTGCTTGCGGATCAAGGCCTTTGGATGCAGATCCTCGAGACTGATGTCGGTGCCGAGCTCGCGGCTCAGATCAGTGGTCGCGTTGCGCGCCATGTCACGCAGGTTGCGCGCCATCCGAACGCCGTCGCTGATCGCGCGCGGCAGCTTGTCCGGCCCGAAAATGAACAACGCGAGCAGCAGGAGAACGAGGAACTCCCAGCCGTTGACGCCGAAGAAGTCCACCGCTCACCTCCCATCCGCCGCGGTCGCCGCACCCAGCGTACGCAGCCTGGCTCCGTGGTGGCCAGATGCCCGCCACGGTGTTCAGCCAGCCGACACTCAGCCGTCGGTTGCGACGAGCTTGACCTGCACGGTGTGCCGCCCGGTGCCGCGCAGGAAAATGACCGGGACAACCGTACCGGGTGCGTATTCGCGGACCACCGCGGTAAGGTCGCCGGCCGCGTCCAGCGGAGTGCCCCCGATCGACAGGATCACGTCGTCGGACTTCAGTCCGGCCTTCTGGGCCGGGCCACCGGTCGCGACACCGGAGATCCGTACGCCGCCGTTCGGGTTGTGGTAGCTCGCCTGGAGCGTGGCGCCGATCACCGTACGTTGGACCTTGCCCGTGGTGATCAGCGACTCGGCGATCCGTTTGGCCTGGTTGATCGGGATGGCAAAGGCCAGTCCGATGTTGCCCGCGTCCTCGTCGCTGGACCCGAGCGACTTGATCACCGCATCGACGCCGATGACCTGCCCGGCCGAGTCAACGAGCGGACCGCCCGAGTTGCCGTGATTGATCGCGGCGTCGGTCTGAATCGCCGCGTAGTAGCGCGTTGGGCCGGTGCCGTCGGAGATCTCGAGCGGCCGCCGCAACGACGAGATGATGCCGGCGGTCACCGAGTTCTGGAGGTCCAGCGGTGCGCCGATGGCCAGCACCGGGTCGCCGACCGCGATCGCGTCCGAGTCGCCGAACGTGACCGCCGGCAGCCCGGTCTTTGCGATCTTCAGTACCGCGACGTCCGACTCCGGATCCGTACCGACCAGCTTGGCCGCGGCGGTCGTCGAGTCGTTGAAGGTGATCGTTGCGTTGCCGTTCAGGCCGTCGATCACGTGGTCGTTCGTGATCATGTAGCCGTCGGACGAGACGATGAAGCCCGATCCGATCGCCGTGCCGAGCGGACTGTCCACCCGCACTGTGACGACGCTCGGTAGAACCTTCTTCGCCACCGCGGCAAGCGATCCGGGCGCTCGTTGCACCGCACCTGGGGTGCCCGAGGCACCGGTGCCGAGGGGTACGGCTTCGCGCAGCCCGCTCTTGACCGCGGCCAGGTAGCCGAGCGCGCCGCCCAGGCCACCGGCCAACAATGCGGCGAGCAGGCTGATGACGAGTACGTGTCTGAGCGAGACCTGTCGCTTCGGCGGATCGACCTCGGGCACCGCGACCGGATCAGGTCCACGTGCCGGAACGATGACCGCGGCGGGCGCGGTCGGATCGCGCCACGGATCCGCTCGTGCGTCCGTCCACCACGGCGAGCCCGAGTTCGCGCTCGTGGCGTGCGCGGCGTTGCCGTTGCCGTTCGCGTGGTTCCCGGACCAGGCCAGCTCGTCGGGCTCCGACGGTGGCACGGCGCCGCCGGTCGGGCGCGCCGACCATGGTGCCGATCCGTCCGTCACGCCATCCCCAATCGTCGGCTCGTGACTCGTCCGTTCCAGGATGGCACGCGGCGGGGCCGCACCAAGACCGGTCTTAGGACTCCGTGGACGGATCGGGCGAATTCGGTCGGCGGCGCCGCGCCGAGCCTTACTGCTCGCTGAGCCAGCGCAACAGCGTTCGTACGCCCCATCCGGTCGCGCCCTTGGCCAGCTCACCGTCGGCCGCCTCGGACCATGCGGGCGCGGACATGTCGATGTGGACCCAGTTCGGCCGCGACGGTCCGGTGAACTCCCGCAGGAACAGTGCGGCGGCGATGGAGCCGGCGCCGGCGCTCGATGTGTTCGCGACATCCGCGAGCTCGCTGGCGATGTCACGGACGTAGTCATCGACCAGAGGCATCCGCCAAGCGTGTTCACCGGCCGCCTCGGCTGCCGCGCAGAGTTCGCCGGCGAGCTGCGCGTTGTCGCTATACAGCGCCGCGGTCCGCTTGCCCAGGGCGACTCCAGCCGCGCCGGTCAGCGTGGCGAGATCGATCAACGCGTCCGGAGTGAGCTCTGCGGCGGCGTACGCCAGGGCATCGGCCAGCACCACGCGGCCCTCCGCGTCGGTGTTGAGACACTCGCTGGTCCGGCCGCCGTAGTGGCGCACGATGTCGCCCGGGCGCCACGCGGACCCGCTGGCCATGTTCTCGGCGAGCGGCGCGAGCGCGGTTATCCGTACCGGCAAATCCAGATCCGCGGCGGCGAGCGTGACCGCGATGATCGCCGCGGCACCACCCATGTCTTTGCGCATCAGCTTCATGCCCTCGCGCGGCTTGATGCAGATCCCGCCGGTATCGAACGTGATCCCCTTGCCGACCAGCACGACGTGGCGGCGCGCCTCGGCCGGCTGCCACGACAGCTGGACGAGCCGCGGCGCGCGCGTCGATCCACCGCCGACCGCGATCACTCCGCCGAATCCCGCGGAAGCGAGTTCGTCACCGGCCCAGATCCGGACATCGAGCCCGGTCTTGCCGGCCGCGTTCGAGGCGACCTGATCGGCGAACCACGCCGGCGTCTTCTCCTCGCTTGGCATGTTCGTGAGGTCGCGGGCGAAGCGGGTCGCGGTCGCGACCGAGTGAGCCTGTCCGAGAGCCGTGGCATAGCCGCCGTCCGGGTCGCTGGCGTCGGTCGTCAGCAGCGTTACCTTGCGCAGCACCTGATCCGGATCACCGTCGACAAATACCTCCGCGTCGCGGCGACCAGGGCTGAACCCTCGATCCGTTGGGCCGGTCTCGTCGACCGCTTGCGGTCGCCGGCGCGTCAGATTGAACGTGTACGAGGCGAGCCACAGCCCCTCCGCCAGCCCTCGTACCGCATCCGGGGCGGTGCCGTCGGGCAGTGCGATGTCCAGTGCCTCGTCGGTCGCGGCGGCCCGAGCCAGCGCCGCGCCGGCCGTCCGCCAACCGATCTCGTCACCATCCCCGACGCCGACCAGCAGCACGCGACGAGGCATCGCGAGCGGCCGGGGCAACGCCGCCACCGTGCCCGGCTGCCCGTTGTGATCGACGTCGGCAAGGTACGCCTCGAGCTGGGTACGCAGATCTGCGTGTACGACGCCGCTACCCGGCTGGAGTGTCGGCCGGGGCTGGGCGGTGACGGCGACCGCGAGCACCCGCGGATGCGCGGTGATCAGTCGATCGGACAGCCGGATGTTGAGCACGCATGCTCCTTGCGCAGGTCAACCAATGACGAAGCGCACGCCGCCGCGGCGAGCCGACGTCGTCCGAGTGCGTGTGGATCGCCCACATGCGCGGTGAACGCTATGCCACTACAGACCCGGCCGCCACATCGGCTTGCGCCGCGACGACGTGCGCCGCGGGTGTGGCGGACGTCGAAACGTGCAGCGGAAGGAAGACCTGCTTGTCAGCCGACCGCGGTGCGTAGTGCTTCGCCGAGCGCGGTGGCCTCGTCCGGAGTCATCTCGACGACGAGCCGGCCACCGCCTTCCAGCGGCACGCGCATGACGATCCCGCGGCCCTCCTTGGTGACCTCCAGCGGACCGTCTCCCGTCCGCGGCTTCATCGCCGCCATGTTGTCTCCCCTCTCCACGTGCGGTGCTCGGCGCACGGACCGGCCCGGCCCACGCCGCGCCCGCCCTGCCGGACGGCGGTGGAGGACCGAGGTCGCGCCCGCGCACGCGCCCGAATCGGGCAGGCACGCATGCCTAGGAAATGATTTTCCCTGATGTGGTCCGCAAGACCCAAACCGACTCGCTTCGTCGGCCCTCTCCACCTCGCTGAGGGCCCTGTGACGGGGCTCTAGCGGCCCGAACCAATCAATGTCACAATGACCAATCCGCGGGCCAGACTCGGTTGACGCGATCAACGAGGTGGGGTGGGCAACGTCCGTGCAAGCACGGTCGGCACTCTTTGATCTTTACGGCGACCACCTCCGCGCCCACGGCGGGCGGGCACCGGTCGCGGCCCTCGTACGCCTGTTGGCGCCCCTCGAAATCGGTGCACCGGCCGTGCGGACCGCGGTCTCGCGAATGGTACGCCAGGGCTGGCTCCTCCCTCTGCGGCTGTCGTCCGGGCCGGGCTATCTGATCACGCAGCGCGCCGCGCACCGGCTCGACGAGGCGGCCGAACGGATCTATCGCACGAACCCGAAGCCGTGGGAGGGAACGTTCGACCTGATCATCGCGGACGCTCCGGTGCCACGCGCGGACCGCCAGCGCATCGCCAACAACCTCGCCTATCTGGGCTACGGAACGATCGGCGACACCACCTGGGTGGCCACCAAGCCCTCACCGGAGGCGGAGGGCGTGCTCTCCGAGGCGGGGGTACGGTTCCAGCGGTTCAGCGCGAGCCACTCCGGCGGCGTACGGGGAGCGACCGCGCTGGTGAGCCAGGCGTGGGATCTGGAACGGATCGGTCGCGAGTACCGCGATTTCGTAGTCGCGATGCGTTCCGTGGTTGAGCGGGTCGACGCCGACGGTGACGTCAAGGCGGCTTACATAGCGCGGTTCCGGCTTGTGCACGCATGGCGTACGTTCCTGTTCCGCGATCCGGCTCTTCCGCCCGACCTGTTGCCGGCACGGTGGCCGGGGCACGACGCGGCCGAATTCTTCGACCTGCACGCGAGCCGGCTTCGCCCGGCCGCCGACGAGTTCGTCGCGCAATGCCTGTCCGCTGTGAAGGGTGGCCAACCGTGACCGTGCTGCTGGTCGATATCGCGGACGGCGTGGCGACTCTGACGCTCAACCGTCCCGAATCGCTGAACTCGCTATCGGTGGACCTGAAGGTTGCCCTTCGCGACACACTCAACAACCTCGCCGACGACCCGTCGGTCCGGGCGATCGTGCTGACCGGCGCCGGTCGGGCGTTCTGCGTCGGCCAGGATCTCCGAGAACACACCGCCATGCTGGACAGCGGCTCCCCTACCCCGCTGTCGACGGTTCGCGAGCACTACAACCCGATCGTGCGCCGGCTGGCCGAGATGCCGAAGCCGGTGGTCGCGGCGGTCCGTGGCATGGCCGCCGGCGCCGGTGCCGGCCTGGCATTCCTCGCCGACTTCCGGATCGGCGGGCCGTCGACAGGCTTCCTGATGGCGTTCGCCAACGTCGGTCTTGCCGCTGACACCGGATCCTCGTGGACACTGACCCGGCTGGTCGGCCACGCGAAGGCCATCGAGTTGGCGTTGCTTGCCCAGCCGATCGACGCCGCCGAGGCATCGCGCCTGGGCCTGCTCACCACGCTCGTCGAAGACGACGACGCAATCATCGGGGCCGCGCAGGCGCTCGCCGCACGACTCGCCGCCGGGCCGACAATTGCGTACGGGCAGATCAAGCGCGAGCTGTTGGTCGCCGAATCCGGCACGTTCGCTGAGGCGCTCGAGGCGGAGGCCGAGGCGCAGGCGCTTTGTGGCGCGACGGCGGATCACACCGACTCGGTCGCGGCCTTCATCGCAAAGCAACGACCCGTCTTCAACGGCCGCTAGCTTGATTCCGGCCGGTCCCAGGTCTGGTGGGCATACCGGCGGATTCGTCGATACGGCTCGAGCGGCGGTTCCGCCAACGGCTGGACGACTTGCCCGTGCTCGTCCATCACGACGAGACGGAACGCACCGACTGCCAGCAGCTGCTGCAGGACGCTGAGGCTGGGCGCCAACTCGCCGGTCTCGGCGCGGGACACCCGCCGAGCATTTCGTTGGCGGGTTCGCGTTGTCGACTGTCCAAGCACCGCTGTGGATGAGCATCGCCTCGTCGCGGTGCCGATTTGGCGGCGCCGGTGCGCCGGTGTGCCCAGATGTAGCCCCTCCAGCACCAGGTCAGCCCTCGTCCTCCTCAGGATCGAGGTTCACCTCGATCCCGCCGACCATCGCCTGCATGGCCAACTCGTTGCCGGCCGGGCTGACGAACGTCGGCAGCTCCTGCGGGCCGAGATCGGCCACGTACGTCCAGAACACTCGTACCGCCTCGGCCGCACTCGGTGCCTCGATCGGCAAATCGAGGCTGACGAGCCAGGTCGTCGGCGGTTCGACCCCAACTGGTCGCGCCAACCCCGCCCAGATCGGCTCGTCGATCTCGGTCAGGGCGGCGCTGGCGAGCGCCTGCGGCACCGGCGGTGGCGCGTCAAACATCCGTTGCAGGTATGTGATCACGACGGCACCATCATCGCCGTCGTCACCGCCTTCGGCGGGGCTGAGGTCGCGCACCGTACCGATGCCGAACGCCACCGGAGTCTGGGTCGCCGCGACGAGGACGACACTGTCGCCGGCCGCGATCGGGGAACTCCCGAGTCCCGGCACGACCAGGCCGTCGCGGTGGTAGAGCCGTTCGGTGTCGTACCGATCGGCGGCGATCACCACGGACCAGTACCGCACGCACTCCATCCCACCATGACGGCCGCGCTCAGTGACGCGGTGGCGGCACGTGGCAACCGTCGATGTGGTCGTCGACCATGCCGGTGGATTGCATCAACGCGTACGCCGTCGTCGGTCCGACGAACCGGAAGCCGTGCTTACGGAGATCCCGGGCCATCGCCGTCGACTCCGTCGTGGACGACGGCACCTCGCCGGACCGAGGTCGGCGACGACGGGGCGGCGGTGCGTACGACCACAACAGCGCTGCGAGTCCGTCCGGCAGTTCGAGCGCCGCACGTGCGTTCGCGACCGCAGCCTCGATCTTCGACCGGTTCCGTACGATGCCCGCGTCAACGAGCAACCGCGCCACGTCCGTCTCGCCGAACGCCGCGACCGCGGGGATCGAGAAGTCCGCAAAGGCGCGCCGAAACGCCGGCCGTTTGCGCAGGATCGTGATCCACGCGAGGCCGGACTGGAACGCCTCCAGCGTCATCCGTTCGTAGAGTCCGTCGTCGGTGCGCACCGGTCGGCCCCACTCGTCGTCGTGGTACCCCCGGTAATCCACCGTGCTATCCGCCCATGAGCAGCGCAGGCGGCCGTCGTCGCCAAGCGTGAGCCCGGCCGCGATGTGGTCGGACTTGACCGTACGAGCCATGGCGAAACCCTAGCCAGCACGGCCGACAGCACGAACTACAGTGCGCCATCCTCGACGAGGCGGGCGAAGCGACGCAGGGCGCGCGTGAGGCCCGCCTTGGAGCCCGGCCACAACAGCGGCGACGCGAGTTTGCCTGCGAGGCCGGCGGGCAGCTGAAAGCGCTCGTGCCAGACGACCTGCGTCCGGCCCGGTCCCATAGCGGTGCACCGCATCACGCCCGGACCTCGAAGGATCTTGCCGGTGTGCATGACACGCACCTGGTACGGCCGGTCGATCGCCTCGATTCGCATGGTGTCGGTCAGCACCGCGGGCCCGATCGTGGTCACCGCCTCGATCGTGCTACCGACTCCGCCATCGCCCTTGGTGATCTTCACCGTGGTGAACGGGATCCACTCGCTCTGCCGCTCCCAGGCGGTCAGTGCTTCGAAGACGCGCTCGGCCGGCGCGTTGACGATCACGGCAGCCGTCACTTCGGTGGTCGGGGCCTCGTCCGGGCCCCCGTTCGACGCGCCGATCTGCCGATCGCCAGCGCTCATCGACCGCTGGCCGCGCGCTCGCTGACCGTGGTCGGGTCGGCGTCGTCTCCGGTGTCCTGTTCGCCTTCGACGTCCGCATCGGCGAACGCGGCGGCGCCTTCCAGCCGTAGGTCGCGGGCGTGCCCGTCTCGGCTCGCGTCGGCTGGTGGCAACGTGACGGACGTCGCGTTGCCACCGAGTGCACTATCCCGTGCCCGGCGCAGTGCGTCCGCGTCATCGGCACGGCCGTCGCGGAGCGCGATCACTTCCGCCTCGAGCACGTCAATGAGCTCCTGCTTATACCCGATGTCGTACGCAGCGCGACGCAATGCGGCGTCGACCTGCACCATCCGGTACCCGCGCGCTACGGTATCGAACCGTGTTGAAGAAATGTCCGATTCCACCAGTGGTCGGTCGCCGGGCAGCGGAACCGCCCGACCATCCGGCTCCTCCCGGTCCAGACCACGGTCGTTGCCCGTGAACACCCACACGGCGAGATATGCGATGACCGCGACCGTGACGGCGAGCAGGAGCAGCAGGACCCAGTGGCGCATGCGTCGATCGTGGCACGCCGCCCTGAGCGCGGCGACCCCGGTCCGGCAAGAACGTCTTCGATGGGGTTGACCCCGGCTAATCCAATCGGTGGGATAGCCACCGTCCTATGGATCACACCCGGGGCATCCGACGAGACTCCTGGTGCACGGGCGACGTAGGCTTGCGTGCGCATATTGTTCCCGAGGAGGTCGACGCACGTTGACCAAACAGGTCCGTCAGCTGGATCGCGTGGTGATCCGGTTCGCTGGGGATTCCGGCGACGGCATGCAACTCACCGGAGATCGGTTTACATCCGAGACCGCCCAGCTTGGCAATGACATCTCAACTCTCCCCAATTTCCCGGCGGAAATCCGCGCCCCGGCCGGCACCCTCCCTGGGGTGTCGAGTTTCCAGGTGCACTTCGCCGACTACGACATCCTGACGCCGGGCGACGCGCCCAACGTCCTGGTCGCGATGAACCCCGCGGCGCTGAAGGCAAACCTGCCGGATCTGCCGCGCGGCGCGGAGATCATCGTCAACACCGACGAGTTCACGCCGCGCAACCTCGCGAAGGTCGGCTACGAGTCGAGCCCTCTGGAGGACGGGAGTCTCGACGGCTTCGCCCTGCATCCGGTCGGTTTGACGAGCATGACGATCAAGGCACTCGAATCCTTGAACGTGCCGAAGAAGGATGCCGAGCGCGCGAAGAACATGTTCGCGCTCGGGCTGCTGTCGTGGCTCTACTCGCGACCGTACGAGTCGACGCTCAAGTTCCTGGCCCGCAAATTCGCGGCGAAGCCGGATCTGATCGCGGCGAACACCGCGGCGTTCACGGCCGGCTGGAACTTCGGCGAGACGACCGAAGACTTCGCGGTCCGCTACGAGGTCAAGCCGGCGAGCATGCCGCCCGGCCAATACCGCAACATCACCGGCAACACCGCCCTTGCGCTGGGTTTGGTGGCCACCGCGGTGCGGTCGAAGCTGGCACTCGTGCTCGGCGCCTACCCGATCACGCCGGCGTCCGACGTGCTGCACGAACTCGCCAAGCACAAGCGGTTCGGCATTACGACGGTGCAGGCCGAGGACGAGATCGCGGCGATCGGCGTGGCGCTCGGCGCGTCGTACGGTGGGTCGCTCGGCGTGACGAGCACCAGCGGACCAGGCGTCGCGCTCAAGGGAGAGACGATCTCCCTCGCGGTCGCGCTGGAGCTGCCACTGCTCGTGGTGGACATTCAGCGCGCCGGACCGTCGACCGGCATGCCGACCAAGACCGAGCAGGCCGACCTGCTCATGGCGCTCTACGGCCGGCACGGCGAGGCGCCGGTTGTGGTGATCGCGGCGCGGTCCCCCTCGGACTGCTTCTACGCGGCCATCGACGCGGCACACATCGCGATGACATACCGAACGCCGGTGATCCTGCTCTCGGACGGCTACATCGCCAACGGCTCGGAACCGTGGCTGCTGCCCGACGTGTCAAGCCTGCCGGCTCTGCAGGTCGAGTTCGCCACCGAGCCCAACTCGCCGGACGGCACGAAGTTCCTGCCCTACCTGCGCGATCCGATCACGATGGCGCGACCGTGGGCAGTGCCCGGCACGCCGGGTCTCGAGCACCGGATCGGTGGGCTGGAGAAGGCGGACATCACCGGCGACATCTCGTACGACCCGACGAACCATGACTTCATGGTGCGGACCCGGGCGGCGCGCATCGAGGCGATCGAGGTGCCGGACATCGAGGTCGAGGATCCCGATGGCGACGCGCGTGTGCTCGTACTCGGCTGGGGATCGACGTACGGCCCGATAGGTGCCGCGTGTCGAGCACTACGCCAAGGCGGCCTGTCAGTCGCGCAGGCCCACCTGCGTTATCTGAACCCGATGCCGCGCAACCTCGGCGCGGTGCTCCGGTCGTACGACAAGGTCGTCATACCGGAGATGAACCTCGGCCAGCTCGCCTCGGTGATCCGGTCGAAATACCTCGTTGACGTGATCGGCTACAACCAGGTGCGCGGTCTGCCGTTCACCTCGGCCGAGCTGGAGACGATGCTAGAAGGCGTGGTGGACAGCAATGCCTGAGCGGGTTTCGCTGCAGTTGACCGCTAAGGACTTCAAGAGCGACCAGGAAGTCCGCTGGTGTCCGGGGTGCGGCGACTACGCGATCCTGGCCGCGATGCAGTCGTTCATGCCGGAGCTTGGCATCGCCCGCGAGAACACCGTGTTCATCTCCGGCATCGGCTGCTCGAGCCGCTTCCCGTATTACATGAACACGTACGGCATGCATTCGATCCACGGACGTGCGCCGGCCATTGCAACAGGTCTCGCGGTGTCTCGGCCGGATCTGTCCGTGTGGGTCGTCACCGGTGACGGCGACGCGCTCTCGATCGGTGGCAACCACTTGATCCACGCGCTGCGCCGCAACGTCAACGTGAAGATCCTGCTGTTCAACAACCGGATCTACGGCCTGACGAAGGGTCAATATTCGCCAACCAGCGAACTCGGCAAGGTCACCAAGTCGACGCCGGTCGGCTCGGCCGACTCGCCATTCAACCCGCTGTCGCTGGCCCTCGGCGCGGAGGCCTCGTTCGTCGCGCGCAGCATCGACTCGGATCGCAAACACCTGATGTCGGTGTTGCGCGCCGCGGCCAGTCACGACGGCTCCGCGTTCGTGGAGATCTACCAGAACTGCAACATCTACAACGACGGCGCCTTCGATGTGCTGAAGGACGTGGCGACCCGCGACGACTACCTGATCCGGCTCGAGCAGGGCAAGCCGGTGACGTTCGGTGCGAACGGGCAGTTCTGCGTGACGCACCCGCCGGGCGCGTTCGGGCTCGAGGTCCGCGAGACCGCCGACGTGGCGCCGAACGAGATCCTGGTGCACGACGAGACGATCACCGAGCCGGCGTACGCGTTCGCGATGTCCCGCCTGCCCGGTCTCGACCTTCGCTACACACCGATCGGGGTGTTCCGCAACGCCAACCGCGCGTCGTACGACTCGATCGTGCGTGACCAGGTAGCCACCGCGCAGTCCACGGTCGAGGATCCCGAATCGGAACTGGCCGCGCTGCTGAGCTCGGGCGATACCTGGACGATCAGCTGACGCGATCCGGGCGTCAGGAGGCCTGCGACACGCTCGCGAACCGCCCCGATCCGGCAGCGAGGTCGGGGTGGTCCACGGAGAGCGCAAGTGCGACCGCTTCGTCGAGGGTCAGCGCCGCTCCTTGGCCGTACACCTCGTCGAAGACCGCGTCGCCGAGCGCGGCGCGGATCCGCGCCTGCTGCTCGGTCCAGTAGGGCGACCAGAGCGCGATCGCGCCGCGCAGCCGCACCTGCGCGGCGCTCGCGGCGCCGAACAGGCGAGCGGCCGTTATCTGGTCGCCGCCCAGCGCACAGCGCGCCGCGAGCGCGTTGATCGCCTCGCAGGCGCCGGAGTGGAAGCCGTAGGTCATCCGCGACCGCAACGCGACGATCAGATGATCGTGGGCGGCCACCAGATCGCCACGCGACAGCGCCACCATGCCCAGAATCATGTCGATGGACCGTCGACCACGGCCGTCGGTCATGGCCGCCTCGACGGTTCTCGCGTTGGCGAGCAACTCGGCCGCCTCGTCCAGCGCGCCGCGTCGCCACAATAGCTGCGCGAGCAGATAGACGGCCTGCAGCGTCTCGTGTTCGACGGCACGGCCGCGTGCCCACACCAGCACGTCACGGCAGACCTGCTCCGCGCCGGCCATGTCACCCATGTCCAACAGGGGTACGGCCCGGCCGGCCCGTACCCGGGCCATGAGCCCGTCGTCACCGGTGCGTCTGGCGGCCGCGGCGGCCCGCTCGGCGAACCTCAGCGCCTCCGCGTGCTCCCCGTCCGCACTCGCGTGCCGCGCATGCATGTGGTACGCCAGCGCTAGTTCCGCTTCCGCCGCGGCACTGCCGGTCTGTGCGATCCTCTCGTACGCGCGGAACAGCCACAGCCGGCCCTCGCGCGCCAGACCCCGCTCGCGCCACCACTGATCGAGCCCGCCGGCGAGCGCAAGGGCGTCACGGGCGCTGCCACGGGTGACCGACCAGCGCAGCGCGGTACGAATCTCGTCGGCGAGTGGATCGATCGCGTACATGGACAGTGGCACCGCGCGTCCGTCGGAACTCTGGTGCAGCCTCAGGATCTCGTGGCGCGCCCACGCCACATGCGCGGCATGTGCTGCTTCGTCCTCGCCCTCGGCGGCGAGCCGGCGCGCTGCGTACGCGCGGATCGGGTCCAGCATGCCGTAGCGCGTGCCGTCCGGGGTGGGCTCGGCGACCACCAGCGACTTGTCGACGAGAACTGACAGCGGGACCACTGGATCCGAGCCGGCGAGCCGTTCGATCGCCGCGAGGTCGACGCGGCTGGCGAACACCGACATGCGACGCAGTAGGTGCGCGGCATCCGGCGGGAGCGTCCGATAGGACCAACTCACCGCCGACTGCATGGTCGCGTGCCGGCTGGCCGCGTCCGCCTCGGCCACATGCTCTCGTCCGAAGCCCGCGTCGACCGCGTCGGCCGCGTTGTCCAGCCGACCGGCCAACTCGCCCGGCGACAATGTCCGCAGCCGCGCGGCCGCCAATTCGAGTGCCAGCGGCAGGCCGTCGAGCCGACGCGCGACGCGTGACAGCGGTTCCAGCTCGCTCGGTCGCATCGGCTGCCCACCGCGGCTCGCCGAAATGCGTTCGAGCAACAGCGTCACCGCCTCGCTCGGCTCGCCCTGCGGTCCCGGCGTGAGCGATAGCGACGGGATGCGCCACACCACCTCGCCGGCTACGTTCAAAGGTTCGCGGCTCGTCGCCAACACGCGCGTCGCGCGGCCACTGGCTAGTACGCGACTGACCAGTGTGGCCACCGCGCCGGGCTGCGCATCGCAGGTGTCCAGCACCAGCAGGCTCGTCCGCCCGGACGTGAAGTCGCACAACGTGTCCAACACGGCCCGGCCCGGCTCGGGGCGCAGCCCAAGTCCGGCGGTGACCGCCACGTCGACCAGTGCCGGATCGGTGACCGGCGCGAGATCGGTGAACCAGACGCCGTCCGGATATGCCTCCACGAGGTCGCCTGCGACCTCGAGCCCGAGCCGGGTCTTGCCGGCGCCGCCCGGCCCGACGACGTTCACGAGACGGTGTTGATGCAGGAGGTCGATGACGGCCGCGCGCTCCGCATCGCGGCCGATGAAGGACGTCACCACGCTGGGCAAGTTGTGCGGGCTCGCGGCCAGCGTCCGCGGGTGTGGGAACTTCCGTTCCAGGCCCGCCGCGACGACCTGGTAGAGCCGCTCGCGGTCGTCGAACCCGCGCAACCGGTGCAGCCCAAGGTCGAGCATCCACGAGTCCTTCGGCAGCGAGCCGGCGCTCAGCACGGTCGCCTCCGAGCAGAGAATCTGGCCGCCGTGTGCGGCTGCCGCCACTCGGGCTGCGCGGTGCACCTCCGGACTTGTGTATTCGCCGTCCACCGGTCGCGCGAAACCCGAGTGCAGACCCATGCGTACCGAGGGGCGTGCCTGTGCGGACGGCCAGACGTGGCCGTCGAGCGCGGCCTGCGCCGCGATGCACGCCGCGATCGCGTCCGACGCGTCGGCGAAGACTACGAAGAACGAGTCGCCCTCGGTGAACAGCGCGAAGCCACGGTGGTCGGTCAATGCGCGCAGCAGGATGCGACGGTGCTCCATCAGCACCTGGCGATAAGCCGGCCCTAGGAGCCGGGCCAGGCGGGTTGATTCTTCGATGTCGGTGAACAGGAACGTCACCAACCCGCCGGGCAGGTTGCGTCGCAACACAGGTCGAACCTCCGCCCCCCTGGAAGCCACGAACATCGTGCCCCAACGGTGCAAGGTCAATCCATCGGGGAAACGGGCAGCTCAGATCGGCAGCGGTAGGAAAGACAAAGTGGACCGGGCTCAGCCGCGGCGCACGGGCGGCTCAGCCGCAGCAGCCGCCGCCGCAGCACCCGCCGGTGGTTGGCGCTGCGGAGCGAACGCCGCTTGCCGCGACGCCACCGATCGCCACCGTCGTGAGCAGCTTGACCGTGTCCGTGTGCCCGTCCGGACAGGTCGCGATCGTATCGGTCGCCGTGATGGATCGGCTGACCTCGAACGTCGCGCCGCACTGGCGGCAGCGGTAGTCGTACCTCGGCATGGCGCCGAGCGTAGCTCGAGATGGGCCGGCCACGACGGGCCCTACCCGCTGCTGGGATCGGTCCAGGCCGGCTTAAACCGCCCAAGAACACGAAGCGTGAGCGTAGATTGGCGCAGGGTGAGAATTTGGCGGCCGTTTCCACTTTCGCGTCGCGTGAAATGTCGGCAAGCTGGACGGGTGATGGTACGCGAGTGGGATCCCCGAACCGCACCGTCTGCCGAGATCGACACGATGGTCCATGCGCTGAACGCGCTGCTGGCCACGGATCTTCCGGACGACCCGCCGTGGCGGGCGGATTCCTTCCGCGAATACCTCTCGGTGACCATGCCCGGCGAACGTCGGATCAACTGGATCGCTGAGGACACACCGGGTTCGGCCGGCGACGGCGGCCCGCGCGGCGATGGCGTGCTCGGCAGCGCCAACATCCTGCTGTTCGACACGATGGCGGTGCTGGAGGTGCTGGTGCACCCGGACGCCCGCCGGACCGGCGTCGGACAGGCCTTGCTGCGGGCCGCGGTGGCTCGGGCCCATGCCGAAGGCTTCGGCATGTTGGGCGTTGAGGCCATCGGTGGTACGCCGGCGGTGAAGTTCTACGAAGCCATGGGTTTCGAGTGCGCGTACATGGAGACCCGTAGTGTCCTAGAGCTGTCCACGGTGGATTGGCTCAAGCTCGGCGAGATGGCCGCCGGAGTGAGCGCCGGCTACAAGATCGAGTACTTCCCTGGCGGACCGCCGGAGGAGCTCTATGAGTCGTACGCCGCCGCGAAATACCTCGCCCAGAGCGACGTGGACCAACGCGACCTCGATCTGCGACCGAGTTCCCACAACGCTGACCGGCTCCGGGCAAGCCTGCGGACGCTACACATGCGAGGCATGAAGCCCTACATCGTGCTCGGCATCCACGAAGCGAGCGGCGAGGTGGTCGGGCTCACCGAAGTCGTCGTCGCGGCGCAGCACCCGGATCGGGCGGATCAGTACGACACGGTTGTCGTACCGGAACATCGCGGGTACGGCCTCGGCCGCGCGGTCAAGGCACGGATGCTCTTCGAGTTGCGGTCTGCCGTACCGAAGCTGAAGAGCGTCCAGACGTGGAACTCGTTTGATGCCGAGGGCATGCTCAAGGTCAACGCGGAACTGGGTTTCCGCCCCGATCGGGAGTGGCGCGAATACCAGGCGGACGTGGCGGCGCTCGCAGCTCGTCTCGGTGTCGCAGAGGTGGCCAGCTAGCCCCGTGGACGTGGTGACTCATGGGCTGTCGTGACGGCGGTGCCCAGATGTAGCCCCCTCGAGCACCAGGTAAAGCCGTGGCGGCCGGCACGCGCCGCGACTGGCTCAGTAGCGAGCGCGGAGTAGCCGGGCGGCATCGACCGCCCAGTACGTCAGGATGATCGAGGCGCCGGCGCGACGGATCGACGTCAGGGTCTCGAGCATCACGCGTTCGCGGTCGAGCCAGCCGTTGGCGGCGGCCGCTTCGGCCATCGCATACTCGCCGGAGACTTGGTATGCGGCCACCGGGACGTCCACGGACGCGGCAACCGCGGCGAGCACGTCGAGATATGGCAGCGCCGGCTTGACCATCACGATGTCGGCGCCCTCGTCGATGTCCAACGCGACCTCACGCAGCGCCTCACGGAAGTTCGCTGGATCCTGCTGGTACGTGCGCCGGTCACCGTCCAGTGCGGATTCCACCGCTTCACGGAACGGTCCGTAGAACGCCGATGCGTATTTGGCCGCGTACGCGAGCACCGTCACATCGGCGTACCCGGCTGTGTCAAGCGCATCGCGCACGACGGCGACCTGGCCGTCCATCATGCCGGACGGACCGACCACATGAACCCCGGCGGCGGCCTGCGCGACCGCCATCTGCGCGTAGCGCGCGAGCGTCGCGTCGTTGTCCACGCGACCGTCCGGTGCGAGGACGCCGCAGTGTCCGTGCGAGGTGAACTCGTCGAGGCACAGGTCGCCCATGACCACGGTGGAATCGCCGACCTCGGCGATCACGTCGCGGATCGCCACGTTGAGGATGCCGTTCGGATCGGTGCCGCCGGAACCGATCTCGTCGCGTGCGGCCGGCACCCCGAACAGCATGATTCCGCCGACGCCGGCGGCTACCGCCTCCGCGGCAGCCTTGCGGAGCGACTCCCGCGAATGCTGCACAACGCCGGGCAGCGACGTGATCGCGCGCGGCTCGGCGAGACCTTCCCGAACGAACATCGGCAGGACGAGTTGGGCGGGCGCGACGCGGGTCTCTTCGACCAGGCGCCGCATCGCGGGCGTGGTCCGTAGCCGACGCGGACGCACCCGTGGCAGCGTGAGGTCGATTGGGGCGGTCATCGGTACCTCCGCCGTCATCGGTATCTCAGCGCAGTCGGACCTTGCACCTTCGCGCCGCGCCGGGACTTTGCCGGCATCGAGGCGAGACGCTCGCGCAACTCGACGGCGTAGTTCGCGAGCGCCTCCACGAGATCCGGGACGGCCGCGTGCGTCGGTTGTGCGTCGACGCGCAGTCCGGCCTCGGCCGCCGTCTCCGCCGTCTTCGGACCGATCACCGCGACGACCGTACGAGCGTGTGGCTTGCCCGCGATGCCGACCAGGTTCTTCACGGTGGACGAGGACGTGAACAACACCGCGTCGAAACCGCCGCTCTTGATCGCGTCGCGGATCTCGGCGGCCGGTGGCGCCGCACGCACCGTGCGGTAGGCGGTCACGTCGTCGACCTCCCAGCCACGCTCGATCAGACCGGCGGCGAGGGTCTCGGTCGCGATGTCGGCACGGGGAAGCAGCACACGACCGACCGGGTCGAGTATGTCGTCGTGCGGGGAGAATTCGGCCAGCAGACCCTCGGACGACTGAGTCGTGGGGATCAGCTCGGGCTGGATGCCGAACGCGCGAACGGCGTCGGCGGTCGCCTCGCCGATGCACGCGATCTTCACACCACCGAAGCTGCGTGCATCCAGGCCGTGCTCGGCGAACTTCTCCCACACCGCGCGCACCGCGTTCACCGACGTGAACACGACCCACGCATAGCGGCCGTCGACGAGTCCCTTCACCGCGCGCTCCATCTGCGCCGGCGTCCGTGGGGGCTCGACGGCGATCGTCGGCACCTCACAGGGGATCGCGCCGTACGCCCGCAGAAGCTCGCTCATCATGCCGGCCTGTTCCTTGGTGCGTGGGACGAGCACCTTCCATCCGTAGAGCGGCCGGTTCTCCCACCAGCTCAGCTTCTCGCGGTGCGTGACACCGGCGCCGACCGTCAGCACGACGCGTCCGGTGAATCCGAGTGCCGCGGCCACCACACTGTCCACAGTGGACGTCGTCGTGTACTGCGTTTCGCCGGTGCCGTCGCCGGTCACCGCGATCGCGGTGGTCGGTTCGAGTCCGGCGGCGAGCAGACCGTCGCGTACCGCTCCGAGGTCGCCCGCGTCCACGGCAAGTGCCACCGAGCCACGGACCGCCGCGGCGGCCAGCCCGTCGAAGTCGAGCGCGGCAACGTCGTCCACGTCCGCCGACGTACGGACGCCGGCCAGCGGTACGCCCGCGTAGGTCGCCACACCGGCGGCCTGCGACACGCCCGGCACAACCTCGAACTGCACAGCAGTCCGCGCGACTGCCTGCACCTCTTTGACTACCGACTCGTGACCGAACGGATCGCCGGCTACCAGATGCACCGCGTGCAGGCCGGAGCGCGCCGCCGACAGCAGAACCTTTGCGACGTCGCCCGGCGCGCCCTCGGCCGGGCTGAATTCCGCCTCGGCCGGCGTGATCTGGCGAATCGAGGTCAGGATCGGCTCGGAGACGGTCCGGTCGAAGACCACGTGGTCAACGGCGGAAAGCGCGTCGTATGCGCGACGCGTCAGCAGGCCCGGGTCGCCCGGACCGGCGCCAACGAAACTGATCCGGCCGGTGGTCTTGCGGGTGCGGGTCATGCATCCACTCCCAGTACTTTGTCGGCACCGGCGGCGAGCAGGTCTTCGGCAAGCAGCCGGCCAACCTGTTCGGCGTCGGCGAGCGTTCCGGTGCGGGACAGTCGGAGGGCAACACGCCCATCCGGGCTGTAGACCGCACCGCGCAGGTGAATCTGTTGTGTCGAGTCGATGTTCGCGAGCCCGGCGACCGGTGCGGAGCACCCCGCTTCGAGCGTCGCGAGCAGCGCACGCTCGGCGGTCACCGCGGCCCGGGTCTCGGGGTGATCGAGCTTAGACAGCGCATCGAGCAAGTCAAAATCCGTTGCCCGGCACTCCACAGCCAGCGCGCCCTGCGCCGGGGCCGGCAGCATCAGCGACGGATCGAGGATCTCGCTGACCTCGGCCGAGCGGCCAAGCCGTACCAGTCCGGCGTGCGCGATCACCACGGCGTCGAACTCGCCGGACGCGACCTTGCGGAGCCGCGTGTCGACGTTGCCGCGGATCGGTACCACGTCGAGCGGCAACCCCAACGCATTCAACTGTGCGATTCGGCGCACCGCGCCGGTGCCGACCCGCGCACCGGCCGGCAGCTCGGCGAGGGTACGCCGGTCGCGAGCCACCAGCGCGTCCCGCGGATCCTCTCGTTTCGGGATGGCCGCAATGAGCAGCCCATCCGGCTGCGCGGTGGGCAGATCCTTATACGAGTGCACCGCGATGTCGATTTCCTTGGCGGCCAGCGCGTCCCGCAGCGCGGAGACGAACACGCCGACGCCAAGCTTCGCGACTGGCTTGGACGAACGGTCGCCGGGCGTGACGATCTCGACGAGTTCGACGTCGACGCCGAGGTGTCGGCGCACCGCGTCGGCGACCAGACCGCTCTGCGCCAAGGCAAGCGCGCTGCCGCGGGTGCCAAGACGGATCGTCATTCCGGCTCACCACCCGTGTCGTACACGTCCGGCACGTCCGCCGCGGTCGCGGCACCGGGCGGCACGTCGAGCCCGAACAGCTCACGCAGGGCTCGCGCGTAGCGATCCCCGCCCGGCTCGGCGGCCAGCTCGCGCACTCGTACGGTCGGCTGATGCAACAGTCGCCGCACCACCCGATGCAAGGTGTGCGCGATCTCGGCGCGCGCCTCCTCGGTCAGTTCCGGCAGCCGGTGCCGCAACCGGGCAAGTTCGGCACCGACCACGTCGTCGGCCCGTGCGCGTAGCGCCGCCACCGTTGGTACGACGTCGACACCGCGGCGCACCATGCGGTACGCCTCGATCTCGGCCGCGACGATCGCCTCGACGGCGGTCGCGTCGTCGGTCATCCCGAACGCGCCACCCGCCCCACCACTCGCCTCCCGGGCAAGCAGCTCCATGTCGATCAACGTGACGCCGGCAAGCGCCGCTACCGCGGGGTCGACGTCACGCGGTACGGCCAGATCAAGCAGCACCACGGGTACCCGCACGTGCGCCGGCGTGATCACATGCCCGGTCGCGGCTGTCGCGCTGACCACGAGGTCGACGCGCGCGATGGTCTCGGCGAGGGCCTCGAACGGTAGGGCCGTCGCACCGTAGAGCGCCGCGAGCCGCTCGGCGCGCGCCGCGTCCCGGTTGGTCACGTAGAGCGCACCGACCTCGGCGCGCCGAAGCGTTGCGGCGGCGAGTGCGCCCATCGAACCGGCGCCGACCACGAGCGCGCTGCGCCCGGCCACGGTGCCGTCCAGATGCCGGGCGGCGTAGGTCAACGCCGCGGTCACCACGTTCTGGCCGGCCCGGTCGATCCCGGTCTCGGCGTGTGCCCGCTTGCCGACCCGCAGTGCCTGCTGCATCACGTCGTGGATGAGGCGGCCGGCGGTGTCTCGTGCGGTCGCAAGGGCGTACGCGTCGCGAAGCTGCCCGAGCACCTGCGACTCACCGATAACCATCGACTCGAGGCCGGTCGCGACCCGAAACGCGTGCCGTGCCGCCTCGGCCTCGACGTGGACGTAGAGGTGCGGCGCGAGTTCCGCCGGCTCGCAGCCAGCGCGCGCCGCGAGCACCGCCGCCACGTCGGCGAGCCCGCCGTGGAACGCGGACACCCCGGCGTACACCTCGACGCGATTGCACGTCGACAACACCATTGCCTCGTTGACGTACGGCCGACTCACCAGCTCGGTCAGCAGGCCCGGGGTGTCCGCCGGCGTGGCCGCGAGCCGCTCGAGAAGCGCGACGCTCGCGGTCCGGTAGGACGCACCGACGACCAGCAGGTTCACGTGGCCACCGCCTCCGAATCCGATACCGCCGCCGCGTTGAGGGACGGAAGCGCCGTCAACGACGCCTTTCGATGCTCGTGGAAGGACAGGATCTGCAGCTCGATGGCGAGATCCACCTTGCGTACGTCCACGCCGTCCGGGACCGACAGCACGCACGGTGCGAAGTTCAGAATGCTGGTCACGCCACACGCAACGAGGTCGTCTACCACCAACTGTGCCGCGGCGACCGGGGTGGCGACCACGGCGATCGAGATGTGCTCGGCCGCGACGACCTCGGCAAGCTCCGAGATGTGATGCACGGCAAGGCCGTTGACCGGCTCGCCGACTCGGGCCGAGTCCGCGTCGAAGAGCGCCGCGATCCGGAAACCGCGGCTGACGAACCCGCCGTAGTTGGCCAGCGCGTGGCCGAGATTACCGACACCGACGAGGGCAACCGCGCGACCCTGGTTCAGCCCCAGGACTGTTTCGATCTGCTCGATCAGCAGTGCCACGTCGTAGCCGACGCCCCGCGTGCCGTACGAGCCGAGGTGCGACAGATCCTTGCGCAGCTTGGCGGAGTTCACGCCGGCCACCGACGCGAGCCCCTCGCTGGACACGGTGTCGTGCCCGGTGTCGGCGAGGTTGTGCAGCGCGCGCAGATATTCCGGCAGCCGAGCGATCGTCGCTTCCGGCAGATCCGGGAACGCGTTCGGTGGCGGGATCGGATGCGACGCGCCGAGTCCATCCGACGGGTAAGGCTCCCGTTGACGATCGCTCACGCGCGTCCTCGCTTCGCTCCGGACGCGCCCAACGCGCCGCCGCGCCGGGCGACATGGTTGGCTCGCTGATGCTCGCCGAGACGCTTGCTCATGTGACTCCGTGCCGCCGTGACCGGGCCGCCCGTCCGCCGACGACGATCCGAATCGATATCCATCTGGTACGCGGCTGCCAGCCGCGCTGCGTGGCGCTGGTCACGTTCCGTGCGGACAACGCTCGCCGCAGTCACAGCGTAGGCGCTTGTGAAGGCGTGCACAAATCGCGATCTTGATGACGCCAGCACCGTCGGACGGAACGGATCTCCTCGTCGGAATGCCCGGCGCGAAGACGTTCGCGGCGCCGACGCGGGCCGGCCCGCGTCCGTGCCGCGAGGACACCGCGTCAGTATTGCGCAAAACCGACTTATCATGCTACTTCGGTTGATCGAACCTCAGCAGATTCTGCCGTTCGGGCCTGCGCGGCGCGGCGAACCGGGTAGGGCTAACCCGACCGCGGATCCGGCAGTCCGCCGGATCCCGATCGACCACCGCTCCGCCTACTGTCGAGGCATGGCAAGCCCGAATCGCACCGCTGGCCCGGTGCCACCAACGCAGAGCACGATCGACTACGCGTCGCCCGCCGCATCCGGCGAGCGCCGGGTCGGGGTGTTCCGTCAGCTCGGCGTCGACACGATCTACTCGGTCTTCACCGGCATGCCGCTCGCCGTGGTCGCGTTTTCGTTGTGCTTGACGCTCCTGGTGGCCGGCATCGGCCTGTCCATCACGTTCATCGGCCTGCCGATCATGGCAATCGCCTTCTACGTCACCCGTGGGTTCGCCGACCTGCACCGCTGGAACCTCCAGTCGGTATTGCATCGGCGCGTCGCGCGTCCGCGTTATCTCACCGCGGTGCCCGGTTCGGGATGGATACGACGCATGCTCCGGCCGTTGCGCGATCCCCAATCGTGGCTTGACTTCGTTGCCGTACTCATTGATCTGCCGCTATCGGTCATCGCGTTCAGCTTCACGGTCGTCTGGTGGTCGGGCACGGTTGCCGGCATCACCTCGGCGGCGTACGAGTGGGCCATCCCGTACGGTCCGAACAACCACTCGCTGGCCTACCTGATCGGGCTCCACGAGACGTACGCCAACCGGGTCTTGGTCCAGACCGGCATCGGTCTGATCATGTTGTTCACGCTGATTCCGGTCACGCGGATGAGCGCGCTGCTGCGGGCGTACCCGGCTCTCGGTCTGCTGTCCGGCATCGCGGAGATGCGGCAGGAGATCGTCGGACTTCAGGAGCGCAACGTCGACCTCGCCGACCGGAAGCAGGCCGCGGCGGCCGCCGAGACGAGCGCGCTGCGGCGCATCGAGCGTGACATCCACGACGGGCCGCAACAGCGACTGGTACGGGTCGCGATGGACCTCGGACGGGTACGCCAGCAGCTCGACACCAACCCCGACGCGGCGCGCGCGACGATCGACGAGATCCTCGGCCAGACCCGCGAGACGCTCGACGAACTCCGGGCGCTGTCGCGCGGCATCGCGCCGCCGGTGCTGACCGACCGCGGGCTCGCCGCGGCCCTTGCCGCCCTCGCCGGTCGCAGCCCGGTGCCGATCGACCTGCGGCTGCCGGCCGATCTCGGTCGGCTTGACCCGAACACCGAGACGACCGTCTACTTCGTGGTCGCCGAGGCGCTCACGAATGTGGCGAAGCACAGCAACGCCGACGTTGGCGCGGTCCGCGTCGACCTCGAGCCGGGCACGGTCGCCGCGTCGATCGCGGACAACGGCGTCGGCGGTGCCAGCATCAGCAAGGGCCACGGACTCGCCGGGCTCGCGGACCGGGTTCGCGCCGCCGGCGGCACGCTGGACGTGACGAGCCCGGCCGGTGGACCGACGGAGATCCGTGTGGTGCTTCCGTGCGGGTGATCGTCGCCGACGACAGCGTGCTGCTCCGCGAAGGACTGGTTCGCCTGCTCGCCGAGAACGGCCACGACGTGGTCGCGCAGGTGGGCGACGGGCCGTCTTTCGTGGCCGCGGTGGTTCGCCTGCGACCCGACGCGTCCATCGTGGACGTACGGATGCCGCCGTCGCACACCGACGAAGGCCTGCGAGCCGCGGTGACCGTACGACGAGAGGTGCCGGGCACCCCGATCCTGATGCTGTCGCAGTACGTCGACGTGTCGTACGCCGACGATCTGCTCGCCGACCGGTCCGGCGCGGTCGGGTATCTCCTGAAGGACCGGGTCGCCGAGGTCTCGCAGTTCCTGGACGACCTCGCTCGCGTCGCGGACGGCGGCACGGTGCTCGACCCGGAGGTGGTGGCTCAATTGGTGGTACGGCGGGGCCGCGCCCCACTCGACGCGTTGACCGCGCGCGAGCGAGAGGTGTTGAGCCTGATGGCAGAGGGGCGCTCGAACGCCGCGATCGCGAAGGCGCTCGTGGTGTCGGACGGCGCGGTGGAGAAGCACGTGACGAACATCTTCATGAAGCTCGACCTACCGCCGGACGACGAGCAGCATCGTCGTGTCCTGGCGGTGCTTGCGTATCTGCGCGGCTAGACCGGATCGGCGGCGGGATCGCGACCGTTGGCGCGCGCACCGTTCGTCAGGGCGCCACCGTCAGGATCACCCGCCGCGAGCGCGAGCGCGACCGCCTCGACCAGACTGTCCACCACCGGCACTCCGACCTCGACAAGCCGCGCCCGGTCGGTGAATCCTCCGGCGTAGAGCACGCAGCGCGCACCGACGGCTTGGGCGGCCACCGCGTCGTCGACGGAATCGCCGATCAAGACACAGTCGGTGGCGGATATGCCGATGGCCGTCAGATGTGCGGCGAGGTGCGGCGCCTTGTGCCCGCCGCCGAGCTGTGCACGCAAGCCGTCCACGCGCGTGAAGTACGCGGTCAGTGCGTGCCGGTCGACGGTCGGTACGAGCTGATCGTGGAACCACATCGACAGCAGCGACTGGGTGCCGGTCCAGGCGCGGATCGCGTCGAGTGCACCGACCGACAGTCGGACGGTCGGCAGTCCGGCGTCGTACGCGTCGTGGAACGCACGGTCGAGCGCCGCGAACTCGCCGGGCCGCAGCGAGCGGGCCAGTACGCCGGCGTAGTAGGCCTCGACCGGCCGGCGGAAGTCGCGGCGATGCTCATCGGCGGTGATCGGCCCGCCGCCGAGGACGGCCAGCGAAGCGTTCGTGGCGCTCACGACGAGGTCAAGATCGTCGAGCAGGGTTCCGTTCCAGTCCCAGATGAGGTGCGCCACGCGGCCACGATACGTCGCGCCGGCCCGCGGAGCGCCGCCGCTACCGCCCGAGGTCTCGGAGTAGTCGATCTTCCTCGACGCGAAAGTATCCGTGTTCCTTGCCGTCCAGCAGCACCACCGGAAGCCGCTCGCCGTATTCACGCTCGAGTTCGATGTCCCCGTCCACGTTCACCTCGACCCACTGCGCCCCACTCGCCGCGGCGACTCGGTCCAGCGCCTGTTTCGCCACGTGACAGAGGTGACAGCCGGTGCGGGTGAAAAGCGTGATGCGGGGCTCAACCATCGACGGCCGCCGCTGCGATGTCGCCCAGCGCGGCACGGCGTACCTTGCCGGTCACCGAGTGCGGCAACTCCGCCACGAATTCGTATTCGGTGGGGCACTTGAACCGGGCCAGATTGTGCGTGCAATGGTCGGCGAGTTCGGCTGCTGTGACATCGGAGCGCTTGACCACGTACGCCTTCACGGTCTGGCCGGACGGCTCGTGCGGCACGCCGACCACGGCCGCCTCGGCCACCGCGGGATGCATGACGAGCACCTGCTCGACCTCGGCCGGGTAGACGTTGAAGCCGTGCACGAGGATCAACTGGCGCAACCGGTCCACGAGAAACAGGTCGCCGTCCGCGTCGGCGTACGCCACGTCGGCGGTCGCCCACCAGCCGTCGGCGTCCGGCGCGTCGCGACCGTCCGGCCAGTAACCGGAGAACAGATTCGCGCCGCGCACCAGGATCTCGCCCGGATCCGTCCCAGGCGATCCGGCCGCGTCGTCGTCGAAGTCGTTTGCCGCGGCCGATGCCGGCGCGTCGCTGCGCCAAATCTCGGTGCCGCCGGCGCCGATCAGCCGTACGTCGACACCGGGCA
>DASTMZ010000215.1:0-27537 GCA_035713725.1 Micromonosporaceae bacterium
GCAGTGGCCGACGGCTGGTCCGGTGTCGAGTGCCTGTCCGGCATTCCGGGATCCACCGGCGCGACGCCGATGCAGAACGTCGGTGCGTACGGCCAAGAGGTCGCCGACGTGATCGCGGGAGTACGAGTGCTCGACCGAGCCACCGGCGACGTCGGATGGCGTACGTCCGCGGAGTGCCAATTCGGATACCGGTCCAGCGTGTTCCGGTCCACCGACCGATGGATCGTGCTGGCCGTGACGTTCCGCTTGCCGGTGTCACGACAGTCGGCGCCAATCCGTTACCCGGAACTCGCGGCCGCGCTCGACGTACCGATCGGGGAGCGCGTCGACACGGTTGCCGTACGGGAGGCGGTGCTGCGCCTGCGTGCCGGCAAGGGGATGGTGCTCGACCCGGCGGACCGTGACACGTTCAGCGCCGGGTCGTTCTTCATGAATCCGGTGCTGGCCGGTGCGGACTTCGAGGCCGTGGTGGCACGCGCAGCGGACGTCGGGGCGCCACCGGCATTTCCCGGCCCGGACGGCACGGTGAAAACGAGCGCGGCCTGGTTGATCGAGAAGGCCGGCTTCAAAAAGGGGTACGGATCGTCGCGCATCGCGATCTCGACAAAGCACACGCTCGCGCTGACGAACCGCGGCGGCGGCACGACGGCGGAACTGCTCGCACTGGCGCGGGACATCCGTGACGGCGTCGACGATCGATTCGGCATCGTGTTGCGTCCCGAGCCGACGCTGGTTAACTGCTCGCTCTGACGTGCGCCTCACCGAGCACTCGGACCAGCGGCTCGACGGAACCGTTAGCGGCTGACAGCCACGCCGCGGACGCCACCGAGCGCTCGCAACTCCGTGGCGATCTCGGTGATGGCTCGGCGGTGCTCCGCGCGGGACACGATCGTGACGGTCTGTAGAGAGTTGACGTAGGCCACGCCGATGACTCGCGACTTCGGCAGGATCGCGCTGGCTCGGTTGACCACGCTGTCGATGTGAGCCTCCGGATCGACGGTAAGCGTGATCTCGAGCATCCGGCGTCGCGGCAACGCGTCACGCTCGAACACCTTCACCAGCAACAGGATCCCGAGGCCGACCACGGTGCTCAGCCATGCGGCGTTCCAGCTTCGAAGACCGACAGCCACGCCGATCGCCGCGGTGAGCCACAGCGACGCCGCCGTCGTGAGTCCGCGTACCGTCGCGCCCTCCCGCAGGATCGCGCCAGCGCCAAGGAAGCCGATGCCCGTCACGACCTGAGCGGCGATGCGGGTCGGATCGGTGTGCAACGTGATCGCGCCGGTCAGCGTGAACACGGCGGCACCGAGGCAGACGAGCATGTGGGTACGCAGTCCGGCGGCCTGCGCGGACAGCTCGCGCTCGAGTCCGATCGCAGCGCCCAAACCGGCGGAGACCAGTATCTGTACCGGTATCACCACGTCCACGCCGCCGATCACCATGGCCTCATTATCGCGACCCCCGCGGTGCATCTGGGTATCACGGTGGGCGACGGTGCGCCGACCGAAGGTCCGGGCGCTTCGACTAGCTAAGTGCGCTCCACGCGATCGTGGCCTCGCCAAGCCGCCACCGAGGCGGCCGGTCCATGATTGGCCAGCCACTTGCCTGCAGCGCCGACACTGCGCGCACCCAGCGCTGGCGGGCACCGAACCCGGCGTAGGGGCGAGCGGTGCGCCATGCCGAGTCGAATGCTCGCAGAAACTCGTGCACGGCTTGACCGGGGACGTTGCGATGGATGAGCGCCTTCGGCAGCCGTTCGGCGAACGTCGTCGGGCTGTCCAGCGTGGCGAGGCGCGCCGCGACAGTGAGCGACACCGGCCCGGTCGCGTCGAGTCGTACCCAGCACGCGAGCCGCCCCAACTCGTCGCAGGTGCCTTCGACGACAATGCCGCTCGGTGCCAAGCGCGCGGTCATCGTCGCCCACGCGGTCGCCACCGCCGACTCGTCGTATTGGCGCAGCACGTTCATCGCCCGTACCACGGTCGGACGCAAACCTGCGAGTTCGAAACCGCCTCGGGTGAACGTCAGCCCGGGCGGTTGCGCCGCCGACTGCGCGTCCGCAACGCGTACCGGATCGATCTCGACGCCAACCACCCGCACATCTCGACGGACCGCGACCAAGCGCGAGCGCAACTCCACGGCGGTCACCGGCGTGGCACCGAAGCCGAGGTCGACGACCACGGGATCGTCGGCACGGGCCAGCGCGTCGGCGCAGTGGTGGGCGATCCACGAGTCGACCCGGCGGAGCCGGTTGGCATTGGTGGTGCCACGCGTCACCGCGCCGAACGGGCGGCCGGCGGGCTGGTCGGCGCGTTTTGGTGTCACGCGTCGTCGAAGACCCGATGGACCTTGTGCTGCGCGGCCTGCGCGAGCGGGCGGATCACGAGCTTGTCCACGTTGACGTGATGCGGGCGGGTCGCGCACCACGCGACGCAGTCCGCGATGTCGTCGGCCACCAGCGGTTCGGCCACACCGGCGTAGACCGCGGCCGCCTTGGACGCGTCGCCGCGATAGCGGACCAACGCGAATTCGTCCGTCCGGACCATGCCAGGGTCGATCTCGATGACGCGTACCGGCTCGCCGGACAGCTCCAACCGCAGCGTGCCGGTGAGCGCCGCAACCGCGTGCTTCGCAGCCGTATACCCGCCGCCGCCCTCGTAGACGATGTCGGCCGCGGTCGACCCCATCACGATGACCGTGCCGCGACGGCTCGCGATCAGGGCCGGCAGGAGCGCCTTCGTGACGCGGAGCGTGCCGAGCACGTTCACGTCGAACATGCGCTGCCAATCGTCCACCGATGCGTCCGCGACCGGGTCCGCGCCGAACGCGCCGCCTGCGATGTTGACGAGCACTTCCAGATCGCCGTCGAGTTCGGCCACCGTCGCGGCGAGCGCGGTGACGTCCTCGTCTCGCGTCACATCCGCGGGTACGGCCGTAACTGCGCCACCACTGTCGGTTATCTCGTGTGCGAGTTTGTCGAGGCGGTCCAGCCGGCGAGCCGCAACGACAACGTGGAAGCCCTCGGCGGCGAGCCGGCGGGCGGACGCGGCGCCGATGCCGCTTGACGCACCCGTCACGACGGCGATCTTCGTGTCAGCCATGTCGAGAAATCTAGCCGCACTCCTAGTGGTCAAAGCGCCTGGACCTTCGGTCGGCGCACCGTCCCTCAGAGTGATGACGTCCGGTCACAGCGCTCGGACCGAGGTACGGCGCACGGTCCCTCGTAGTGACGACGTCTGGTCGCGCCTGGACCCTCGGTCGGCGCACCGTCCCTTGGAGTGATATGCGGGAAGTCGGCGCGGTTGGTGGTGGCCAATCTGCACGCGTGCCACGACATAACGGCAGGTCACCGAGAGGTTGGTCACGTCGAGGGGTGCGGACGGGCATGAACGACGCGGGATGGGGAAGATCGGACGGCGGCGCGCGGTTAAATCGTGTGGCGCCGGCGCGTGGCCGTCGCCACAGATCGTTCACAACACAGGGTTTCCACAGCAACGACGGCGCGTGACGGCAGCAGCAGGACGGCGAAGACCGGTCCGCGACGCCGTACCGGACGAAGACGCCGTACCGGACGAAGGAGCGAGCGTGGCATCCGCCCACCGCGATTGTCTGCCCCGACGGGTTGCCACCCTCTCCGTACACACGTCGCCGCTGGACCAACCGGGCACCGGGGACGCGGGCGGCATGAATGTGTACATCGTGGAGACCGCGAAGCGGCTCGCCGCGGCCGGTGTCGAGGTGGAGATCTTCACGCGTGCGACCTGTTCCGAGTTGCCGCCGCATGTCGAGATGGCGCCCGGGGTGCTGGTCCGCCACATCAACGCCGGCCCGTTCGAGGGCCTCGCGAAGGAAGATCTGCCCGCGCAGATGTGCGCGTTCACTACCGGCGTGCTGCGCGCCGAGGCCTCCGAAGCGCCCGGCTACTACGACCTCGTGCACTCGCACTACTGGCTTTCCGGGCAGGTCGGCTGGCTCGCGAAGGACCGCTGGGGCGTGCCGCTCGTGCACACCGCGCACACCCTGGCGAAGGTGAAGAACCGACTGCTCGCGGCCGGCGACGCGGCCGAGCCGAAGGCTCGAGTGATCGGCGAAGAGCAAGTGGTGGCCGCCAGCGACCGTCTCGTCGCGAATACGCCGACAGAGGCCGGCGAACTAATCGACCTCTACGACGCGGACGCCGCCCGGGTCGCCGTGGTGGAGCCAGGTGTCGATCTCGACCGCTTCCACCCGCCGACGGTCGGCCGCGAGGCCGACGCTCGCGGCGCCGCGCGCCGCCGTTTCGGGTTGCCCGCCGACGGGCATGTCGTCGCGTTCGTCGGGCGGATCCAACCACTGAAGGCGCCAGACGTTCTGCTGCACGCGGCCGCACGGCTACGTGAGGTCGATCCGGCCACTGCCACCCGGCTCACCATCGTGGTGGTCGGCGGCAACAGCGGGTCCGGCCTTGATCTGGTCGCGATCGCTGAGTCTCTCGGGCTGACGGCGCACGTCCGCCTACTGCCGCCGCAGGACGGTCCGGCGCTCGTGGACGTTTATCGCGCCGCAGATGTTGTCGCGGTGCCGAGCTACAACGAGTCGTTCGGCCTCGTCGCGCTGGAGGCGCAGGCGTGCGGCACACCGGTCGTGGCGGCCTCGGTCGGCGGACTGGTGACGGCGGTCCGCGACGGTGTCTCGGGCGTACTCGTCGATGGTCACCACGCGGACGATTGGGCGACCGTGCTCGGCGACCTCCTGACTCAGCCACGGCGACGGGCCGCGCTGAGCACCGGGGCAGTCGATCACGCGCAGGGGTATTCGTGGAGCCGGACCGCGTCCGGTCTGCTCGCGGTCTACCGTGAAGCGATGTCCGAACACCGCGACCGGATCGCCGCCGAGCTTGGCCGAGTGCTGCAGCGCTCGCCGGTCGGCGCCGTGGCATGACCAACAGCGCAGCCACGGCGGTCGCGTGCGCGACCATCGAGGCTGCGCTGACCGAACGCGATCTTGCATGGGAGCGTATCGGCGACACGTCGTACGTCGTGACCCTGCCCGGCGCGCACAAGCTCAAGACCGCCGTGAACCTCATCGTCGGCGCGCATGCGTTGCGCATCGAGGCGTTCGTGATGCGCCAGCCCGACGAGCACCGCGAGGAGTTGTGGTCGTACCTGTTGCAGCACAACGCGCGTATGTACGGCATGGCGTTCGCGATCGACGCGGTCGGCGACGTCTACCTGACCGGCCGTTCGCCATTGCACGCGGTCACTGCCGACGAGTTGGATCGCTTGCTCGGTGCGGTGCTGACCTATGCAGACGACAACTTCGACACGATGCTCGAGATCGGCTTCGCGACCGCGATCCGCCGGGAATGGGCCTGGCGGGTGTCGCGCGGCGAGTCGCTGGACAACCTGCGCGCGTTCCAGCATCTCGTCGACCCGGCCGACTGACGGAGGCGGCGCGCCGCTCGGCACGATCCCGTGACACGTCGCGCGGGACGGCCGTTCAGTAGCGCCCAGCGCGGCGCATCGCCTGGAAATAGCGTGTGGTCGGCGGTGCAAGCAGCGTGATTCCGAGACATAACGCGAGGATCGGCACGCCGAACGCGCCGACCTTCAATGCCGCCGCCAGCGTGGAGGGCATATCGCCGGTCTGCAAGGCCTCGATGCGGCTGGTGAACTCGTTGCTGTCCGCGATCGCCGTGCTGACCGTCATGTTCGGGCCCCACGCGGCGTCGAAGCCGATGCACATCAACGTGGTGAGGCCAGCCAGGATCAGCGCCCGGGTTCGGCTGCTACTGCTGCCGGTGCCCAGCGGCACGACCGTACGAGCCATCAAAAACACCATGACCAGACCCAAGGCCAACGTCACGACGTCGCGGATGTAGTACACGATCTTCCCGTAACCGGTCAGCTGGTAGCCGGTTTCGTCGGTGGCCTGCGAAATGTCGTGCGACAGATTCGCCAGGTGCAACACCGCGCACAGCATCACGACGGTCAATCCGGCGATGATCAATGCGACAAGCGCCGCACCAATCTTCACCAGCGGGTTGTCGGCCGGCATCGGTTCAAGGTCCGTCACGAGCCGAGACACTAAGTCGCGCAGCGGCGCACGTCAATGGCCGGGAACCCCTGTCGGAGCCGGTTCGTCGAGCGCAGCCGCCGCGCGCTCCAGGACGTCGTGCCACGGCCGCGCCGAAATCACAGGTACGCCGTGCCGGACGGCCTCGTCTGCGAGCCAACGCGACCACGCGACACTGACCTCCGCGCGCTTTCGTTGCTCCCCAGCGTCGGGTTCGCGGGACGCGTAGTTTGCCACGATCTGATCCGCGTCTGGTTCGACCACGAACAACGCGCGCACTCGCCGATCGGCCGGCTGACCGGCGTACCCACTGTGGACAGTGAACGCAGGCCGCAGGAAGTCGCCCTCGATGACCACCGGCATGTCGGTCTCCAAATGGTTTCCGATGATGGCGGCGAGCGCCGGCTCGAGGGCCGCGGCGAGCGCGATGCCCTGCGCCATGATCTGTTCAGGCGCCGCATCGAACGCGTTCGGATGGGTCTGCCAGTAGAAGAGCTCGGGCTGCTGGTCGGGCGTGGTCATCGCCTCGAGCGCGCAGACGATGTCGTCGATCTCCAGCACCGGTACGCCGAACCGGCGGGCGAGTGGGTATGCCACCGAGCTCTTGCCCGCCCCTGATGCGCCCCCGATCAGCAGGACAATCCAACCTCGTTCGGTCACATGATCACCTTAGTGGCCGATTATGAACGGGACTTCTCACGTGGCGGGCGCAGCTCCGGCCGGTGCGTACGGGCCGTGGTGGAGGCGCGAGAATGGCGTCATGACTGACCGGCCGTACACGTTGATCCTGCTCCGCCACGGCGAGAGCGAGTGGAACGCGAAGAACCTGTTCACCGGCTGGGTCGACGTGGACCTGACGGCGGCCGGCGAGGCCGAGGCGCGCCGGGGCGGGGACCTGCTCCGCGAACACGGCCTGCTGCCGGACGTCGTACACACGTCGGTGCTCCGTCGCGCCATCCGCACCGCGGAGATCACGTTGAACGCGATCGACCGGCACTGGATCCCGGTGTCGCGATCATGGCGGCTGAACGAGCGTCACTACGGTGCGCTGCAGGGCAAGAACAAGAAGCAGACGCTGGAAGAGTACGGCGAGGAGCAGTTCACGCTGTGGCGCCGGTCGTACGACGTGCCGCCGCCGCCGATCGCGGTGGACGACGAGTTCTCGCAGTATGACGACGCGCGCTACGGTGCGCTGCCGCCGGATGCACGGCCGGTGACCGAGTGCCTCAAGGACGTGCTCGAGCGCGGATTGCCCTACTGGACCGACGCCATCGTGCCGGACCTTCGGATCGGCCGTACGGTGCTCGTGGCAGCGCATGGCAACTCGTTGCGCGCGCTAGTGAAGCACCTCGACGCGATCTCCGACGAAGACATCGCGACGGTCAACATCCCAACCGGCATCCCGCTGCGCTACGACCTCGACCCGGTCACGTTGCGACCGGTCACGCCCGGCGGGGCGTACCTCGATCCGGCCGCCGCGATCGAGGCGGCCGCCGCGGTGGCGAACCAGGGTCGGTAGCGGCCACCGTTCCGGAGCGCATCGTGACCTTGCGGGGAAGTCGTTGGGTCGCAGTCGTCCGTACCAACCAAACGCCCGCAAGGTCACGAGCGGCGAACGGTCGCGACCAGCCTGACCGCGACGGCGCTGGATCTGGCGCGGCGCTGCCGTTGCCGCTCGCGCGAATCAGGACGCCGCGGTCTCGCCGGTGACGAAGAAGACGACCTGGTTGCCGGCATTCACGGCGTGGTCGGCGAACCGTTCGTAGTAGCGGCCGAGCAAGGCGCCGTCGATGGCCGCTTCGACGCCGTGCCGCCATGCCGCGCCGAGCATGAACGCGAGCAGTTGCCGGTGCAGCTCGTCCATCTGGTCGTCGTCGCGCTCCAACTCAGCGGCCTGCACCGCGTCGGCGGTGGACAGCACGGCGACGCTCTTGGCCGCGATCCGGTCGGCGACCTCGGCCATCTCGCGGATGACCGGCCGCAGCTCTTCGGGAACGGCGATAGCCGGGTGGCGGCGCAGCGAGATCTCGGCGATGTGCTCGGCGAGGTCACCCATCCGTTCGATGTCACTCGCCGCGTGCAGCGCGGTGATCACCTCGCGGAGGTCGGACGCGACCGGCGCCTGGCGGGCCAACAGTTCATACGTCAGTGCCTCGACGCGGCGGTAGAGCGCGTCGATCTCGTTGTCCGTCATGGCGACCTGCTCGGCCTCGGTCCGGTCGCCCTCGAGGAGCGCGACGGTCGCCTTCCGCATCGCCAAGCGGGCCGCGTCGGCCATCTCGACCAACAGACGACTCACCTGGGCGAGCTCGGCTCGAAACTCCTCGCGCACGATGTCTCCTCCGGGGTTCACGCGACCGGCCGCGTGCAACGGTGCCCGAAGTGGCGGCAAGCGATGCCCGAAGGTGGCGGCGAGGCCGGCGGTGTCGCCGCAACTCTAGGGCCCGTACGGCGTCGGCAGCATGAACACGGGTGAACGGCGCCGGGCGTAGTGGTGAACATTGGACGATCGGCGCCCGATTTGTCGTATTTCACGTGTTCATTTGGTAAACGTACGACCTACCATCACAGCGTGGAGTGGACGCGCAGCGGCAAGGGGCTGGGTCGTCGCAGCCTCGACGCATTGCGAGTCGGAGTTCTGGTGCTCGACAGCGAGGACCGGCCGGTGCTCGCCAACCCCTCCGCACACGAGATGGGTCTGCTGCGCCCGGGGATCGCCGGCGGCGCCACAGTCGCGCACACCCTCATCCGTACGCTGGCCGGACAGGCCCGCCGCTCGGGTACGCATCGCGAGGTGGAACTGGACATGCCGCGTGGCCGAGACGCGGAGCCGCTAGGGGTACACATCCGCGCGGTCGCGCTCGAAGACGGGCACGTCACGGTCGAAGCCTTGGACGTCAGCGAGTCCCATCGCCTCAACCGGGTGCGGCGTGACTTCGTCGCGAACGTCAGCCACGAGCTCAAGACGCCGGTCGGTGCACTGCAACTGTTGGCCGAGGCGCTCGCCGATGCGATGGACGAGGAGGCCGGTGCCGATCCGCAGGCCGCGCGCCGCTTCGCCGAGCGGATCCGCAACGAGTCGGACCGCTTGGGGCGCTTGGTCACCGAGTTGCTGGAGTTGTCCCGCCTGCAGGGTGGCGAGCCGGTGCCGAATCCGGAGCCGGTCGCGATCGACCGCGTAGTCGCCGAAGTGATCGACCGCACTCGGACCGCCGCGTCGGCCAAGGGATTCGAAGTCGGCTGGCGTGGCGATAAGGGCCTCGTCGGGTACGGCAGCGAGAGCCAGTTCGTCACCGCGCTCGCGAACCTCGTCGAGAATGCGATCGCGTACTCTCCCGAGGCGGCGCCCGTACCGGTGGCGGCGGTGCCGGAGATCGTACGCGGCAACGGCTCGGCTGGACATCCAGCGGCCGACGGCGCGGACTTCCTCGCCGGCACTCCTGTTGCACCGACCGGCGAACCGGCGATTCTGGTGACCACCGCAATCGAGGGCAACGAGGTTCTGCTGTCGGTGGTCGACCATGGCATCGGCATCGAAGCGAAGGATCTCGACCGGATCTTCGAGCGGTTCTACCGCGCCGACAAGGCGCGCTCGCGAGCGACCGGTGGCACCGGGCTCGGGCTCGCGATCGTGAAGCACATTGCCACTAATCACGGCGGCCGGGTCGAGGTCCGCAGCGTGGTCGGCGTTGGCTCGACGTTCACGTTGCGCTTGCCCGCGCGACCGCCGGAGGAAGCCATGCCGCTACCGTCGTCCGTTGAGGTGGGCGCAGGTGCCGGTGCACGTACCGGTAGGAATGGAGGCCGCTAGTGTCGCGCGTGCTCGTGGTGGAGGACGAGGAATCGTTCTCCGATGCCCTGTCCTACATGCTCCGCAAGGAAGGGTTCGAGGTGTCGGTCGCGATGACCGGCCCGCAGGCGCTGACCGAATTCGACCGCAGCGGCGCGGACATCGTGCTGCTCGACCTGAATCTGCCCGAGATGTCCGGCACCGACGTGTGCCGCAATCTGCGCACCCGCTCGCACGTGCCGATCATCATGGTCACCGCGCGAGACGCGGAGATCGACAAGGTGGTCGGCCTCGAGATCGGTGCCGACGACTACGTCACGAAGCCCTATTCGCCGCGCGAACTCGTGGCGCGCATCCGTGCCGTGTTGCGCCGCAACGCCGCAGAGGTCGTCGAGGCCGCGGCGCCAACGCTATCGGCCGGCCCGGTACGCATGGACGTCGAGCGCCACGTCGTGTCGGTCGGCGGCGAGACCGTACCGTTGCCGCTCAAGGAATTCGAGTTGCTCGAGCTGTTGCTGCGCAACGCCGGCCGAGTGCTGACCCGCGGTCAGCTCATCGACCGCGTGTGGGGCGCCGACTACGTCGGCGACACGAAGACCTTGGACGTACACGTCAAGCGGCTGCGCTCGAAGATCGAACCCGAGCCGTCCGCTCCGCGCTATCTCATTACGGTGCGCGGTCTCGGGTACAAGTTCGAGCCGTAGAACGCGCCACCGGCCACTAGCGTCGCGTCGCCACTAGCGTCGCGTCGCCACCACACGGTAGAGCACGGGATCCTCGTCCTTGTACGGTGCGAGCCCGGTGCCCTCCTCCTCATGCGACACCGTGAACCCGTATCGCTCGGCGAGCGCAACGCCGAACGCCCGGCCGTTCTGATAGCGACGGTAATGCTTGCCATAGACCTTGGGGTTGCTGGCGTCCTCCTCGGTCCGGAATTCGGCGGCCAGCACGTCGCCTTCCCGTGCGTGTTCGGCGATGCTGGCCAGCAGCGCGTCCTGGACGGCTTCCGGGATGGAGTGCAGGAAGAACCGCAAGTAGAACAGGGTGCGCCCGTCGTCGGCCAAGCTGCGTGCCTTAGTGATCACGGCTTGCATGGCCTCGACGTCCGAGACGTCGCACGCCTCGAACTTGAGTGACGCGTCGAGGCCCGCGTCGGCAGCCTTCTGGGTGGCGTGCCGGATGCCGATGTGTGACCTGTCGATCCCAATGGCCCGGAAGCCGCCGCGCGCGAATGCGAATGCGTCGCGACCGTCGCCGCAGCCGATGTCCAGCACGGTACGGGGAATGTCCTCGCGCGCCACGATCGACTCGAAGAACGTGGAGCCGGTGGTGAACTCGGTGCGGGCGTAGAAGTTCGCCCAGTAGACCTCTTCGGAGTATTCGAGCGGCGACCAGCCGTCCCTCGCCCAACCGGTCCGGGCGCGGTCCCAGTTGAAGCCGGCGATCGGGGTGCGCCAGTTTTTGCCGTAGATGTGCTCCACCAGGGCGGCAGCATTGGCCGGTGCCCGTACGGTCCGACCTGCGAGCTGTGCTTCGGTAACCCCGGCCCATGCGTGCTTGGTCATCTTGGTGTTGCCCGCGACACCGAACGGGAACGCGATCTCGTCATTCTTGTCGAAGTAGAGATGGAACAGGTCGATCCGGATGCGTGGGTCGGTGACGTCGCGAATGTGTAGGGCGGTGCGCATGCACTCGACGTCCAGGCCCGCCTCGATGAGCGTGAACGCGATGTCGCGCAACTCCGTCGCGGCTTCGCGTCCGTCCGTGCACCGCGACAGGTAGGCGGCGTCGAAGTCGATGTCGTGGCCGATGAAGCCGCCCTCGCGCACGAGCCCGAGAAGACTCCCGTAGATGACGAACGCGTCGTAGCCGTGCTTGCTCGACACGATGGCGCTGACCTTCTCGTACAGCCCGAAGACCGAGTCCTGCCAGACGGTGTCGAGCTTCTTGGACAGCTGGAGCCGGCCGGTCTGCCCGAACACGTAGCCCTCGTCGAACCGGTGCTTCAGGTCGGCGAGCGTGTGCTTGCCATCCTTGCCGGGCCGCTTGTACGTGCCCTTGGCCGCGATCGGTACGGGTCGGCCGTCGATGCGTACGGTCAACCGGTCGCGTTTGTGGCAGAACTGCCAGATGTCGTACAAGGCGAACCGAAATGATCTGATCATCCGCCGGGTGTTGTGTTGTGACGGGTCATCCGCCCAGGTGCTGGCGACCTCGACGTCATTGATGAACAGCGTGACCCGGATCGGGAAGCGGTCCGCGTTGGCTTCGACCCAACCCACGACTTGGCGCTGCTCGAAGAGTTCAACCATGCCGATCGACGACGCGTCGGACGGCTGTCCCGGCCGCGCCGGACCGCGCCGTAGAACACCTTTCGCCACCCGCCGAGCGGTGCGTTTCAGCACGCGCGCGCCCCTGCGCAGCTTCCGCCGGCCGATATCAGCACCAAACATGCCTGAGCCCTTCGTTCCGAGACGCCGACCAGCGCCTGCGCAGGCCCGGAGAGCGTGAGCCGGCGGACGGGACATGATCGGCGCGACTGCGTGCCGGGGGATGCGGGCACGCGTCAGTCGTCCGGTAAGACTGGCAGCCAACATTGACCTGGTCAACTCCGGCGATGAGGTTCGCGGCCGGGGCCGCATCCGGTGGTCAAGCGCGCCGCCTGACTGCGGCGATGAGCCAACCAAGACGGGTACGCCGCGGGAACCGTGCCGGCACCGGAGCGGTGTGTGCCTACGACCGGCGACGCGCGAGGATGCCGCACCGCATCAACCCATTTGTGGCGGCCGGGTCTTCTCGAGCGCAGTGTCTGCCCGTTTCATCGCACTTCGGCGACCATCACGCCGAGCCAGGCATCCGCGGTATGCCGCAAGGCAAGCAGCACCTGCCCGACCTCCCGGGCGACGATGTACCTCGCGTTAGCCACCACCGACGGCGGCGGCACTTACGATCCGACGACAAAGATCAACATCCGGGTGACCGACAACCGCTGGTGTACCTAATGGTGTGGAAGAGCTACCAATGCTCACCCAAGAGGGGCCCCGCCTTGCCATCCGGCTTTCCGACCCCGTCACCGATCAGGGTGTCGACCACGTGCATTGCGTTCGATCTAATTGATGCGTCGACCGGCGACGACCTCGGTCTCGAGGACACAAATGCCACTTCAGACGTCAGCGCGGCCAACAACCTTTAGGTCGTTAGTCGGGGTTGGCCCGCCGAAAGCGACGTCGACTCGGGTCAGGCCGACGCGACGCTGAACCGCGGACGTGGCGCGCCCGGCGCCCGTACCAACAGCGAGAACACGGCCGCGAACAAGCACAGGAAGCCCGCTGCGTACCACGCCGCGGTGTACGTACCCAACTGGTCACGGATGATTCCGGCGCCGACCGCGGCGATCGAGGCGCCGATCTGGTGCGCCGCGAACACCCAGCCGAACACGATGGATCCGTTCGCGCCGAAGTGTTGGCGGCACAGTGCGATGGTCGGCGGTACGGTGGCCACCCAGTCGAGACCGTAGAACACGATGAACACGAGCATCGAGGGATGAGTCGAGCCGGCGAACAGATCCGGGAGCACGATCAGCGATAGACCGCGAAGCGCGTAGTAGAACCCGAGCAGCACACGTGAGTCGAGGCGGTCGGTCAGAAAGCCGGAAAAGACCGTACCCGCGATGTCGAATATGCCGACGAGCGCGAGCAGGCTCGCGGCCGTGGTCTGCGGCAGGCCGTGGTCGTGGGCGGCCGGGATGAAGTGCGTACCCACCAATCCGTTTGTGCTTGCCCCACAGATCGCGAAGCCACCGACCAGGAACCAGAACGCGGAGGTGTGCGACGCCGTGCGCAGCGCGGCGAGCGCGCGTCGTGCCGGCCCCGGCTCGCCCGGCGCACGTGGCACCCGATGCACCGCCTGTTCGGACGTGCCGCCGAGCGGCGTCAGCCCGACGTCGCCCGGGTAGTCGCGTAGCAACCAGGCGGCAATCGGTGCCACCAGCAACGCACCGGCGGCCACCGTCAGCGACGCCGCGCGCCAGCCGTGCGTGGCGATTAGGTGCGCGAGGATGGGCAGGAAGATCAGTTGGCCCGTTGCGCCACCGGCCGTCAGGATGCCGGTGACGAGACCGCGGTGCCGCACGAACCAGCGGCTCGTCACGGTCGCCACAAACGCCAGCGCCATCGAGCCGGTGCCGAGCCCGACGAGCACGCCCCAGCAGAGCACCAGTTGCCAGCTCGCCGTCATGAAGACGGTCAGCCCGCTGCCCGCCGAGACGAGCAGCAGTGCCGTACCCACCACACGCCGCAGCCCGAAGCGCTCCATCAGCGCCGCCGCGAACGGCGCGGTCAAGCCGTAGAGCAGCAGGTTCACCGAGACCGCGGCGGAGATGGCGGCGGTCGACCACCCGAACGCCTGCCGCAACGGGTCGATCATGACGCCGGGCGTGGCACGGAAGCCGGCGGCGCCAACGGTCGCGATCAGCGTCACGCCCGCGACGAACCAGGCGCGATGGATCTGGTGGGTACGGCGGCGCCGGTCCGTCGGTACGGGCATCAACGTGGTCACAGCAGCGATCATCCGTAAATTGGCGTCCTTCGGACAGTGGCTGGAATGCCATCATGTGAAAGAATCCGGCCATGACCGCAATCGCGCCGGCGACGCGGGCTCCGTTCGAGGGGACGCCGCCGAGGATGCACCGGGTCGCCGTACTCGCCTTGGATGAGGCCGTCGCGTACGACCTCGGCGTGCCGACCCAGATCTTCCACGGGGCGCGCGATGCGAACCGATGGCGCTACTACGACGTACGGATCGTGACAGTAGACGGCCGTCCGGTGCACAGCTCGGCCGGATTCACCATCACTCCGGACCACGGGCCGGAGGAGATCGCCAGCGCGGACACCGTCATCGTGGCGGGAATTGACGGCGAAGACTCGCCGCACATGCGGCCCGAACTCGACCCGCGGGTCCGCGCGGCGCTAGACCAGATCAAGCCGGGTACGCGTGTGATGAGCATCTGTACCGGCGCGTTCGTGCTCGCCGCGGCCGGACTGCTGGACGGGCGGCCGGCAACCACCCACTGGGCATGGGCGGACCTGTTCCGCGCGCAGTTCCCGGCCGTGAAGCTCGATCCGGACGTGCTCTATGTGGACGACGGCGACATCCTTACCTCCGCCGGGGTGTCCGCCGGCATCGACCTGTGCCTGCACGTGGTCCGTCTCGATCATGGCAGCGAGGTCGCCAACCGCGCGGCCCGCCGTGGCGTGGTGGCGCCCTGGCGCGATGGCGGGCAGTCGCAATACATCGAGCGTCCGGTGCCGGTCACCGCTGACGCGAGCACCGCGGCCACCCGGGCCTGGGCGAGCCGACGCCTGCACGAGAACATCGACCTCGAGGCGATGGCCAAGCACGCGCGGATGAGCGTACGGACGTTCACGCGCCGCTTCCGGTCCGAGGCCGGCATGAGTCCCGGACGCTGGATCGTCCACCAGCGGGTGGAGCACGCCCGACGGCTGCTGGAAACGACCGATCTGCCGATCGACCGAGTGGCGGCCGCGGCGGGTTTCGGCACCGCGACCTCGCTGCGGCAACATCTGCACGCCGCGATCGGCGTCGCGCCGGCCACCTATCGACGCACGTTCCGCGGTTCGCCAGAGGGGTAAGGGCCGCGCCGGCCGCCCATCGGCCGGCACGCGACGGTCTTGTAACGCCAGTGTCGTCAACAGAGGCGGTTTGACGACATGAGCGTGACAAGATCGGGAAATCTCGGCGCGCCGGCCGTGCGGCGTGACCCTGGCCACACGGCGGCCAGCGCGATGTCACTCGTGGCGGCGCCATCCGGTCTACCGGTCATGACTGATCAACGAACTGTCCTCCTCGCCGGGGCGAGCGGCGTGTTCGGCCGCCGGATCGCCGCTACGTTGTCCGACGCCGGATATACCGTGCTGGGCCTCGGACGGGGCGAACACAACGAGATCCGCGCTGACCTCAACGACCGCGATCAGGTCATGCGTGCGGTCCGCGGCCGGCAGGCGGACATCGTCGTCCACGCCGCCACCGCCCTCGCCAAACCACCCATGCGGAACAAGGACATGACCGGTACGGATCTCTTGCGTACCACCGGCATGCACAACTTGGTCGACGCGGCGCACGAGGTCGGCGCGAAGAAGATGATCGCCGAGTCGATGGCGTTCGGATACGGCTTCCGCGACTTCGGATCGACGCCGGTCACCGAAGACACGCCGTTCGCGCCGCGCCAAACGGATCCAGCGCTCGAGGAGCACGTCGCTGCGATGCGCGTGAAGGAGCAGCTGACGTTCGGGACGCCCGGCATTGACGGTGTCGCGCTTCGCTTCGGCCTGTTCTACGGACCGGACGCGACCGAGTACGTCGTCACCATGCTGCGCAAGCGCATGCTGCCGGCGATCACGAGTGGGCATCGCGTACTGCCGTGGGTGCACCTCGACGACGCGGCGGCTGCCATCCTCGCAGCGATCGAACGGGGGCGCCCGGGGACCGCGTACAACATCGCGGACGACACACCGATGAGCTTCGCCAACCACACCCGTGCGGTCGCGGCGCAGTTCCACACGCCGAAGCCACTGTCGGTGCCGGCCGCGATCATGCCGATGAGCTACCTGCGCGCATTCCTGAAGACGAATCTCACGCTCAGCAACGAGCGCGCCGCGTCCGAACTCGGCTGGCGGCCGCGTTATCCGTCGGCGGTGGACGGACTCGCCGCGCTGGCCCGCGAGGCTGTGCCAGGCTGAGGAGATGTCGACCGATGTGTTCACCGACCATCGACCGCTGCTGTTCTCGGTTGCCTATCGGCTGACCGGAAGCGTCGCGGACGCCGAAGACGTCGTGCAGGAGGCCTGGCTCCGCTGGGCGCGAACCGATGCGGACCAGGTGCGCGCGCCGAAGGCGTATCTCGTGAAGACGGTGACAAACCTGGCGCTCAACGAGTTGCAGTCAGCCCGGGCCCGTCGCGAGACGTACGTCGGGCCATGGCTGCCCGAACCGTTGCTGACGAGTCCGGACGCGACGGAGGAGGTCGAGATGGCCGACTCGGTGTCGTTGGCGATGCTCGTCGTGTTGGAGAGCTTGTCGCCGCTGGAGCGGGCGGTCTTCGTGCTCGGTGAGGTCTTCGGCTACCGGCAGCAGGAGATCGCCGAGCTGATCGACCGGGATCCCGCGGCGGTACGCCAACTCGCGCACCGCGCGCGCGAACACGTTCAGGCGCGACGACCGCGATACCCGACGGATCCGGCGACCCAAGCCGATGTGGTGGCACGGTTCCGCGATGCGGCGGCGGGCGGCGATATGGCCGCGATGATGGAGTTGCTGGCACCCGACGTGACGATGTGGTCGGACGGCGGCGGCAAGGTGACCGCGGCACGCCGGCCGGTGGTCGGCGCGGACAACGTGGTGCGCTGGCTCTTCGGCGTGATGGCCAAGCCGCAGTCCCAGAACGTGACGATGACCGTGGCCACGATCAACGGCGAGGCCGCTCTGCTCGCGACGGAAGGCGACGCGGTGATCGGCGCGATCATGGTCGAGGTAAACGGTGCGCACGTCGTCGGGCTCCGGCTGATGCTCAACCCCGACAAGCTGCGCGGGCTGACGCGTTGACGCTTCGGCGTGAGCGTTGGTGCTCGGCGTGCCGATGCGGCCGGCTACTCGGCGGCCTCCGTCGCGGTCTGGTCGGCCGCCTCGGTGGCCGGATGTACGGCAACCAGGCCGAGCTTCAGCCGCCGCATACACATCTCGTGCAGTTCGTCGTAGGCGGCTTGACCGATCAGCGCAACGAGTTCGGGGCCGTATTCCTCGACCATCGGCTTCGATCCGACATGCGCCTCCGGCGACGACGTACACCACCAGTGCAGGTCGTGACCGCCCTCGCCCCACCCGCGCCGGTCGAACTCGCCCAGCACGGTCAGCAAGACCTTCGTGCCGTCGGGTCGCGTGACCCACTCCTGTTCGCGACGCACCGGTAACTGCCAGCAGACATCCGGCTTGTATTCCAACGGGTGTACGCCGTCGCGCAGTGCCTGACCGTGCAGCGCGCACCCACCGCCGCCCGGGAAGTCCGCGTCGTTCAGGAAGACGCACGGACCGTCCGGCCGGATCGCGGTGCGCAGTGCCGGCGCCGTACCGTCGATCGTGTCCGTCTCGGTGTAGTTCTTGAAGCCACGCCGGAAGTGCTGCCACGTCTCCGGGGTCAGTCGCCGGGCCGCCGCGCGCACCCGTTTCTGGTCGTCCTCGTCGGTGAAGAACGCGCCGTGCGAGCAGCATCCGTCGCCGGACCGGCCGGCCACGATGCCATGACAGCCGGCCGCGAAGATGCACGTCCATCGGGACAGCAGCCAGGTGACATCGGCACGGATCACGTGCTCCGCATCGGCCGGATCGCCGAACTCGACGTACTCCCGCGGAAAGTCGAGCGGCACCTCGCGATCACGCGGGTTGTCGTCGACGTCCACGATCGCCGCAACCGTGTCGTACGACCGAGAGCGCTTGCGTCGGCCGGAGCCCGTTGTACCCATCTGGCAAGCGTACGGCGCGCCACCTGTCACCGATGCACACCTCGGCTAGATACGGTATGTGTCATGCGCCTGGCCGTTCTCGACGTCGGCTCGAACACCGTGCATCTTCTCGTCGTCGACGCGCACCTCGGTGCGCACCCGTGGCCGGCGCATTCGGTCAAGGCCGTGCTGCGGCTTGCCGAACAGATCGGCAAGGACGGCCGGCTGTCCAAGGCTGGTGCCGATGCGTTGGTCGCGTCGGTCGGGCAGGCGCGGGATGCCGCCGTCGAGTTCGATACCGAGGATCTGCTGGCGTTCGCCACCTCTGCCGTACGGGACGCGCGCAACTCCGCCGACGTACTCGCCCGCGTTCGCAAGGAGACCGGTGTCGAGCTTCGCGTGCTGTCGGGCGAGGGCGAGGCGCGCATGACGTTCCTCGCCGTACGCCGCTGGTACGGCTGGTCGGCGGGCAACCTGTTGGTGCTCGACATCGGCGGCGGCTCACTGGAGATCGGTCACGGCATCGACGAGGAGCCGACTGTCGCACTGTCACTGCCACTGGGCGCCGGACGGCTGACCCGGGAGTTCTTGACCAGCGATCCGCCGCGGGCCAAGGAGATCGACGCGATTTACGAACACGCCGAGAACGTGATCGACAATGCCCTGAAGACATCCGACGTATCCGGCTGGGACCGGGCCATCGCGACATCGAAGACGTTCCGAACGTTGGCGCGACTGGCCGGCGCCGCGCCGTCGGCCGCCGGACCTCGCGCGATCCGGCACCTCACCCGTACCGGTCTGCACCAGCTTTTGGCATTCATCCGGCACATCCCGAGCAACGCGCTCGCGGAGATGGACGGCGTCGACTCGCGTCGCGCCGGACAACTACTGGCCGGTGGCATCGTCGCCGAGGTCGCCATGAACCGGTTTGACCTTGACGAACTGCAGATCTGTCCGTGGGCGTTGCGGGAAGGCGTGATCTTGCGGCGGTTGGACGTCCTGGAGAGCTAGTGGTTGCGGTTTAGGGCCGGCCACCTTGCCCACCTCGACGGCAAAGCATTTAGGTCGTGGTCGGCAAGGTGGCCCGGCCGAACACACCGCCGAGCGCAGGCGCCGTCGAGAGGTGGCGGGCTATACGGGTGTACGTGGTACCGAGGGCATTTACGTGTGGGCGCGACGGGGCCGACCACGGCTGAGGCGTGACCGGGGCGGATAAGGTCGGTGGCGTGATACCGGTGCTGCTGTCGACGTCGTCGGTGTTCCCGGAACCGACCGCGGCGGGCTTCGAGATGGCCGCGACGCTCGGGTATGACGGCGTCGAGGTGATGGTCTGGACGGACGCCGTCAGCCAGGACATCTCCGCGCTCCGCGGGCTGTCCGAGCACTACCGGATGCCGATCGGCTCGGTACATTCGCCGTGCCTGCTCGTCACCCAGCGCGTGTGGAGCCCCGATCCATGGGAGCGTCTGCGCCGGTCGGCGGAGCTCGCCGAACAGGTCGGTGCGCCGATCGTCGTGGTGCACCCGCCCTTTACCTGGCAACGCGACTACGCTCGCCGGTTCGCCGAGGGTCTCGAAGAGCTGTCGATGGCGTACGGGTCGGTCCACTTCGCCGTGGAGAACATGTTCCCGGTACGGATGGCGGGCCGGCTGTTCGTGCCGTACGCGCCCGGCTTCGACCCGACCGACGTCGGCTACGCCGCCTACACGCTCGACCTGTCGCATTGCGCGGCATCGCGGCGGGAGGCGTTCGAGATGGCCGACAAGATGGGCAAACAGCTTGTCCACGTGCACCTCGGCGACGGCACCGGCGAGCCGCGCGACGAACACCTGGTGCCCGGCCGCGGCAACCAACCGTGCGGGCCGCTCCTGAAGTCGTTGCACCAGCGCGGGTTCTCCGGCGCGGTAGCCGTCGAGGTCACTACACGGCGAGCGTTGAGCCGCGCCGACCGTCAGGCCGATCTTGCCGAATCGCTCCGCTTCGCCCGCGCGCACCTGTCGACCGTCGACGTCTGACGCCGTTCGAACCGCGGCGCCCCAAACGCGGCGTACCCCGGCTTTAATTAGCCAACGCGGCCATCTCGGCGCCGACCACCGCAACCTCGTCTCCGGCCGCGCGCTTCCGCGCCCGATGCGCGGCGACGTGCGACCGCGTCGCACACCGCTCCGAGCAGAACCGCCGGCAGCAGTTCGACGAGGTGTCGAGATAGACGTTGCCGCACCGATCGTCGGCGCAGACACCGAACCGCTCGCTGCCGTATTCACACAGCCACACGGCCAGGCCCCAGATTGCGCCGGCGAGGAACTCGGCACTGGCCATCGCGCCCCGACCGGTCACGTGCATGTGCCAGTCGCTCGTGTCGTGACCGGAAATGCGCGGCTGCACCGGATGCGTCTCGAGGAGCGCATTGATGGCGGTCACCGCCTCGACGTCGTGCTTCGCGGTGCCCATCTCGAACACCTCGCGCAGCCGGGTCTGCACGCGGCGATATGCGATCAGGTCGCGTTCGGCCGGCTCCGCACTGTCCCAACCGGCCAGCGCGTGAATCGCCCGCAGGTCGGTCACGCTGGCCAGCTGGCTGTTGACGAGAGCGACCGCTCGTTGGGCGTACGCGTCGAAGTTCACCCGTCCAAGGTAGTCGGTAACGGCGGCGTGCGCCGCCTCGTGCCGCGCCATGACACGCGTGTGACACCGGACCGGCAGAATCCAGCCCCTGGCGTTACCCTCGGCACATGCTCCGTTCGGTCATCCTCGCCGCGGCCCGTTCGGCGCGCGTGTCGCGTCTCGTCGAAACGGCGCCGATCAGCCGGGAGGTGGTGCGCAGGTTCGTTGCGGGGCAGCGGACGGGCGACGCGCTGCGGGTGACGAAGGAGTTGGTCGGCGACGGGCTGAGGGTGACCCTCGACTATCTCGGCGAGGACACGCTCACCGCGGATCAGGCGGAACGCACCCGCGACGAATACGTCAAGCTGCTCGGTGAGTTGACCGACGCGGGGCTGTCCGGCGCGGCCGAGGTCAGCGTGAAGCTCAGCGCGCTTGGTCAGAAATTCGACGAGAAGCTCGCCGAGGCGAACGCGCGCGCGATCTGTGCCGCCGCTACGTCCGCGGGGACCACCGTGACGCTCGACATGGAGGATCACGCCGCGACCGACTCGACCCTCGACCTGCTGGGCCGGTTGCGAACCGACTTTCCATCGACGGGTGCCGTCGTCCAGGCGTACCTGCGCCGGACCGAGGCGGACTGCCGCGAGCTTGCTCAGGAAGGTCAACGCGTCCGGCTGTGCAAGGGTGCGTACAAGGAGCCGGAGTCGGTGGCGTACCAGTCGAAGCTCGATGTCGACAAGTCCTACGTACGGTGCATGAACGTCCTCATGTCCGGACCCGGGTACCCGATGCTCGCCACCCATGATCCACGGCTGGTCGCCATCGGTGAGGACCGAGCGAAATGGTTCGATCGGTCGCCCGACGAGTTCGAGTTCCAGATGCTCTACGGGATCCGGCCGGACGAGCAGCGCCGCCTGGCCGCCGAGGGCTACACCATGCGGGTCTACGTGCCCTACGGCGACCAGTGGTACGGCTACCTGATGCGCCGCCTCGCGGAGCGACCGGCGAACATGGCGTTTTTCCTCCGCGCGCTAGCCGGCACCAAGTAGCGGACCGCCTGCGCCGCGCTGGCACCGAGTAGCGGACCGCCTGCGCCGCGCTGGTACCGAGTAACACGAGAGCGAATTTCGCGTTTCCGAGATCAAGAATTCGGAACTTTCGCCCAAGTCACACCCGTCCCGGTAACGTCCTTGGGTACACCGACGTTATCGGCCCACGGGGTGCAGGAACGCTGCCGGGCGATAGCGCGCACGACAGGGTTGGGGTGGCCATGGCCGGATCGCCACGTGCCGACGCCAGGCTTGCGGAGGTCAAGTTCCTCACCGTCGCCGAGGTCGCGGAGCTCATGCGGGTGTCGAAGATGACGGTCTACCGACTCGTCCACTCCGGCGAGCTCACCGCGGTGCGGGTCGGTCGTTCGTTCCGGGTGCCCGAACACGCCGTACACACCTATCTCCGCGAGGCATTCCAGGAGACCGCCTGACCACGGCGTTGCGCCGGGCTGGCCACCAGGCGATGCGAGGGGGGCGCGGTGGCCCGCCACGTCAGCTACGACTACCCTTGACATGGTCGCCGCCGCGCGATGTCACGCGCCCACCTTCTGGTGGAAGCGCAGCGGACGGACCAGGCGGCCAACCATCTAGCATTTGCGGCACGCGGGCCGGCTTGGCCGGAACCGCGGCCGACCGTTGTGTTAAGGGGACGTCGTATGGGCTCAGTGGTCAAGAAGCGCCGCAAGCGGATGGCCAAGAAGAAACACCGCAAGCTGCTGCGAAAGACCCGCGTCCAGCGTCGTCGTCTCGGCAAGTAAGGCGCGAGCCGGCCCGCGCCGGCATTTCGCGCCCCGACGGACCGCCCGGTCCGCCGGAGCCCAGGGCCACACCGGGCCGTCGGTGCCACAGCTGCCCGGCGACCCGGTGTGCTGAAGGTTTCGTGCAGTCCCGCGTTCGGCACCAGTTGCGACCGCCGTCCGTCCTCGGGAGACTCGCGGACAGACCCCACCGTCGCGATCACACCACGACGACACCCGCGATCCGCGGAGGCGAGACGTGACAGGCGACGCCACGACGGCACCGGCCCATGGCGACGCGCCGGACAACGGCCGGCCGCCAATCGTCGGTGGTCTGGTCGCGACTCATCACGCCGCCTTCGCGACGCCCCGCGCCGAATTCGCGCCGGCCCGAGCCGACGTCGATGCGGGCCGCGCCGACCTCGGGGCGGCGCGCGTCGATGGCTCGGTCGGACTTGGCGGACCGAACGGATATAGCGGCACCAACGGACTCGTCGCGTCGGCGGCGGTGACGGCAGCGGCGATCGTCGACGTACCGCCCGCCACTGCGGGGTCGCCGGTTGCCGCCGCGTCGCACCACGAGGTGCCGCGAGTCGTACTCGTCACCGGTGTGGCCCGATATCTCGGCGCCGCGGTCGCCGCGCGTCTCGCCGAGGATCCGCGCATCGAAGAGATCATCGGCATCGACGCCGCCCCGCCGTCCGCCGAGGTCGCCGCACTACTGCCGGCACGGGTACGGGTGGTGTGCGCAGACATCCGTACCCCCGAGCCGGCGAAGCTACTGATCGCGGAACGGATCTCGGCGGTCGTACATCTCGCCATTGCCTCGGCCTCCGATCCGCACACGGGCGGGCGCGCGGGCATGAAGGAACACAACGTCATTGGCACCATGCAGCTGTTAGCCGCATGCCAACAGGCACCGGATCTGCGCAAGGTCGTCGTACGGTCGTCGACCGCGGCGTACGGCGCCTCGTTCCGTGACCCGGCGGTGTTCACCGAGTCGACCGAGCCGCGTGCCGTGCCCCGTGGTGGGTACGCCCGCGATGTGCTGGACATCGAGGGCTACGTACGAGGCTTCCGGCGCCGCCGGCCGGACGTGTCCGCGACCGTGCTGCGTTTCGCGCCGTTCATCGGCGAGCGGGCCAACACCACGCTCACGCGCTACTTCAGCCAAGCCGTCGTGCCGACCGTGTTCGGCCGCGATCCGCGACTGCAATTCGTTCATGCCGACGACGCGCTGGAGATCCTGCATCGCGCTGTGATCGGCGACCATCCCGGCACGTTCAACGTCGCGGGTGCCGGCACGATCACTCTGTCGCAGGCGGTCCGCCGGGCCGGCCGGCTCGCGTTCCCGGTGCCGGAGCCGGGCATGTCCGCGTTGGCCGGGTTCGCCCGCGGTTTCGGGCCCCGTGACTTCAGCCTCGACCAGCTGGACTTGTTCGTCCACGGTCGCGTGGTGGACACGTCTGCGCTGGTCGACGAGTTCGGATTCGAGCCGCGCAGCACGGTGGCGGCGTTCGACGACTTCCTGCGGGCGCACGCGGACGACGGGCCGCTGCCCGCCGACGCGATCCGGGCCGCCGAGTCGGTGCTGCTGAGTCAGATCCGCCAAGTGCGCGCCGGCATCTCGGCCCGGGTCCGGGCCGGCGAGCGAATAATTGCCGGACGCCTGCCCGGCCGCGATTCTTCGAAGGGCGATGGTGGCGATGGCCGCTGACGACACGGCGCGCAACGCAACACGCCAGGGCGCCAGTCAGTCCGCCACGGCACGCGGTGCAACGAGTGCGGACGCGGCGCGCGGCAGACGATCGGATTCTCCGGCGCGAGCAGCCAAGTCCGCCCCGCGAGCGGCGAAGTCCGCGCCGGCGCAGGCGCCGGGCGCCGGTGCCAGAAGGTCGGATTCGACGACCCGAGCAGCGAAGTCCGCCCCGACGCAGGGTGGCGCCCGTGGCACGCGGTCGGGTTCGCCCACGCGACCGGTCAAGTCCGCCCCGACCAAGCGGACGGCGCGGTCTGAGGCGGCCGAGCGCTCGGTCCGATCCGCCGATCCGGTTGCCGCGACAACACGTTCACGCAGCCGGGATGACGCAGTTGTCCGTGGCACCGAGCCACCGCTCAGCGGGTCTTATGCGTCGGACCTCGACGAGCTGGACATCTGGGATGCTCGTGTCGCCGGCGCGCTCGCATTCCTGCGGCGGCGGCTGACCGGTCAGTACGACGTCGACGAATTCGGCTTCGATCCGGAACTCAACGACAACCTGCTGCAGCCCATGTTGCATTTCCTCTACCGCGACTGGTTCCGGGTCGAGGTGTCCGGCGCGAAGAACGTGCCACTGGACAGCGCGGGTCTCGTGGTGGCGAACCACTCCGGCACGATCGCGCTGGACGCGCTGATGCTCACGCACGCCGTACACGTCGAACCACAGATCCGGCGCGACCTCCGGCTTCTCGGCGCGGATCTGGTGTTTCGGATGCCGTTCATGTCCGAATTTGCGCGCAAGTCGGGTGCCACGTTGGCCTGTGCGCCGGATGCCGAGCGACTGCTGCGCCGTGGCGAGCTGGTCGGCGTATTCCCGGAGGGATTCAAGGGCGTCGGCAAGCCCTACCGCGACCGGTATAAGTTGCAGCGGTTCGGGCGCGGCGGGTTCGTTTCGGCGGCGCTGGCCACCGGTACGCCGATCGTGCCCGCGGCGATCGTGGGAGCCGAGGAGACCTACCCGCTGCTCGGCAACATCAAGCCGCTCGCGCGACTGCTCGGCATCCCATACTTCCCGATGACGCCGACGTTTCCCTGGCTCGGTCCGCTCGGCCTGATTCCGTTGCCGTCCAAGTGGCTGATCGAGTTCTGCCCGCCGGTCGAGACCGAACACCTGCGCGACCACGCCGACGATCCGATGGTCGTCTTCAACCTTGCGGACCAGGTTCGCGAGATCATCCAGCAGACCCTGCACGAGCTGCTGGCCCGCCGGCCGGATGCGTTCTGACCGCTGGGTCGCTCCGCCGGATCAGTCCGGCTCGATGTCGCGGCGGCGCAACGCAGCCGCGGTCGTCGCCGCGCCGATGACAACGCCGACGCCGAGTGCCGCTGGCACCGCGATCTTCGCGGCCTTCCGCGCGGTCCGGAAGTCGCGCGTCTCCCAGCCGCGGCGGCGTGCCTCGCGGCGCAAACGGCTGTCCGGGTTCACCGCGACCGCATGGCCGACGGTGGACAGCATGGGTACGTCGTTGATCGAGTCGCTATACGCCGTGCACATCGAGAGGTCGAGCCGATGAAGGTCGGCCAGTTCCTTGACCGCTTCGGCCTTGGCCGGTCCGTGCAACAGGTCGCCGACGAGGCGTCCGGTGAACACGCCGTTGTCGATCTCCGCGATGGTGCCGAGCGCACCAGTAAGGCCGAGCCGATCCGCGATCACCCGACCGAGTTCGACTGGAGCGGCGGTCACGAGCCAGACCCGTTGCCCGGCGGCCAGATGTAGCTGAGCGAGCGCGAGCGTGCCGGACCAGATCCGTTCGGCCATCAGCTCGTCAAAGATCTCCTCGCACAACGCTTCGAGCTTGCGGACCGGCCAGCCCTTGACGAACGCCAGGGCGGCGGCGCGCGCGCTGGCCATGTCGTTGGGTCGCTCGGCGGCGAGCACGCGGAACTTCAACTGGCTCCAGCCGAACCGCAGGATGTCGGTGGTCTTGATGTAGTCGCGAGTGGCCATGCCGCGGGCAAACCAGTAGAGCGACGCACCCCGCAGCATCGTGTTGTCCACATCGAAGAACGCGGCGGCCTGCGGATCCATCGGCACCGCTAGCGCCGCCTCGAGCTCCGGAGCGGCCGCCGAATAGGCGGCGACGACGCGACCGCCGAGGACGTGCGTCTCGTCGCCCGCCCCGGCGCTCGCCGTCGGCGGACCCGATTCGTCCATCACGTCGCTGCCCTCTCGTGTACGCGTGGCGAAATGAACTGGCCGAGAGCCATGGTGGCGCCGACTCACCGTCAAGTCGGACTGTTGCCACATCGAGCCTAGACCGCCCGCTATGCACCGACATCGTCCGGTGCGGACAGTGTTCGCCCGACATCGGACTTGCCTGGTCGCGGAAGGCAAACTGTGGGCGCCCAACCTGAGCCGGGCGCCCACATCCTTCATGCCACTGGCAGTTGGAACTACGGTCCGCTTGGAGTACCCGTCCCGGTCGGGGGCGTGCATTGCGCGAGGATCGGCCCGTACGGGTACGACCCGATGACGTGCTCACCGGGACAGTCGATACCCGCCGACACGGCGTCCGATCTGAGGTCCACCTTGTCGAGCAGGGTTCTCGACTGCAGCAGGTAATCGCGGCGCGGGTCATCCCGCGACATGTCGCCCAAGATGCCGTTGATCTGCGTGTGTTGGCGAGCAGAGAAGTCCACGACGGTGCGCAGCGCCCGCTGGTCGTGATGGGTGATCGCGTACGTGAGCAACAGCAGCGCGCCGTCTTGCGTCTCGGTATCCATGTCGGCCAGCAAGCTCCCGAACTGCTTGGCATTTGCGCTGCCGAGTGCCTCCGACAACCGCTTGCTCGCGAAGCTCAGGTAGAGCTGGCCCTTGTTCACCGGCGAGCCGGCGAGTGCCAACTGAGCGGTCTCCTGGGAGCGCTTGAGTCCGTAGAGCGGGTTGCCCGGCATGGCGTCGCCGCTGGCGGTGGCGATGCCGGAGATCGCGAGCGTTCCGACCGCGAGGCCGACGAGGATCGCACCGCGGGCGCGGACCCGCCTCGCGAACGGCCGAGGCGCGATTGATGTCGTGGTCACCGCGCCG
>DASTMZ010000216.1:0-14415 GCA_035713725.1 Micromonosporaceae bacterium
ATCTTCCTCATCATCACGTTCGTCGTGCTCGCCGCGAACCTGCTGGCCGACGTCGTCTACGTGTTCCTCGACCCGCGCACCCGCCAGGAGGCATGAGCCGATGGTCACGACGGTCGTCGATCTCGCCAACGCCCCGGTCGAAGGCGAGGCTCCGGAAGTCACGCGCAAACGTCGCGTCGCGTGGCTGCCGCGCTCGCCGAAAATGATCGTCGGCCTCGTGCTGCTCGGCCTCTTCGTGATCCTGGCGATCATCGGACCGTGGCTCGCACCGTACGACCCGGGCAAGATCGTGGTATCCACTACGCAGGACCCGAGCACGCACCACTGGCTCGGCCAGACGCAACTCGGCCAGGACATCTGGTCGCAGCTGCTGGTCGGCGCGCGGCCCACGATGGTGGTGTCGTTCCTCGCCGGAGCGATCGCCACGATTCTGTCGATCGTCATCGGCATCACCGCCGGATATGTCGGCGGCTGGGTGGACGACGTGCTGTCCATGATCGCGAACGTGTTCCTCGTGTTGCCGGCGCTGCCGCTGCTGATCGTGGTCGGCAGCTTCCTGCCGAAGGGTGACTCCGCGAACGACCTGCTGGTCGGCGGCGTGATCGCGTTGACCGGCTGGGCGTGGGGGGCACGCGTGCTGCGCGCGCAGTCGCTGTCGCTGCGCAACCGGGACTTCGTCGAGGCGGCCCGGATCAGCGGCGAGCGCACCTGGCGCATCATCATGTCCGAGATGGTGCCGAACCTGGTCGCCATCCTCGCCGCGTCGTTCCTGTTCACCGTGTTGTACGCGATCGGGACGTACGTGGCGCTCGGCTTCCTCGGCGTCCTGAACCCGGCGGTGAACTGGAGCTGGGGATCGATCCTGTTCGACGCGACCCAAGGCCAGGCCGTGGTGTCCGGGCAATGGTGGTGGTACGTACCGCCGGGCCTGTGCATCGCATTACTCGGCACCAGCCTCGCGCTCATCAACTTCGGCATCGACGAGTTCATCAACCCACGCCTGCGCGCGGCCGGCCTGTCGCGCAAGGTCGCCAAGCGGGCCGGCGTGCCCCGTACGCCGCAGCTTGGGTTCACGCCGGTGACCAGACGCAACCGTGCCGCGTCCACGACAATCGCCGAGCCGGCCGCCATCGTGGAGGTGGACCGGTGACCAACCTCGAGTTCATCCACGCGCCACGCGCCGCCGTCAACACGGCACCGGTGCACGACGCGGTGCTCGACATCCGCGGGCTGTCGGTGGACTACGGCATCGGGCCGAACGCGGTGCACGCGGTCGCGAACGTCGACCTGACCGTACGTCGCGGTGAGGTGCTCGGCATCGCCGGCGAGAGCGGCAGCGGCAAGTCCACGCTCGCCTACGCGGTGACGCGGCTGCTTCGCGACCCCGGCGTGATCGTGGCCGGCGACGCCACGTTCTATTCGCGCACCGATGGTTCCCCGACGCCGCGCGCCGTCGACCTGCTCTCCGACGACAAGTCGGTGATTCGCTCGGTGCGGTGGTCCGAGATCGCGGTGGTGTTCCAGAGTGCGCTGCATGCGTTGAACCCGGTGTTCACCGTCGGCAAGCTGCTCGACGACGTGCTCGCCGCGCACTTACCGCAGATGAGCCGACAGGCTCGCCGTGACCGCGCCGCCGAGCTGCTCGACATGGTCGGCATCACCGCGGATCGGTTGCGCAGCTACCCGCACGAACTGTCCGGCGGCATGCGGCAACGCGTCATGATCGCGCTGTCCATCGCGCTCAATCCGCAGCTGCTCATCATGGACGAGCCGACCACCGCGTTGGACGTGGTGATCCAGCGCGAGATCCTCGAGCAACTCATGGACCTGCGCGACAAGCTCGGCTTCACGGTCATCTTCATCACGCACGACCTGTCGTTGCTGATCGAGCTCGCCGACACGATCGCGGTCATGTACGCGGGCGAGATCGTCGAGCGGGCGCCGGCCAAGGCCCTGTTCCGTGCGCCGCGGCACCCGTACACATATGGGCTGCTGAACTCGTTTCCCGCGCTGCACGGACCGCGCATCGCGATGACCGGCATCAAGGGGTCACCGCCCGATCTGCGGCACGTACCGTCCGGTTGCCCGTTCCACCCTCGGTGCGCGCATGCGATGCCGGAATGCGCCGTGGACCACCCGCCGATGCTGCGCCTTGCCGACGCGTTCGGAACCCGGGACGTCAGCTGCTGGCTGCACGACTCGGCACACGCCGTACCGGCGGAACTCGCGCTCACCCACGACGCCGCCTCGGCCCGTGTCGGAGCGACGACCACGACGGAGGCCCAGGCATGAGCGACGACGCGACGCCGGTCCTCGAGGCCGTGGACATGTCCAAGCACTACCGCGTGCGGACCAAACGTTTTGCACGGTCCGGCGTGGTGCGCGCCGCGGAAGGGGTCTCGCTGGCACTGCACCGTGGTCGGGTGACCGCGGTGGTCGGCGAGAGCGGCTCGGGCAAGTCCACTGTGTCGCGGTTGCTCGCCCGGACCACGACACCGACGGCGGGGGAGTTGCGACTCGACGGAGCGCGCGTGGACTCACGTCGCTCCGTCGGTCGCAGCTATCGTGCGCAGGTGCAGCTCGTGCTGCAGGATCCGTTCGCGTCGCTCAACCCCGTGCATGACGTGCGCTACATCCTGAGCCGGCCCCTGAAGATCCATGGGTACGCCGGCGACGACGTCGAGGAGTCCGTCAAGTCGCTTTTGCGACGCGTCGCGTTGGAGCCGGCCGACCAGTTCATCGACAAGTACCCGCACGAGCTGTCCGGTGGGCAACGCCAGCGGGTCGCCATCGCCCGCGCGCTCGCGGTGCGCCCGAAGGTGTTGCTCGCCGACGAGCCGGTGTCCATGCTGGACGTCTCCATCCGGCTCGGCGTGCTGAACTTGCTGGCCGATCTGCGTGACCGTGAGGGCCTCGCGATCCTCTACGTGACGCACGACATCGCGTCAGCGCGCTACCTGGCCGACATCATCGTCGTGATGTACGCGGGCCGGATCGTGGAGTCCGGTCCCGCGGAACGGGTCACCGACGAACCGTCGCACCCCTACACGCAGCTGCTGTTGTCGGCCGCGCCGGATCCCGACGCCGGCGTGCCGGTGCGTCTCGGCGACCGTGGCGCACCACCGTCGCTGGTGGCGCCGCCGAGTGGTTGCCGCTTCCATCCGCGGTGCCCGTTCGTGATGCCCATCTGTCGCGACCAGGCACCGCCGATGTTCCCGACCGCGGACGCCCACCAGAGCGCGTGCTGGCTGCACGCCGACGGCGTGAGCGGGGCAAACGGTCACGCCCACGCGCTCGGGCGCGAGACAGGAGCGCCTATGAACTGACGTGCCACATCCCCGGAATTCGTACCACATCTTTCCCGATACCCACACACGGGAGCGTCGAGTCGACGTTGCCGCGGTGGCGGTCGTGTCCCGAGCCGCCGCGCCCCAAGGTAACTCCGACATATCACACCGACTTGCTTGACCCCGACCGTCGGCACGTGCCGACCGAACGCTAACGGAGTCAGAATGCTTCGCGGAACCAGTGCACTCACCCGAGCCGTCGCCGGGTTCGCCGTCGTGGGCGTCGTCGCCCTCGGCGTCGCGGCGTGCGGCAGCAGCACCAAATCCACCGGCTCGAAGGCGTCCGGCAGCGGCAAGACGCTCGTCGTCGAGAACAACCCGCAGCCGAACTTCACCCAGACATTCAACCCGTTCGCGGCGACCAGCACGGGCAAGAGCCAGAACGCGTTGGCGCTGTTCTACGAGCCGCTCATGCAGTTCAACAACACCAAGGCCGGCCAGACCTATCCGTGGCTCGCGAAGAGCTACACGTGGAGCACGGACGGCAAGTCCATCACGTTCACGTTGCGCGACGGCGTGAAGTGGAGCGACGGACAGCCGTTCACCGCGGACGACGTCGCCTACACGTTCACCCTGATGCAGCAGAACAAGGCGCTGAACTACGACGGCGTACCCATCACCGGCGCGACGACCAGCGGCACGAACAGTGTGACGATTTCGTTCTCCGCGCCCGAGTTCACCAACATCTACGCGATCGCCGGCCAGACGTGGATCGTGCCGAAGCACGTGTGGAGCCAGCAGTCCGACCCCGCCACGTGGACCGACCCGAACCCGATCGGCACCGGGCCCTACCTGATGGACAAGTTCACCGCGCAGGGCTTCACGTTGAAGGCGAACCCGAGCTACTGGGGCGGGACGCCGAGCGTGCCGAGGATCAGCTTCCCGGCGTACTCGTCGAACGACGTGGCGCTGACCGCGATGTCCAACGGCGAAATCGACTACGGCGGCAACAACATCAACAACATCGAGAAGAACTTCGTCGCCAAGGACCCGGCGCACAACCACTACTTCTTCCCGGCGACCAACACCGTGGTGCTGATCCCGAACGTGACGAAGTGGCCGTTCAGCGAGCAGGCAGTGCGGCTCGCGGTCAGCGCCGGCATCAACCGTCAGCAGCTTTCCACGCAGGGTGAGACCGGCTACGAGCCGCCGGCCACCTCGTCGTCCGGCCTGCTGCTGCCGAACTTCCAGGCCAACGTGCCGCAGAGCATGGCGGGCGACCTCGCGCCGACCCCGGATGCGAACAAGGTCAACTCGATCATGACGGCCGGCGGCTTCGCCAAGGACAGCAAGGGCATCTGGGCCAAGGGCGGCAAGGAAGTGTCGTTCGCGGTCGAGGACCCGACCTCGTACACCGACTACTATGCGGACGCACAGATCATCGCGCAGAACCTGAAGCCACTCGGCTTCGACGTGAAGGTCAACGGCGTCACGCCGGACCAGTGGAACAACGACCTGTCGGCGGGCACCTTCGACAGCGCGATCCACTGGGGCGCGGGCGGTCCGACCGCCTACACCCAGTACGACGGCTGGCTGGACTTCAACCTGGTCAGCGGCAGCACCGCCTCCGGCGACCAGGGCCGGTGGAACGACGCGGCGACGCAGTCGGCGCTTGCCGAGTTCGCAGCGGCCGCAACGCCGGACGCGCAACAGGCCGCGATCAACAAGGTCGCGACCATCGTGTCCACGCAGATGCCGGTCATCCCGCTTCTCTACGGCGCGGGCTGGTTCGAGTACAGCACGAAGAACTACACCGGCTGGCCGACCAAGGACAACTCGTACATTGACCCGTCGCCGAACCAGGCCCAGGTCGAGTACGTGATCCTGCAGCTGAAGCCCGCCGTCTGATCCATCCGCAACGCGCATCAGTTCCGGCCGGCGGTGGCGCCTTGCCGCCGGCCGGAACCGCGCTCGACCGCGGCCGGCCCGCCGGTCGGAACCGCGCTCGAACGCGGCCGGCAACGTGGCCGGGCATCCGATGACGACCATGTTCTGGAGGATTTCCCATGCAGCGCGCACATCCGCCGATCTGGGCGGTCCGATGACGTCGACGGAGATGACCTCGGCAGAGCAGTCGACCGCGGGGGCGAAGGCCTGGGCCGCGGAGGCAACCATCGATCGGCTCACGTTCCCGGACGGGTTCCGGTGGGGTACCGCGACCGCGTCGTACCAGATCGAAGGCGCACCGGACGAGGACGGCCGTACGCCGTCGATCTGGGATACCTTCAGCCACACGCCCGGCAAGGTGGCCGACGGCGACAACGGCGACGTCGCGGTCGACCACTATCACCGGTTCGGCGAGGACATCGCGATGATGGCCGAACTCGGCCTGCACGCCTACCGGTTCTCGACAGCGTGGCCGCGCATCGTCCCCGACGGCACCGGCGCGCCGAACCGTGCCGGACTCGACTTCTACTCACGCCTCGTGGACCGCTTGCTCGAGGCGGGCATCACGCCCGTCGTCACGCTCTACCACTGGGACCTGCCACAGGCGTTGCAGGACAAGGGCGGCTGGACGAACCGCGACACCGCGCAGTATTTCGCCGAGTACGCCGCCATCACCGCGGCCGCGCTCGCCGACCGAGTTTCGTTGTGGACAACGCTGAACGAACCGTGGTGCTCGGCGTTCCTCGGGTACGGCGCCGGCGTACACGCCCCGGGACATACCAGTGGTGCCGAGGCGTTGAGCGCCGCGCACCACCTCCTGCTCGGGCACGGTCTCGCCACTCTGGCGCTGCGTTCCGTGCTGCCGTCGACCGCGCAGGTCTCGATCACGCTCAACCCCGCGGTGGTGCGCCCCGCGAGCGCATCGCCCGCGGACGCGGCGGCCGCACGGAAGGTCGACGGCCTACAGAACCGGCTGTGGCTCGACGCGTTGTTCCGCGGTTCCTATCCGGACGACGTGCGGGCGTTCACCGCCGAGTGCAGCGATTGGTCGCACGTGCACGACGGCGACCTCGACATCATCGCGACACCGATCGACACACTCGGCGTGAACTACTACAACCCGATGGTCGTGGCGCGCTACGACGGCGTGGGTGTGCGGGCTCGCGTCGACGGCCACGGCCACGGCGACGGCGCGGGCGAGACGTGGCCCGGCTGCGAGGACGTACAGTTCCTCGAGATGCCCGGGCCGAAGACCGCGATGGGATGGCCGATCGACGCGGGTGGGCTGCAGGAACTGCTCGTCGGCTTGCACCGTGACTACGGCAAGCCGATGACCGTCACCGAGAACGGCGCCGCCTTCGCGGACACGCTCGACCCGGACGGTCGAGTGCGCGACGTCCAACGAGTCGCATACCTGCGCGACCATCTTGCCGCCGCGCACGCCGCGATCTCCGCCGGGGTCGACCTGCGTGGCTACTTCCTCTGGTCGTTCATGGACAACTTCGAATGGGCGTACGGCTACGCAAAGCGTTTTGGTATCACGTACGTGGACTTCGACACGCAACAGCGGACGTTCAAGGACAGCGCGGTGTTCTATTCGGACACCGTGCGCCACAACGGATTGGCGCGCTGACTCAGACGGCGCCGGTCAGGCCTGCTGGGTCGGCTCCGGCGCGCGGACATCGTCCGGCACCGGTGTCGCCGGATCGACGTCTCCGATCGACCGGTCGGCCGCGGCGGTCAGGTTGTCGGTGAGCCACGCGCTGATCTCGGCGGCCGGCATCGGGTGTGCGGTGAGCCAGCCCTGGGCGAGGGTACAGCCGGCGTCGGCGAGCAGCTGACGGGTGTACTCGTTCTCGACGCCCTCCGCCACGGTACGCATGCCGAGCGCCCGAGCGAGGTCGACGGTTGACCGTACGATCGCGGCGTCGTCGTGGTTGTCGGCCATACCGGCGACGAACGTACCGTCGATCTTGATCTCGGTGATCGGCAGCTTCCGCAGGTGCTGCAGTGACGAGCAGCCGGTGCCGAAGTCGTCGAGCGAGATCGCCACGCCCAGCGCGCGGATCCGGTTGACCGTGCCGATCGCGCGGCTGGGATCGGCGAGCAGCGCGCCCTCGGTGATTTCGAGCTGGATCCGCGACGGTGCGACGCGATGCCGCGCCAGCGTGGATGCCAGATGGGAGATGACGTCGTCGCTGTAGAGGTCGCGTGCGCTGACGTTAATTGACGCGCGAAGGTCGAATCCGCCGTCGTGCCAAGCGCCGACCTGTGCCACCACGTCGTCGATCGCGCGCATCGTGAGCAAGTGCATGACGGAACTGTGCTCGGCGACGGCAAGCAGTTCGTGCGTGTCGATAGGCCCGTAGGCCGGATGTCGCCAGCGCAGCAACGCTTCCACGCCGTCGACCGCGCCGGTCGCGAGGTTGACCTGCGGTTGGTAGTGCATGGAGATCTGCTCGCGGTCGTTGGTTTCCAACGCGTGTCGGAAGTCGGTCAGCAGCCGGAGTCGTTTCGGGCAGTTGTTGTCGACGCCGGCCCGATAGGACGCGATAGCGGCGCCGCGCTGCTTCGCGTCGTACATCGCGACATCGGCCCGACGCATCAGCGTCGTGAAGTCGATGTCCTCGTCGTCGCGATCGGCGATGCCGACCGAGGCGGTCACGTCGACGCGCAGCCCATCGAGGCTGACGGGTTCGGCGAGTGCGGCGACGACTCGTTCGGCGAGGGCATGTCCGTCGCCGACATCGCGCGTCGCGGTAAGGATGGCGAACTCGTCGCCACCGAGCCGAGCCACTGTGCCGGACGGGGTCCGCAACGCTCGCAACCGTTCCGCGACCGCGATCAGCAACTGGTCGCCGACGTCGTGTCCGAGCGCGTCGTTGACCTGCTTGAAGCGATCGAGGTCGAGGACGAGCAGAGTGGCCCGTCGCGTCGACCCCTCGTCGGCCGCGCACTCGGCGGAGATCCGGTTGAGACCATGGCGCAACCCGTTGCGGTTCGCGAGGCCGGTGAGCGGATCCAGCCGGGCCGCCAGGTCGCGCTCGGCGGAAAGCTTTGCCATGCGGTGCACCGCGTAGAGCGGAACGAAGACCAGGGGGACGAAGCCGGCGTCGACGTGTTCGGTGATGGCGAGCGCGGGGCTGAGCAGCAACAGCGCGGCGTTGAACAGGGTCTGGTTGGTGGTGGCGTATCCGCCGAAGGTATGTCGGCGGCGCGGTGTCTGGATGCGAGCCTTGGCTGCGTCCAGGAGTCCGTACGCGACAAGCCACGCGGCGACCGCCCCGGCCACCGACAGCGCATCGTCGATGACGAAGTTGGTCGCGTCGTGATGGAACGGGTCTGCATCGCCGATCCACAGCACGAGCGCCGCGGCGGCGAACGACAGGGCGAAATGTGTTGATGCCCACGCCGCGCCGCGGAATCCGGCGCGCAGCCGGGCCGCACCGACCGCGACGGCGGCGGTTTGCGCGACGATGGCCGGCCCGAGCCCCCAACAGAGCTGGATCGCAAACGTGAAGCAGATCGTCGGGCAGATGACGATGGGCGCACGCCCGGGCGGCTTCGCCGCGACGAACGCCTGCGTGCCGGCGAGCAGCGAAACCGCGAGCATCAGCCAGAACGCGCTGTAGGTGGACATGGTGTGCGCGATGTGCGGCAGCTGTGTCACCACGATCGCGATCGCTACCGCACCGGCCACGACCTCGAAAGCTAATCCGCGTCGGCGTCGCGAGGCCCACCGGACGGGGACCTCCATCGCCATCGCCACTGTTGCCGCCTCCTCGCCTCGTTGCACCGAAGCGGTGTGCCTCGGACCCGGCAAGACAAGCCACAGATCGTAACGGCTGGTCAACCCAGTGCAAGCGTTCGAACGCTTGGTGTGACCGGCGCCACACAGGATCGCCACATGCGGCTCATTGGTGGACAGCAGTCGCCCATGCCCCCCTCGTCCGACCGTCTAGTGGTACATATCGGGCGTTCGGCCGAGGCATTTCTCACCCGCCACGTGGCCGGTGAGTTGATCGCGACGGTCCGGTCAGTGGCCGTGTGCCGCCCGGTAGCGCGTGATCAGTTCGGTCGTCGAGGAGTCCTGATCCGGCTGAGCGGTCGGCGGCTCGGCACCGTCGGCCCTCGTAAGAAGCGGAGCAAGTTGCTTCGCCATCGTCTTTCCGAGCTCGACGCCCCACTGGTCGAACGAGTCGATGCCCCAGATCGTGCCCTCGGTGAACACGATGTGCTCGTAGAGCGCGACGAGTTGGCCGAGCGTCGCGGGGGTGAGCTTCGGTGCCAGGATCGAGGTGGTCGGATGGTTGCCCGGCATCACCTTGTGCGCCACGACATCCGGCGGCGTACCGTCCGCGGCCACCTCGTCCGCGGTGCGCCCGAACGCGAGCGCGGCGGTCTGCGCGAAGAAGTTGGACATGAACAAGTCGTGCATGTCGCCGATCTCGTTGTTCGGCTCGCAGAACCCGATGAAGTCCGCCGGAATCAGTTTCGTACCCTGGTGAATCAGTTGGTAGAACGCGTGTTGACCGTTCGTGCCGGGTTCGCCCCAGAAGATCTCGCCGGTCTGGTAGCGCACTTCGGTGCCGTCGGCGCGCACCGATTTTCCGTTGCTCTCCATGGTGAGCTGTTGCAGGTACGCCGGAAAACGGTGCAGATATTGCGAATACGGCAAGACGGCGTGCGTCTGGGCGCCGAGGAAGTTGTCGTACCAGACGTTCATGAGCCCGAGAAGCGCCGGCACATTCCGGTCCAGCGGCGCGGTCCGGAAGTGCTCGTCCATCGCGTGGAATCCGGCGAGCATCTCGGCGAAACGCTCCGGCCCGATCGCGAGCATCAACGACAGCCCCACCGCCGAGTCGTACGAGTAGCGGCCGCCGACCCAATCCCAGAAGCCGAACATGTTGTCGGTGTCGATGCCGAAGGCCTTGACCTTGTCCGCGTTCGTGGATACGGCGACGAAGTGCTTGGCTACCGCGCCACCGTCGGCGGCGCCGGATGCGGCGAGGCCGTCGAGCAGCCAACGGCGCGCTTCGGCGGCATTGGTCAGCGTCTCGAGCGTGGTAAACGTCTTCGACACGATGACGAACAGCGTGGTCGCCGGGTCGAGGTCGTGTGTCTTCTCGTAGACGTCGGTCGGGTCGATGTTCGACACAAACCGGCATCGGATGTCCGTGTCGAGGTACGCCCGCAGCGCCTCGTACGCCATCACCGGCCCGAGATCCGAGCCACCGATGCCGATGTTCACGACCGTCGTGATCGGGCGGCCGGTGTGCCCGTGCCACTCGCCACTGCGTATCCGGTTGGCGAACGCTGCCATCTTGTCCAGCACGGCGTGCACGTCTGCGACCACGTCCTGGCCGTCGACCACAAGCGACGCGTCGCGAGGCAGGCGCAACGCGGTGTGCAAGACGGCACGGCCCTCGCTGGTATTGATGTGCTCACCGGCGAACATCGCCGCGGTGCGCTCGGAGAGTCCGCGTTCCATGGCCAGCGCGAGAAGCAACCGGATGGTCTCGTCCGTGACACGGTTCTTGCTGTAGTCGACGTAGAGGTCGGCGGCCCGCGCGGCGAGCCGCGTCCCGCGCTCGGCGTCGGCCGAGAACAGGTCCCGCAGGTGGGCCTGCCGCATCTCGTCGGCGTGCGCGGCGAGCGCGTGCCAGGCCTCGGTCTTCGTCGGATCAGTGCTCATCAGGGTCGCTCCCGGAACGCAGACAAACGTTCGTGGCACCTGCCGACCACGAGCCTACGTGCCCCGCCGGTCGGGCGCGGCCGGGGCCGGCAGACTCGTTGCCACTGCGGTAACGTGCCGCCGTGGCCGAACTTCGTGTGCGCTCGGATCTGTCCGCGTTGGCTTCGTACCAGACGTTTCCGTTCGATCTGCCGGTGCAGGTCCGGCCGCTGGCCGACACTGTGGCACAGGAGCCGCCGAGGCACGGGCTGTCCGCCGAGGACTGTCATGCGTGCGCGTCGGCCGACGACGACTACATCTGGACAGACGCGTCGTGGCGGCTGCGGATCTGGTCGGAGAGTCCGCTGCCCGGCGTCGTACTGCTCGAGTCCCGCGTACACGCTGACTCGTTCCTTGACCTGCCGCCGGACCTGCTGGCCGCGTTCGGTGCGATGTGCGCCAGGGTGGAACGGGCGCTGTACGGCCTCGGCGGCATCGGCCGGGTCCATCTGTACCGTTGGGGCGACGGTGGCGCGCACTTCCACATCTGGTTCTATCCGCGGCCGTACGGTCGCCTCCAACTGCGCGGCTCGTTCATCACCGCGTGGTCGCCGGTGCTCGAGCCGCAGCCCGCCGAGGATCTCGCGGCGGCCGGTGCAGTGATCGCCGCCGGGATGCGCCACGAGTCGGGGAGCCAGGCATGACGGTTGTCGCGCTGCGAGACATCGAAGATTCCGATCTTGACGCGCTCTACGAGCAGCAGCGGGACCCCGCATCGGTGTGGATGGCGGCGTTCACGGCTGACGACCCGGATGACCGGACCGCGTTCAATGCGCACATGTCGCGAGTGCGGAACTCGAGCGACATCGTGCACCGGGCGATCACACTCGACGGACGCCTTGTCGGCACCATCGCGCGCTTCGTGGCCGACGGCGACCTGGAGATTACGTACTGGGTCGACCGGGCGATGTGGGGCCACGGCATCGCGACCAGAGCGCTTGACCTCTTACTCGCATCGGCTCCCGAGCGACCACTGCGAGCCCGCGCCGCGAGCGACAACGTGGCCTCGCTTCGCGTGCTGGAGAAGGCCGGATTTCGAGTGATCGGCACCGAGGTGTCGTACGCGAACGCACGGCACACCGAGATCGAGGAGACGATCCTTCAGCTGGACTAAGCAGTGTGTGAGGCTCGGCCGACCGCTACCGGGGACTACACCTCGACTCGCCCGCCCTTGCCGATCACCACGATGCCGCCGTCGGAGACGGTGAACCGCTGCCGGTCGCGTTCGAGGTCGACGCCGATCTCGGCACCTTCCGGTACGACCACGTTCTTGTCGAGAATGGCGTTGCGAATCACGGCGTGGCGGCCGATGTCGCAGCCGTCCATGATGACCGAGTCGGACACGTGCGCCCACGAGTGAACCGTCGTGTTCGGCGATATCACCGAGTTCTCCACGAGCGCGCCGGAGATCACGACCCCGGGGGAGATCATCGAGCCGACCGCGCGACCGACCCGTTCGCCGTAGGCGTGCACGAACTTGGCCGGCGGCCAGGACGGGTATCCGGTGAAGATCGGCCACTCGCGGTTGTAGAGGTTGAAGATTGGGGTTACGGCGACGAGGTCCATGTGCGCGGTGTAGAACGAGTCGAGCGTCCCAATGTCGCGCCAATAGCCGCGATCGCGGTCGGTGCTGCCCGGCACCACGTTGTCGCGGAAGTCATAGACCTGCGCGTCGCCCTTGTCCACCATCATCGGGATGATGTTGCCGCCCATGTCGTGCCGGCTGTTCAGGTCAACGGAGTCCAGCGCGAGCGCCTCGTGCAGCGCCTTGGCGGTGAACACGTAGTTGCCCATCGACGCGTAGATCTCGTCGGGACTGTCGGGCAGCCCGACCGGGTCGGACGGCTTCTCGCGGAACGCGCGTATGGTGTGGCCGTCCGGCCCGACGTCGATGACGCCGAACTGGTCGGCCAGCGAGATCGGCTGGCGGATGCCGGCGACTGTGCACGCCGCGCCGGACTCGATGTGCTGCGCCACCATCTGCGACGGATCCATCCGGTAGATGTGGTCGGCGCCGAACACGATGATGTAGTCCGGCTCGGCGTCGTCGACCAGGTTGAAGCTCTGGAAGATCGCGTCCGCTGAGCCGGCGAACCACCGGGGTCCGAGGCGCTGCTGCGCCGGCACCGGCGTCACGTAGTTGCCGAGCAACGTCGACATCCGCCACGTCATCGACACGTGCCGGTCGAGCGAGTGCGACTTGTACTGCGTCAGCACGACCATCTTGAGGTAGCCGCCGTTGGCCAGATTGGACAGCACGAAGTCGACCATCCGGTAGATGCCACCGAACGGTACCGCCGGCTTCGCCCGGTCCGCGGTCAACGGCATCAGGCGCTTGCCTTCGCCGCCGGCGAGCACCATCGCGAGAACCTTCGCCGCCATGTGCTGACGGTATCCATTCCAAGGCTGGGTAAACCAGCGGTTGGCCGGCTAGGTCGAGATAATGTTTGGCGTGTCGTCCGCCGAGCCAGCCTCGGCCGGGGCGGATCCCGGCGAGGCACGCACATCGTTACGCGTCGATCTACTGACCCGCGAATACCCGCCGGACGTCTACGGCGGCGCCGGCGTACACGTGGAATATCTGGCGCGATCGCTGAACGCATCGGTCGACGTACATGTCAGGTGTTTCGGCGAACCGCGGACCGCGACCGCAGGCGAGCCGATCGCCACCGCCTACGCCGAGCCCGCGGACCTCGCGGCGGCGAACGCGGCGCTGCGCACGGTCGGGGTCGACGTGGCCATCGCCGCCGGATGCTCCGGCGCCGACGTGGTCCACAGTCATACGTGGTACGCGAACCTGGCCGGCCATCTGGCCAAGCTGCTCTACAACGTGCCGCATGTGGTCACCACACACAGCCTGGAACCGTTGCGGCCGTGGAAGGCGGAGCAGTTGGGCGGCGGATATGCGCTGTCGTCCTGGTGCGAGCGAACCGCGTTGGAGTCCGCCGACGCGGTGATCGCGGTGTCCGCCGGTATGGCGCGCGACGTGGTCGCGGCATACCCGGCGGTACGCCCGGAGCGCGTGCACGTCGTGCACAACGGCATCGACACCGACGAGTATGCCCCGGACCACGGCACCGATGTTCTCGAGCGCCACGGCATCGACCCGGCCCGGCCGAGTGTCGTCTACGTCGGTCGCATCACCCGCCAGAAGGGCGTACCACACCTGTTGCGGGCAATGCGTACGGTGCCGGGCGAGGCTCAGCTCGTCCTGCTCGCCGGCGCCCCGGACACCCCCGAGATCGCCGCCGAAGTTGAGGCCCTCGTTGCCGAGCTTCGGACCATGCGGGACGGCATCGTCTGGATCCCGAAGATGCTGCCCAAGCCCGAGGTGATTCAGATCCTGACGCACGCGTCGATGTTCGTGTGCCCGTCGGTGTACGAGCCGATGGGCATCGTGAACCTCGAGGCGATGGCGTGCGAGGCACCGGTCGTGGCCACCGCCAC
>DASTMZ010000217.1:0-31368 GCA_035713725.1 Micromonosporaceae bacterium
CGACGCCGAACACCTCGAACAGGTTGAACTCGATGTCACGCAGGTTGGCCTTGTAGTGACTCATGCACGTCCCCCGAGAGGTTCGAGATCGACATGGCGATCCCGGCTGGTCGTTCCACGGTATTACTCGTGAGTAACTTAGGACAACGCTTTGCCACTTAGGCCACACCAGTTGTGGCTACGGTCACAAGACTTGAAGACCATCGCCGTGACCAATTCGACGCTTGCCGATCTCGCGAACGGAGCTTGACAATGTGGCATGGGTCACACGGGGGTCCACCGTTGGCGCGTGCCAGCGATTCTTTTCGCGATTCTGCTAGGCGTAGCCGGTTGCACCGGTTCGCACGCCGCATCGCGCACGGCCGCACCTCACACTGGTCCGGTTCCAGCGGCTAAACCGACGTCGGCCGCGCCGACCGCGAACCCGGCGACCGACGCGCCGTGCCAGTTCAAGCTGCACATCGACGCCCTACCGACCTGGGCTCGGCAGGGGTTCGGACCGCCCTTCAACGGATTCCCGTACGTCCTCAGCAGTGGCGGTGACATCGTCGGCGTGCTGTTCGGAACGCTCGTCGCACCGCCGCCTTCGGGAGACGAAGGAGCGAACAAGGTGGTGTGGGTGGCCAAGGATCCGTCCGCCGGCGAGCTCACCGTCGACGCGCACCTCGTTGGTACGGCACAGAAAGCCGAGATCGGCGACATCTCGTTCGGTCCGTCCCACGACGATGTGCCGACGCCGGGATGCTGGCGCCTCACGCTGCATTGGTTGGGTCCCACCGAGACCGTCGACGTTGTGTACGTATCACAACGCTGACACCGTTGTGTATCGCGCCGCCGAACATCCGCACGCGCTGCCCGTTGGCCGCATCCCTTGCGGCGCCCAGAAAATTCGCTCGCGGATCGGCGTAACCGGATCGATCCGCCGTCGTTGAGAGGGCATCGCGCACGCGACCGAGGCATCGCGGCGCGCACACAGGTCCGGGGAGAATCCAATGATTTCAAGGCTGTTCGGCGCCATGTTCACGCCCAAATACCCGCGCGGCTACACCGGCCGGCACCGCGCGAATGACGGACAGGCGCGCTCGCGAGCCGTACCCGCGATGCCGCCCACGTCGACACCGACCGAGCAGACGGCGGCCGGATAGGCGGCACTTTCTCGGCCACGTCATGGCGGTCGGTTTACTGGTGGATCTCGACGCCGATCATTGGTGGACTTCGGTGCCGACCTCCCACGTCGGCGCGGCACTGATCGGTGCTCCGACGCCGGCGTATTCCATCAGCACGAGCGCGATGTCGTCGTCGAGCTGGCCCGCTACCCACTCAACCAGCGCGCTCTCCAGCGAGGCGAGCCCGTCGGCGACCGTACCGTGGCCGAGCAGGCCCCACGCGCGGTCGCTGATCGGGAAGAAGTCGCCGGACCGGCGCGCCTCGGCGAGACCGTCGGTGTAGAGCAGGATGCGGTCGCCGGGTTCAAGTCGATCCACGCGGGTGCGTACCACCGGCATGAACCCGAGCGGCGGCGCGTTCGTCGGCGGGTCGAGCGGGATCACTTCGCCGCGCCGCAGCAGCAGTGGCGGCGGATGACCACAGTTGACGATCGTCAGAGTTCCGCCGCGTTCCTCGGCGAGCACCGCGGTCACGAAGTCCTCGTCGCCGACCGATCGGGCCACCGCGCGGTCCAGATCCGAGACGATCGTGCGCAGGTCGGATCGCTCGAACGCAACATGTCGGTAGGAGCCGAGCACAATGCTCGCCATCCGTACCGCGTCGAGGCCCTTGCCTCGTACGTCACCGATGATCATCCGTACCCCGTACGGCGTGTCCACCGCCTCGTACAGGTCACCGCCGATGTCGGCGGCCGCGCTCGCGGAGATGTATCGGCCGGCCACCGCCATCGTGCCGATGCGCGGCCCGAGCGGTGTCAGCACCGCCTCCTGGGCCACGCTCGCCAGCCGCGACAGCTCCACGACGCGCTCGGCTTGCTGTGCCCGGCGGGTGCCGAGCGCCGCCGCGATCACCGTGGCGAGCGCGATGCCAACCATGTTGAAGACCGTCGACCACGTGAGGCCGTCCGGGTACATCCCGAAGATCGAGCTGGTAAGCAGCGCCATAATGCCGACCGTCACGACCGCCGGCCACCCAGCAAACGCCGCCGCGACGAACGGCGTCGCGGCGAATAGTCCCAGGTAATGCGGCTGCGGCCCGTCCCACAGCTCGATGATCACGATCGGCAGGAACAGGCCAAGAGCCGCGCCGACCGCGACGCGGTAATCGTGATTTGGCGGGCGTCGGCCCGGTAGACGGATCATCATGGCAGTCCAAGGTCCAGCATGCCGGATTCGGCACCTTCGGATTCATCGGCCGTGTGGGTGGTAAAGCACCCCGAGCCACCGGCTAGACGCCACCTAGCTGGCATTTTCACCACCGGTCGCAGTGTGCCACGGTCCGTTCGGCCGACCCGTACGACCATCAGCTCGCCTTTCGGGTCGGTCAGCGAGTGGTGACAAACGCCGCCAGCTGTTGCGACTGCGCGAGCCGGCTGGGCTCGTGGACGTACATCATGTGGCCCGCCTCGTGGTAGGCGAACTCGATGTTGTCGTGCAGCTCGGCCGGAATGGCAAGGTGCGCAAACGTGTGTTCGGCGGCGAAATAGGGCGTGGCGCCGTCGTAGTAGCCGCACGCCACGTGCACGCGCATATGCGGATTCGTGCGCATCGCGGTCGCGAGCTTGTCGGCCACGAAGATGTGCTCGCCCTCGAACTCCTTATACGACCACGGGCGCACCTTGTCGGTCAGCACCTCGTAGCTGAGGTCGCTTTCGTAGCAAAGCTCTGTGCGTACGTAATGGTTGAACGCTGCGCTATACGGCCCCATGATCGCGTCCATCGACGGGTCGTTCTCGAAGTGCTCGCGCCCGTAGTCAGCCATCCAGCCGAGGAACCTGCCGTCGAGCCGGCCCACCGTACGCCGCCGGTCGCGCAGCACCTCGGTGAAGAACCGGACGTGCTCCGGCCGCATGTCGACCCGGTCGACGTAGTCCGCGGAAAGGCCGCTGATCGAGGCCAGTCGGGAGACGGCGGAGTTCCGCTCGTCGGCGGTGAGCCGCGAGCCACGCTGAAGCGCCCACGGGTAGTCGCGGCTGGCGAACGCCTCGGCGTCGTCGAGCACCTCGCGCAGCGATCGGTCGCCGTGCCGGCCGTGGTAGTGGGCAATCGCGGCGTACGTCGGAAGGTACATCGCGTACGCGTCGTCGTTGTTGCCGCTGAAGTGCGAGCTGCCCCAGTCGAGCACGGTCGAGATCAGCATGAGGCCGTTGAGGTAGAGCGCACTGCGTTCCTGGAGGTAGCGCGACAAGGCGGCGGCGCGCAGTGTGCCGTACGACTCGCCACACAAGTATTTCGGCGACAGCCAGCGCCCGTTGCGGGATGTCCACAGCCGAATCAGCTCACCGACGGACGAAACATCCCCGCCGTACCCGTGAAAGTCCTTTGATTGACCGCCCTTGACGGCGCGCGAGTATCCCGTCGACACCGGGTCGATGAAGACCAGATCCGAATGCTTGAGCAGGGTCTGCTCGTTGTCGAGCAGGCCGTAGGGCGGCGGCAGCAACGCTCCGGCGTCGCCCATATTGACGCGGCGCGGACCGAGCAGCCCGAGATGCAGCCACACGCTCGACGAGCCGGGGCCGCCGTTGAACGCAAAGGTCACCGGCCGCGTCGCGGCGTCCGCGCCATCGACCGTGTAGGCGACCATGAAGACTTCCGCCTTCGCTTGCGCGCCGTCGAACTTGTCGTCCGTGTGACCCTCGGTACGCAGGACCACACGTCCCGCGGTCACGGTGTAGGCGAGCGGCTCACCATCGATGGTGATCGTGTGGTGGCTGGTGACCAGGTCGTCGGTCGGCTCCGGCGCAGTGCCGTTCTTGGCGGCACCGTCTTTGGGGGCCTCGTTCTTGGCGGCATCGTTGTTGGCGGCGTCGTTCTTCGTGGCCGGTGCCGCGTCGGGGGTTGCCGCGTCGGCCTGGCCAGCGTCGTTCTCGTCGGTCATGGAACCCGAGCCTAGTAGTGGCGCGTGGGCAGCGGCAGGCCGCGAACCCCCGGCTCGACCCGCGCATGCGCGGCTTGAGCTCCGCCAGACGCACACCGTCTCCGACGCCAAAGGCAACATGGCGGACGACGTATCGCTCTGCTATCACCAACGACAGCAGAGTGATACGGAGCCAACCGACTCTCCGCTCACTGCGGGTCCGGAGGCGAGCAGGTACAGTGAGTGCGCTCGCGGGTGTAGTTCAATGGCAGAACATCAGCTTCCCAAGCTGACAGTGCGGGTTCGATTCCCGTCACCCGCTCCGCCGACCGAAACACAGATCCGTGATAGCGCGAACCTGGGCTTTGATTCATGCCAATGCGTCCCCCAGGCCGTGCCCGTGGCGTGCCGGATAGTGTGCCGTCCGCTCAACCCATTTCGGCAGCTGAGATTACGACTCCCGGACGCTGGGCCACAGCTCCGCGACGTCGGGATTTATCTTGTACGTGGCTTCAGTTCCGTTCCACTCAAACTTCATCGGCCAGTTGAGCCGACCGTAGTGCGCCTTGACGTGCCGCGTTAGCGCGGCGAGCGTCCCACGAAGCTTTGTCTTCTCCACACCGAGAAGGCCGACAAGCTCAGTCGTTCCGATCCAGTCGCTCCTGCGCGCCGCGAGCACGTCGAGCATCCGCGACACGAGCATCGTCGTCGGGTTAGTGCTCGCTGCCAACCTTTGTAGATCCTCGAACGTCCAAGGTACGACCTTCCCTCCTGTGACCGCGCCAACGGTTCCCCCAGGAAGTGGAGAGTTGTCGCCTTGATCCTCGCTGTCATCGGCTCCAACTGCGTCAAACTGGGCCAGATACGCGTAGATCTTGAGAACGTAGCGCTTCGGTACCAGGACGGATACGAGTTCGTCACTCGGGTCGACCATCGTGACCTCCACTGGAGTCGATCAGCATACTGTTGCACACCAAGTGCTTGTACTATACACCGTCTACTCTGCTGTTCACACGATGTGCGGCCGAGTGCACTCAAGAGTATTCCGGGCCCACGCACTGCCGTTGATAAGTTCTCGATTGGCGTCCGGGTCTTGTGGAACACACGTCATGCGTTCACGCTGCCTACGCGCGTGAGCTGACCGCGAGCTACGTAAGGTGCGCGGGCTACCTTCGAGCCGGCCTGACACCCTTTACGCCCACCACTGCAGCGGTCGGTCGCCATCCTTCCGTCGCGGTCCGGGCTACCTTTCCGCTGTGACCCGAACTGCGTGGTGGCCCACGACCGTCACCGCCATTGGTGGGAACTTGGTTCGGTCACACTGGCGTGCCGCCGTACGGAAGCAGTACTGTTTTCGTATGACACGGACGATCGAGCTCCCGGACGATCTGGCGGCGGCGCTCAAGGAAGTGGCTGCGGCTGAGCATCGCTCCGTCCAGCAGACGTTGGTGCTTGCCGCTCAGGAGTACGTCGAGCGGAGCCGGCTGCGGTCTCGGGTTCGGGACAGCGGACGCAAGATCGTCGAGCAGGACAAGGAGCTGCTGGACAGGCTTGCGCGGTGATCGTCTATCTTGATCTTCAGTCGGTGCTGCTTCTCGCGGAGCTGATACTCGGGGTGCCGCCGCAAGTCCGCGACATTGGCCTACTGTCGTCAGCCGTGGCGCGGCCGGCCACGGTGGCGTTCGGCATGGAGGCATACCAGGACGTCTGGACGAAGGCGGGCGCCCTGCTTCAGTCTTTGGCTCTGAATCACGCGCTGATGGACGGCAACAAGCGACTCGCATGGGTCGCTGCCCGTGTGTTCCTGGATCTCAACGGAATGCCGCCGGTGATCGTCGACGTGGACCGTGCCGAAGCGTTCGTGATTCACGTTGTCACGCACGAGTTGGACACAGTCGAGGAAGTCGCCAACGGACTCGAGGCGCTATACACCAGTGATGCGAGCAAGTGAAGTCGCGCCGGCGGTCGTTTGTGGGCAGTCGCCAGTGAGCTGAGGGGCGTTATGACGCGCTCTGATTTATTCGCTTGGCGTGTCCGGCGCCCTGCCCTAGCGTCCGGGGCACTGAGGACCCGCCGTGTGCGCGGTTTGAACGCGCAGATCGAAGGTGCGAAGCGCAATGACTTGTGAGCTCATAGCGATTTGCGTCGATGCCCACGACCCGCTTCGTCTAGCGCGCTTCTGGGGCGCCGTGCTGGGCCAGGAGACGGCCGACGAGCCTCACGACGGCGTTACCCTCCTGCCAAGCGATGCCACCGGGTTCCGGCTCCGATTCTTTCCATCTCAGGAGCAGAGGTTCGGAAAGAGCGACAGACACCTGCATCTGACCAGCACGTCCCTCGACGACCAGCAGCAGACGGTGGCAAGGTCGATCGGACTAGGTGCCCAGCACATCGACATCGGCCAGCGCCCGGAGGAGGGTCATGTGGTGCTCGCCGACCCCGAAGGCAACGAGTTCTGCGTCATCGAGCCGGGCAACAGCTGGCTTGCCGGCTGCGGATTCCTGGCGGAGCTTACGTGCGCCGGTTCGCCTCAGGTCGGGCACTTCTGGAGCGAAGCGCTGGGCTGGCCGCTCGTCTGGGATCAGGGTCTCCAGACCGCGATCCGCTCGCCGAGGGGCGGCCCGAAAATCTCCTGGGACGAGGAGTGGATGACGCCGCAGACCGGGAAGAGCCGGATCCGTTTCGACCTCGCTCCACCCGTCCACGGCGATCAGCAAGAGCAGGTCGACCGGCTCGTCTCGCTTGGCGCGACTCGCATCGACATCGGCCATGGCGAGGTCAGCTCGGTGGTCATGGCGGATCCCGATGGCCGAGAGTTTCGTGTGTTTCCCCCGCGAAAACCCTGACCAGAATGCCTCATGCCGGTGCCGGAGTGTCGATCATCTGGCGGATCAGGTCACCCCGATGTTGAGGTAGAAGTGGCCTAGCTTGATCGTGAGCGCGGCGCCGCCGAGGTGATGTACGAGCAGCGCCAACAGGATGATTACCAATATGCAGATGACGACCCAAATCAGGAACCACACGAAACCTGGGATCCCGTAGTGCCCGACGCGAGCCATTACGCTCGCCCGCCTGCCGTTAGCGATGCAGCACGAACTGCCACGCACGGGCGTGGCCGGCAATTACGCCCGATGCTTGCGGACGCATTCATACGGCCTCCTTCATCGCACTGGTCCGGGACTTCCCTTCCGAAGCGCGCGTCAAACACCTGCGGTCGGCGACTCGCAGCGCCATCTCGATCACTACAAGAGCGTCTTCATGGTTCAACCCGAGGTCGACGCGGGACCTATCGACGGATGGTCGCGGACGGCACGCTCGGTCCCGGGTACGCGTCCGAGGATGGCGTCGGGCTGCACTACATCGGCACCGAAATGGTCGAGGCCACCAGCATCCGCGACGGAAAGAAGGCCTGGTATGTCGCGCCGGACGGGAATGGCGGGTCGACGTCGTCCGTGATCGAACCCCGGCGGATCTAGCGGTGCCGGTCCTGTCGTACCACGGGCAACTCTGTGCCGTTTGTGTCTCACGCGCAGCACTAATCGTGGCGCGCACCAGATTCGCCTGTGCGCCAGCCTGGTGCCGTCACAAAGGTTGAACTCCAACGGTTACGCCCGTTCATGGCGGGTAGCTTCGGGCTGTGCGTCACGTGAGAACCGCAGAGACGGGTACGCCGTCGGAGAGCGCCGAACAACAAACGACACCACCGCCACAGGGGCGGCGATGGTGGACGTTGACCGCGGTGTGCCTGGGTACGTTCATGCTGTTGCTCGACATCACGGTGGTCAATGTCGCTCTGCCGAGCATCCAGCGGGACTTGTCCAGTTCGTTCTCCGATCTGCAGTGGGTCGTGGACGCGTACGCGTTGACGCTGGCCGCCGCGCTACTCACCGCCGGATCGCTCGCCGACCTCTTCGGACGCCGTCTGCTCTACGTCGTCGGGCTGGCATGGTTCACCACCGCGTCGCTGTTGTGCGGCGTGGCAACGGGTACCCTCTTTCTGATTCTGGCGCGCGGCGCGCAGGGCATCGGCGGGGCGATCATGTTCGCGGTGTCGCTGGCCTTGCTCGCGGATGCGTTCCGTGGCAAGGAACGTGGCGTCGCGTTCGGAGTGTGGGGTGCGATCACCGGCATCGCGGTCGCGGTCGGCCCGCTCGTCGGCGGCGCCCTGACCTCTGGCCTGTCGTGGCGATGGATCTTCTTCGTGAACCTGCCGATCGGCGTGATCGCGTTGGTTATCACGGTCATGCAGGTCGGAGAGTCACGCGACCCGCGGCCTCGCCGTCCAGACTGGATCGGCTTCATCACGTTTACCGCGGCGTTGGCGTTCCTCGTCTTTGCGCTCATCAGGTCCAGCGAATCCGGGTTCACCGCACCGCTCGTGCTGGGCTGCTTCGCAGCCGCCGCGGTGCTGATGGCGGTGTTCGTCGCGATGGAACTCATCGGCCACCAACCGATGTTCGAACTAGGACTGTTCCGCAAACCGACGTTCACCGGCGGCGCGATCGCGGCCTTCGGTGTGTCCGCGACGATCTTCTCGATGTTTCTCTATCTCACGCTCTACCTGCAGGACGTGCTGGGCTATTCGGCTCTACAGACCGGCATCCGGCTACTGACCGCGTCCGCGGGCATCTTCCTGGTCGCGGGCATCGCGGGCCGGCTGTCCTCGGTGATACCAGTGCGGCTGTTGATCGGCCTGGGCCTGATCGTCGTCGGGATCGGACTGTTCCTGATGCGTGGGCTCAATGCCGGGTCGAGCTGGACCCACCTGGTACCCGGGCTCATCGTCAGCGGCGTCGGAGTTGGCATGCTGAACCCACCGCTCGCGTCAACCGCGGTGAGCGTCGTGCCCGAGCGACAGGCCGGCATGGCATCCGGAATCAACTCGACGTTCCGGCAAGTCGGTATTGCAACCGGCATCGCATTGCTCGGGTCGCTGTTCGCGAGCCGCGTGACGTCCGCCGCCACGACGGATTTGGCCCATGTGCCAGGTATCTCCGGCCAGGCTCAGCAGATCACCACCGCGCTGACGAACGGCCAACTGACCAGCACGGTGTCGACACTGCCACCCGCCGAACAGGCTCCGGTGGAGACGGCCGCGAGAGCTGCGTTCACCAGCGGCCTGAACGACATCCTCCTAGTCGCCGCCATCATGGCAATCATCGCCGGCGTCCTGTCGTTGCTGCTCATTCGCAATCGCGACTTCATCCACGACTGAGTGGTATACCGTGGCCCCGGCCGCCGACGCGGCTGGGCGCTCAGTCGAGACCGAGCTGTGCTGGCTCTGTTGAAGGATTGGTCAGCGCGAGGATGTCCACGAGCAACAGAACGAGCGCACCGTTCGCGCCGGCATAGCTAAGCCCGGTCGCCAACCCGGACGAGCCGACCATGCCGTACACGTCGTCGGGCTCGTCGAGGCGACCCACTGACAGCCATACCGTGACGCCCCAGGCCGCGATCAGCAGCGCGTTCAGACCAAACAGGGCGTACCGAGCGGTGACGTGGGCCCGCCGGAGCAGCGTGCAACCGACCACAACAAACCCGCTCGCCAGCAGGATGAACAGAACTATGCGATCGCGTTCGACTGATGTCATGAGCGTGCGGAAACGATCAATATCGGCCGAAGATGCCGAACGGTCGATTCGCGTCGTGGGGATACCTGTTAGTTCCCCGATCGCGACGATCGTGGCAACAACGAACACCACGCCTTGTCCGATCAGCAGCCAGCCCGCGAACCGAATCACCGTAGGGACCTGCGCTGCGTCGCCTGAATCACCAGGGTCATGATGTGCGTCGCGCGATCGCATGGCCGAGAATCTACTGCGGACTCGCCAGCCACGGCGTGCAACCGGCGCCGTGGGCCGTCGCCTCTGACATGCCGTGGGGCCGCACTGAAGGCCGGATAGGCTGCGGTCCGTGGTCGCGGAGTCGGGCGAGATCATTCAGATCAACGGCATCGATCTGTTCGTACGGGGATTCGGCGATCCCGATCTCCCCGTCCTGATCATGGCTCACGGCGGCCCGACGTGGGACCACTCTTACTTGTTGCCGTCAGCGGCGCAGTTGGCCGACGTACGTCACGTCGTGCTGCTCGACCTCCGTGGCAACGGTCGCAGCGGACGGCACCTTCCGCTCGACCAACTGCAGCCCGAGTTCGTGGTCGACGACATCCACGCGCTCGTGCACCACATGGGCGTGGAACGCGTTGACCTACTGGGATTCTCGTTCGGTGGATCGATTGCAATGCAGTACGCCGCACGGTTCCCCGAGACACTACGGACGCTGGTCCTGGCGTCGGCGTGTGCGTACGACGACGACCTGGCCGCGCTGTTGGCGGGGGTGCCCGAATACCAGGAACGTGTGCACCTTGCCAGGCAGACGGATCCGGCGGAGTTCGTCGATGCACCGGATGGTGCGCTGTCCTACGCGATGGCGCTGGACAGTCTTCCGCTGAACGTCTGGCGCGAGGACCGATGGCCGGAGTGGCGCACGATACTCGACCGGATTGTCTTCTCCGACGATTGGGGCGACGCGTTCAACGCGGGCGGTGTCCGCCGTGCACGGCCGGCCGATCCGCCGGCTGCGTTGCGGGCGGCCGGCGTTCCGGTCCTCATCGTGCAGGGCGAGCACGAAATGAGCTTTCCGCTGGCCCTGGCACGCCGGCTGCACGACGACGTACCGGGAAGCCAGCTCGCGGTCATCCCGGACGCCGCCCACATGGCGCATTTCGACAACCCCGACGCATGGACTCGCGCCATTCGCGACTTCTTAACGGCGCCAAGCCGGAAACAGTAGCTGCGAAGCGATCCGAGGCGACCCAATCAGGACGCTCCAGCCTTCGCGGTCTTTCGGTCCCAGCCGTGGAAGTGCGACAGATCGCCCGCGTCCCACGCCTCGCGCAATCCCGGCTTGCTCAGATCCCAGTCCGGGCGGATCTCGCTCGACGCCGCGCGCAGGTCGCGCCAGAGGTCGTCGAGCGATGGTCGACCCCAGAACCAATAGCCGTTGTACGCGCTGTGGATGACCAGTCCCGGCTTGAGCACGAGCGTGTACGGGATCATCGGGTCGTGCTCCGGATCGGTGTACTCCTGGATGTCGAGATCCTTCTGGACGATCCGGCCAGGGTCCGAGAGGAAGGTCCATTGGGCGCCCACCGATGCCCGGAACTCCTGCAGCGTGTGGTGGTCGTCGGTCGAGATCGTGACGATCTGCGTGTACGCCACGGCGATCTTCGACTGGAAAGCGGCCAGATCGAGGTGCTGCTGGTGCTCCTTCGGGCAGTAGTGGCCGCGTGCGAGCGTCAGGATCATCGGATCGTCGCCCTGCAACTCGCTCAGTATTCGTACGGTGCTGGTGTGATCGGGCAGCGCATAGTCGGGAAACACGCCGCCGGGGGTGATGTCGGAACGCATGAGATGACCCGCCTCTCGCGTGGTGTAGGAAACGCGAACTCCGCGGTGCTCAGCTCGAATATATGCAGCTAAACCGGCCTGGCCAGGGGCAACGGAGGATCACGCCATTGCCGAGCCCGCCGACACGCGAGGCACCAGGACGCTTGCCACCGCTGGTACCTTTCGGTTCATGCAGGAGGTGCCACCGGCCGGTCCGGACGAGCCGACATTCCCGGACGCGACGCTGGTGTCCCCCGAGACTTCGACCCAGCCACGGTACGAAAACGCGCCCGCTCAAGACACTCACGCAACAACGCCAGAAGTCGCCACGGCCACGCCGCCGGCGCCGGTCGGGTGGCCCGGGCAGCCGCAGACGTGGTCTGGACTGCCAGCCCCGTTCCCCTCGACTCCCCAGGGCCAACCGGTCGGCCGTCAGCAGCGCGGCAAGCGGGGCGGCATCGCGACCGGTGCGGCCGGTGGCGCGGGTCTGCTGGTCAAGATCCTCGCCGGTGCCAAGGCATTCGGCTTACTCGCATTGAAGTTCAAGGTCCTGCTCAGCATGGTCGTGTCGGTCGCGGCGTATTCGCTGTTCTGGGGATGGAAGTTCGCGGTCGGGCTCGTCTTGCTACTGCTCGTTCACGAGTGCGGCCACGTCGTCGTGCTCCGTGCGCAGGGCATCAAGGCGTCGGCGCCGATGTTCATCCCCTTCCTCGGTGCATTCGTGAAGATGAAGTCGCAGCCGCGTTCCGTTGTGCAGGAGGCGGTCAGCGCGTTGGCCGGGCCGGTCGTGGGACTGACCGCGTCCGGAGGGGTGTTCCTCGTCGCTGAGTCGACCGGCTCGGCATTCCTGCGAGCGCTCGCCTACACGGGTTTCTTCCTCAACCTGTTCAACCTGCTTCCCACGTTGCCGCTGGACGGCGGACGGGTGGCCGGCGCATTGCACCCGGCGTTCTGGTTCGCCGGGTTGGCCGGTGCCGTGATCGTGCTGATCTACATCCCGTCGCCGATCATCTTCTTCGTGTTGCTCATCGGCGCGGGCGAGGCGTGGCGGCGCTGGCGCGCGTACCGCGCCGGTCGCGACGGCGGCTACCACTCGGTCGCGACAAGCACGCGGTGGGCAATCGCTAGCGGGTACGTGGCGTGCGCAGCCCTGTGTCTGCTTGGCATGGCCACGACGTTCACGTCGATGACGCTGTAGCCTCGGCGTCCGTTACTGAAGTCGCTCGGGCGGGACATCGGCGTCGACGTGTTCGGCGCCGTCAACTCGATGCACGCCGACGACAGCGTCGATGGGCAACGACGCGTAGATGTGTGGGAACAGATCGCCGTCGGAGGCTGCCTCCCACCGTACGGAGTCAGCGATCGCGTTGGCGTCCACGGCCACGACCATCAACGACGGCTCCTGCCCGAACACGCGCATCGCCGTAGCACCCACCTGGGTACGGGACGAGCAATGGATGTACCCGGACTCGTGGTCGAACTCGGACCCGTCGAATCGACCAGTTGCCTGGAATTGGTCCCACTCCGACGGCAGCAGGATCTTGTAGATCAGCACCGCACCACGTTCCCACATATCCGGTACCGCGCGCCGGCACCCGACTGCGACACTGTCGCGGTGCTAGCGCCCGAATACAGCGACGACTACACGGATCCGCGGCTCGCGATCTTCTACGACCAGCTCAACGACTGGGGACCGAGCGACGAGTTCTACCTCGGCCGCATGATGTCGGCGTCCGCGGTGCTCGATGTCGGTTGCGGTACGGGCCGGCTGCTCCACCACGCCCGCGAGGCCGGCCACACCGGTCGGCTCGTCGGCCTCGACCCGGCGTCGGCCATGCTGGACCAAGCGAAGGTACGCACCGACGTCGACTGGATCCTCGGCGACCTTGGCACCGTGGCGCTTGACCACGAATTCGATTTGGTCATCATGACCGGTCACGTGTTCCAGGTGTTTCTCTCGGACGAGGACATCGCGACCGCACTAACGGCGGTACGGTCCGCGCTGGCCACTGGCGGCACATTTGCGTTCGAAACGCTCAACCCGCTGCGGCGTCCATGGGAGCGCTGGACCGGCGGCGCCGACGTGATCGCGGCGGACGGTGCGATTGTCACCGCGGAGAACACCAACCCACACCTTGTCGAGCCTCAGATCGTCGAGGTCACCGGGCGGTTCTCCAGCCCGTCGTGGGAACGCGATGTGTTGTGCCCCAGCAAGTTCCGGTTCATCGACGTCGAGACGCTCGATGCGCATCTCCGCGATGCGGGCTTTGTCGTCGTCGAGCGTTTCGGGGACTGGGACGGTCAGCCGTACGCTTCGGACTCGTTGGAAATCATCACGGTCGTGGAGCGAGCGCCGGCGCAGTAACACGCGCACAGGGGCATGCGGGCATCGGCGACCTCTGCGAGACTCGCCGGATGGCTGTCACGGCAAAGAATCTGTGGTGGGGCACAGCCCTCGAGGCGCCGGATCCGAGTGCTCTCGCGACGTTCTATACGCGCCTGCTCGACTGGCCGATCGTGCACGCGGAGCCGGGTACGGCCATCCTCAAGCCACCGCAGGACAACGTATACGTGGTGATCCAGCAGGCCGACGGTTACGTACCCCCGGTGTGGCCGCCCACGCCCGGCGCGCAGCGCGCCATGATGCACCTCGACATCCAGGTCGAGGACCTCGACGTGGCGGTCGCGGACGCGGTGGCCATCGGCGCGCGACTGGCTGACTTCCAGCCGCAGGACAACGTACGAGTCATGTTCGACCTGGCCGGCCATCCGTTCTGCCTCTGCCGGGACGACGGCTGACGAAGAGCACGCTCCCGGACCGCCCGCTGTCATATCGGCGGAATGCTAAGGCAGGGAGGTGCTCTTCATCACGCGCTGATGGGCCCGAACGTTACGGCAGCCGGCTTATCACCGTGTTCGCTTGCGAGGTCAGTTTCGCCTTGCTAGGCGCGGAGCCGCCCTGCCGCAGGTCGACCAACGCGAAGCCAACCGTGCCCTTCAACACGTAGATTCCGCTGGCGTCGGCCTCGATCTGCGAGAGGTCGGCGTGCAGGAACTCGGCGGCGTCGCCGACCCCGGAGACGGCCGTCAGCTTCGCCTGGACGGGCAGTTCTTGCTGCGCCTGCGCCAAGATCGCATCCTTTTGGGTCTGCGCCTCGGCGACGCTGGCCGCGATCACGACGATCACGGTGAATACGTCCTTCGTTTTCGCTCCGTAGATGCACCGCCGCGAACCGTTCACGCCGCTGTCGGCTTCCTCTTTGCCGGGTCCGAACGAGGTGCCGGTCAGCGCGGACGCCTCCTGCTGCGTGACGAGCTTGCATGGGTCGATGGTGTTCGGCGCGCCCTTCGGTGAGTCGGTGGGAGTCGGGGCGGCGGTCGGCGTGGCCGGTACGGTGGCCGCAGACGTCGCCGCCACGGGCTGGCTCAACGGCCCCGGTGCCACCTTCGGCTTCTTGGACGTACTGCAGCCGGCAAGCCCGGCGGCGAGCACGGCGACCGCGAGCATCGCGGTAGCAGTGAGTCTGGTCGATCTCATCTTGGGTCTCCTTGTCCAGCGTTCGGGTGCGCGACATCGGCGTCGAGACGGGTTGTTGGCGTGAGTCGGGACGATCGCCGGATCACTTCGCGTCGTGCCGTGTCGTCCGTGACCACGGCACGTGGGTGCTCCGCAGAATCCGCTCGAACGGCAGGCCGGCGCGCTCCGTCACCTGGCGCACCGTCGCGATCGGACCCTCGAACAGGCACAGGACGACCTCGTCGTCGACGATCAGCATCGAGCCGACGTACTCGATGGGCTCGCCCTGTGCGGCCAGTTCGGCCACGGTCGCTTCGATCCGGCGGTCGAGGTCACGAAGGTCGTCCTCGCGTACGCCGGACCAGAAGCACTCCGCGACGTAGGTGCTGCCCACCGCTCTGGCCACGCTTCAAGAAGGTACGAGCGAGCCGGCACCGAGGAATCAGGGTTTCTCCTACGGTTTGAGCGGCTCCCCCATGGCGATGAGCTGCGCAGCGAGTGCGGTGCGAGACCGTACGCCCAGCTTTCGGTAGACGCGCGTGAGGTTCACCTCGACGGTCTTCGGGCTGAGGAACGTACGGTCGGCGATCTCCCGATTCGTCAGACCATCGGCGGCCAGCCGCGCAATCCGCTCCTCGGTCGGGCTGAGTCCGGTGGTGGACAGGCGTTGCGGGATCCGTGCGAGTTCGGTGCGAGCGCGTAGCGCCCAGACCGGTGTCTCGAGATCCTCGAACGCGGCCAATGCCTCGGTGAGTGCCTCGCGGGCGAGCCGCTTCTCTCTCCGCCGTCGACGGATCTGTCCCAATGCGTAGAGGGATCGCGCGCGTTCGAACGGCATGGGTACGTCGACGAGCAGTGATACCGAACGTTCGGCGGCCGCCAACGCCTCGTCGTGATCGCCTCGTACGCTCGCCATCAAGGCCCGACACCGCGCCGACGCGGCGAGCGACCACACTCCGGCGGACGTCACCGCCTCCTGCTCGAAGCGCTTGACCACGTCATCGGCCTCGTCGAGGGCACCGGCGCCGATGAGTGCTTCGACCAGTTCGCTTGCGTGCGCACACAGTCGGGGATCCCGGATGCCGGCCGCCTGCTTCGCCCGGTCGAGAAGCCGCAGGTGTGTCGCGGCGTCTTCGAACCGTCCACGAGCGTTCGCGGCGATGCCGAGCGCGAGCCGAGCGGGCAGGGCGTCCAGGTCGACGGTCGGATCGGCCGCGGCGCGCACGACGACCTGTGTCGCGGCCGCCTCGGCGTGGTCGAGTCGGCCGAGCATCGCGAGCGCCACGCCGTAGAAGCCGAGTTCCCAGGGCATGGCGCCGGTGCGTCCAGTCTCTTCGGAACGGTCGATCGATTCTCGGGTCAGCTCGGCCGCGGCAGCGAACCGGCCGCCGATGAGCTGCCCTTCGGCCATCCATCCGAGGATCGCCGCCAGAACGGATCGGCCTTCCACCGCCGCCCGGTCGTACATGCCGCGCAAGATGTCCAAGCCCTCGTCGATGCGCCCGTCATAGGTAAGGAGGCGACCGATCAAATCTTCGCCGCGCAAGGCCGTACGCACCGGCGGAAACCGCCGCCGCGACCCAGGGTCGAGTCCCTCGAGCCGTTCCAGGTGGATGCCCAGGCCCGCGTAGAACTCCGCCTCGACCAGGGCCGCGTGCACGTGGAACGCCACCTCGGGATCCGGCTCGGCGATCCGGCCGATCGCGTCAAGTGCCTTGCGCGCGGTGTCCAGCTTCAAGGCGATGTCGTTGTCCGACAGGCGCGACAGCATTTCATAGACCTCGGCCTGGAACGACGGGTCGGCGGCAGACTCCTCGGCCGCTTGCATGCCGAACGGCAGCGCCCGGCCCAACGAGTCGGACACCCGCGTGACGTACATCAGGTGATAAAGAGCGCGGGCCCGGAGTACGCCCGGCGGCAGGCTCGCCGCCAGCGACCCGAGCTCTGCCACTGCGCCGGGGGAATCGCCGGCACTGTGCAGCAGGCGGCCGTACGCGACTCGGCGCAGCGCGAGCGCCTCCGCGTCGGTCGCCGGCGTCAACCGGCACGCCAAGCGGAGTAGATCGGCGGCCGCATCGGGCGCGCCGCGCCGCCACGCTTGTTCCGCGGCGCCCTCCAACGCCAGTGCCACATGCGGATCCGGTCCGTCGGCCGCGGTGGCGAGGTGGCGGGCGCGTTCTTCCAAGTCGTCGGAGAGCATCGCGACCGCGCGATGCAGTTCGCGCCGGCGGGACGCTGGGACGGCGCCGTACGCTGCTGCCGCGAGGATCGGGTGCGAGAACCGGATCCGTTCCCCGTCCAGCGTCACGACTCCGTTGCGTGCCGCGGTCACCAACGAGTCGCGAAGGTCGAGCGCGGCGGAGTCCAGACGCCGCAACAGGTCGAACGTCGGCGCACGCGGCACGGATGCCAACTCGATCGCCTCGCGAACACGGGTCGGCAGGTTCGCGATGCGGGACCGGGCGAGCTCGAGAAGGCTCTCCGGAAGCGCGCCGTCCAGATCGTCAGCGGTTCGCACGCCGCCGAAAGCGCGGGTGAGTTCGAGTGCGTAGAGCGGATTGCCCGCCGAGAGCTCCGCGATCCGCAGCAGCCGAGGCCACGCCGGCACCCAGCCGAGCACCCGCCGCAAGATTCGCGACAGCTCGCTCGGGCCGATCGGGCCGACCCGGAGCCGGTCGAGGCGGCCGGGTGGCATGGCCCGATCCAGTTCGCTCGGCCAGTCCACGGTGTCATCGCCCGGAGACGGCGGCTCGGTGCCGCCGGTCGCCGTCGCGGACCAACCGGCGTCACTGCGTACCACCGCGATGCGCGTCGCGGTGCCACCCAGGCGGCGTACCACGAAGGCGAGTGTTTTCGCGGTGGGGTGATCGAGCCACTGGGCATCGTCGATCGCGATCAGCACGGGCCGTACGGCGGCGATGGCCCGTACGGCGGCCACCATCGCAACGCCGAGGGACAGGCGGTCGAACGAGCCCTCTGACTCCTGAGTACGCAGGATCATCCGCATCACCCGCGACTGCGGTGCCGGCAGGGCGTCGATGATCGCGTCGTCCAGACCACCGAGCAACTCGACGAGCCCGACGTAGGACAAGTCCATTTCGGACCGGGTCGGGCGACAGGACAGCACGGCGTACCCACGCTCCTGCGCCAGCGCGAACAGCGCGTGGAGCAGCGTGGTCTTACCGATCCCGGGTTGGCCGTCGATCAGCATCGCGCGAGGTTCGGTCAGCGGGTCGGCGACGACGGCCTCGAGCACGCCGACCTCTTCGGTCCTGCCCACCACCATGTGCACCAAAGCCCGGCCCACCCCGCGGAAGCGTCGCCGCGAATCGTCTCACGGCAGGCGGGTCCAGCACGACTGGGCGAATCGCCCGTACCGGCGGCGTGATTAACTGTCGCCGTGACTGGGGCCTCGGCGGAGACCAAGGTGCGCCGGGCCGAGTTGCTCGCCGTACTGTCGCTCGGCGCCGATTTGGGTCTCGGCCAGCCGATGGAGCACGTGCTGCGCGAGTGTTTGATCGCGATGCGTCTGGCCGAACGACTCGGCATGGACCAGAAGGCGCGCGCCATCGTCTACTACACCGCGCTGCTCACGTGGGTCGGTTGCCACGTCGACGCGTACGAGCAAGCCAAGTGGTTCGGCGACGACCTTGCCTTCAAATCTGACTACCCATTGGTCGACAATCCGGGCGCGAGCTTCGTGCTCAAGCACCTGGGCGCCGGACGGCCGCTCGTCGACCGGGCGCGGCTCGGTGTATCGCTTCTCGGCGACGGGCGGCGACAGGTCAACGACATCATCGACAACCACCGGCGGGCCGCCGAAGATCTCGCCGCGCGACTCGGCCTGGATGACGATGTCCGCGATAGCCTCGCGCACGCGTTCGAGCGGTGGGACGGCAAGGGCACGCCCGGTCGTGCTCATGGTTCGGACATCCCGATCGCATCCCGGTTGGCAAATCTGGCCGACGTGGTGGAGGTCTTCCATCGGCTGGGTGGCGTGGCGGCCGCGATCGAGGTGGCACGCGACCGGCGCGGCACCCAGTTTGATCCGGAACTCGTCGACGAATTCTGTGCGGTGGCCGCGGACTTGTTGCAGGGGCTCGAAGCCACCACGACCTGGGACTCGGTGATCGCCGCGGAGCCGGAACTCGATGTGCTCCTGTCCGGCGAGGAACTCGACGCCGCGCTCGTCGCGATCGCGAACTTCATCGACGTCAAGTCGCCATACACCTTGGGGCACTCGGCCGCGGTGGCGCAACTCGCCGAGGACGCGGCGCGCCTTGCCGGTCTCAGTGACTCGGACGCCGTGATGGTGCGGCGCGCCGGACTCGTCCACGACCTCGGGCGCCTTGGCGTGTCCAACGCCATCTGGGACAAGCCGGGCAGCCTGACGCTGGCCGAGTTGGAACGCGTACGGCTGCATCCGTACCTCACCGAACGCATGCTCGCCGCCTCCGCGCTCGCGCCGTACGGTGCCATCGCGGTGCAGCATCACGAGCGGCTGGACGGTTCCGGGTACCCGCGCGGTGTGACCGGCAGTGCGTTGACGCCAGCCGGCCGGATCCTGGCCGCGGCCGACGCGTACCGCGCAAAGCTTGAACCGCGCGCGCACCGCGGCGAACTCACCGCTGACCAGGCGGCGGCGCACGTGCGTGGCGAGGTGCGGGCCGGACGGCTCGATGCGGACGCGGTGGAGGCCGTGCTGCGGGCGGCCGGCCATCCGGCGCGTCGGCGGCGAGCCTGGCCCGCCGGACTCACCATGCGCGAGGTCGAGGTGCTGCGCCTGGCCGCCCGCGGGCTGCCGAACCAGGAGATCGCGGCGCGACTCCACATCTCACGCAAGACCGCCGCACACCACGTCGAACACATCTACACGAAGATCGGCGTGTCCAATCGCGCCCGCGCCAGTTTGTTCGCCGCGCAGCACGGCCTCCTCACGAACTCGGCGGCCGACGAGGAGCACGGGCCGTAACCAGCCGCGTCACCCCCGCTCGAGGTCACCGCGCCAAAGATGGGTACGCCGTCCCATGTCCCGGCGGTTGCGGCTGCCTACCGTCTCGGGCATGACCGAAAACGCTTCCCCTGCCGACGGCTTGCACGGCGTCGGTACGAGTTTCGTCGCGGCCCTTGTCGCCCGAGACTTTCCGCGGCTTCGCGAGACGATCGCGGCCGACGTACGGTTCCGGCTGCTTGTCCCGCGTGGGCCGCAGGAGAACTCCGGTGCGGACGAGACGGTGGCGCGATTCGTCGGGTGGTTCGGCGGCGTGGACGAGTTGCGCCTCGAGTCGTCGTACGTCAACACGGTCGCCGACCGGCTGGTGATGACGTACCGGCTGCGGCTCCGCGACGCGAGCGGTTGGCGCCTGATCGAGCAGCACCTCGTGGCGACCCTCGCATCCGACAGCCGGATCGGCACGCTCGATCTGTTGTGCACCGGATTCCACCCGTGTGACGCGACGCCCATCGCCGTGCGATCGGTGCCCGTCGCAGCCGCCACCCCGGCGGCGCTCGCAGCCGCCGCGCTCGCAGCGATCGCGTAACGGAGGACACCATGGCACATGTCACCTGGGACGGCACGGCGGCGTACGAGATGGTCCTCGACTCGTCGTGCAAGGCGCCCGCCGCGGCGGTCTACGCCGTGCTGACAGATCTGCCGTCACATCTCGAATGGGGCGGACGACGGCAGCGAAAGAGCTTCCGGCTCACGTCATTGCGGGCCAGCGGTCCGGCCGTGGTCGGGACCGAGTTCACCAGCGCCGGCTCGATTCCGATGACGACATCGCAGTGGATCGACCGCAGCGTCGTGGTGGCCGCGGAGCCGCCCACGGTGTTGGAGTTCCACACCGACAGTGTCGCGGAGTGGTCGACCGGCAAACAGACTAAGGCGCGGTGGGAGCACCGTTACGACATACAACCGGACGGGGCCGGTTGCCGCGTGGCGTACCGGCTGCGGCGCACCGCGATGGCGAACGGGCCACTGCGAATGCGGCTGCCCGTCATGCGAACCGTCACGCATCGCGTGATGATCCCGTTGCTCTGCCGTCGCGGATTCACCAACCTGTTGCGTGCCGCCGAACATCGCGTGAAAACCGCCGCTGCTACCTAGCCGAGCGCAACGCCGGTAGGTTAGCTGCGCCATGTTATTCGAAGGTCGCCTCCGAGAAGGCATTCACGACGGAACGATCACCGTCGCGTACCGCCGCTGGCGGCGTACCCAGGTGGTCGCGGGCGGCCACTACCGCACCGGGCTCGACATGGTCGAGGTGGTCTCGGTGCGGATCATCGACCCGGCCCGCATCACAACAGCCGATGCGCGCCGTGCTGGATATCCGGACGCGATGGCCGCGCGCGCCGCGATCCGCGAGTCGCACGATGCTTCGGTCTTCCGCGTCGAATTCCGTCGCCTCGACGAACCCGATCCGCGAGACACGCTGGCCGCGGCCGACGACTTGACCGCGGTGGACATCGAGGAGATCGATCGCCGCCTCGACCGCATCGATCGGGCGAGCCCTCGCGGACCGTGGACGGCACGGACGCTCGCGGCCATCGCTGAGCGCCCGGGCATCGCGGCACCGATCCTCGCCGCCTCGTTCGGTCTCGAGACGATCGTGTTCAAGCGGAGCGTACGCATCCTGAAGGCGCTCGGACTCACGCACAGCCTTCGAGTCGGCTATCGCCTCGCGCCGCGCGGGGCGGCGTACCTGGCCGCGACCGGGCGCGCCGCCGCCACCGGCCGCGCCACTAGCGGGGACGGCGGAGCGGCGACCAAGACCGACGAAGATCGGTAGCGAGCCAGTCGTACCGCGCTGTCATGCTGTGGCGATGATACGAATCGGATCGGTGGTCATGCACGTGGCGGACATCAGGCGGGCCACCGACTTTTGGTCAGCCGCACTCGGCTACCAGCGGCGAAGCGGGCGGGACGGCGTTCTGGCGCCCGCCTCCGGCGACGGTCCGATGATGTTCCTGGACGAAGACGACCGCACCCACCTCGATCTGTGGGCCGCCAACGCCGCTGAACAAGAGGCTGAGGTCGCGCGGCTGGTCTCGCTCGGCGCGACGCGTGTGGAGTGGACATACCCGCCCGACGCCGACTTCGTCGTGCTCGCCGATCCCGACGGCAACCTCTTTTGCGTGGTGGATGCCGGTCGCTGATCGGCGCCGTTCGGCTACCGGCCGTCCGCCTCTCGTGCGGCGCGTTCAAGCTGGTCTCGATAGCTCTGCCACCAGGATTCGTCGAATTCCGGCAGGTTGGTGGCCCCGTCGCGGAGACCCGCGCCGCCGTCGACCATCTCGCGGACGATGTCGGCGTGCCCGGCATGCCGGTCGGTCTCGGCGATCATGTGAATCAGAATGCGGTGCAACGTCACCTCGTTGCGCTCGGCCGGCCACCACGGCACGTGACCAATCGCATCCAGCGCGAGCTCGTTGATCGTGGTATCGGCGTGCGCCCACACCCGGCGGTAGAGGCCGACGATGTCTTCGCGCGACTCGTCTGGCGTCGCCCACATGTCCGCATTGGGTAGCGCGTCGTCGGAGAACCACGGCAACTCTTCGCCGAACGGGCGGTCGAACGTTTCGCCGAAATACCCCGCCTCGACGCTTGCCAGGTGCTTCACCAGCCCGAGAAGGTTCGTCCCGGTCGGAGTCATCGGCCGACGCGCGTCGTATTCGGACAGGCCGTCGAGCTTCCAGACCAGCGCATCGCGCGCGGTCTGCAGGTAGCGGTGCATGTCTTTCTTGGCATCTGATTCGGTCATGCGGGTCAGCCTGCCACGCCGGTACGTCCGGCCGCGGCCGCGCTCCTGTCGCGCCGCGATGGGCCGAAATCGTCGCCTTCGATCGGCCGGGTTGTTAGCGTGCCGTCCATGACGGATCCTCCGCCGGTCGGCCAGGGCGCGCGCTTGGACTTCAACGCACCGCTTTCCGCGGCGCGCGCCGATCGGTTCGTCCGCGACCTCGCCGAACGATCACCTCGGCAGGTGATCGACTTCGGCTGCGGCTGGGGCGAACTGCTGCTACGCATCCTTCGCGCCGCGCCGCGCGCCGCCGGCACCGGAGTGGATACCCACGGTCCCGACATCGAGCGCGCCCAGTCGGCCGCCAACGCGCGCGGCCTGGGCCGCCGCGCAACGTTCGTGACCGGACCTGCGCAAGAGCTGCCGGGTACGGCCGACCTCGTCATCAACATCGGTGCGTACCACGCGTTCGGCGCCATTCCGACCGCCCTTGCCGAGCTGCGACAACGCCTCAATCCCGGCGGCGTGCTGCTGTTCGGCGCGGAGTTCTGGGAGCACCCGCCGCCGCCCGACCGGCTGGCCCGGATGTGGGACGGCATCACGGCGGACGACCTGATGTTCCTGCCCGACGTTGTCGACTCGGCGGTCGAGGCAGGCTTCCGGCCGCTACGCATCGAGACAGTGACACGTGGCGAGTGGGAGGACTACGAGTCGGGTCTGGCCGCCGACGGCGAAGACTGGCTGCTCGCCAATCCCGGCGATCCGGAAGCGGAGGAGTTGCGTAACCGACTCGATGCCCAGCGAGCGATCTGGCTGCGCGGGCATCGCGATCTGTTCGGGTTTGCGTACGCCACGCTCGGCGTACCGGTAACTCGCTAGGTCCGGTGGCAGCGCAGGCGCGAGGATGACGGCGTGACCGATCCCGATCACGACGCGATGCTGGCGCACTACCGGCAGCAGAACGAGGCCGCGCGGTTGACCCGCGCCGGCCACAGCCGGCTCGAGCTGGAACGCACCCGCGAGCTGTTGGTCCGTTTCCTGCCACCGACGCCGGCACGGATCCTCGACGTCGGCGGCGGTGCGGGTGTGCACGCCGCGTGGCTCGCGACGGCCGGGTATCGAGTGCACCTGGTCGACGCGGTCCCGGAACACGTCGAAGCGGCGCTGTCGTACGGGACGTTTTGCGCGGCACTCGGCGACGCTCGGAGCCTCGTCGAGCCGGATGCCTCCGTCGACGGCGTGCTGCTGCTCGGACCGCTCTACCACCTCACCCGTGCCGGCGATCGCCAGGTTGCGTTGCGTGAGGCGCACCGCGTGCTGCGACCGGGTGGCGTGCTGCTTGCCGCCGCGATCAGTCGACACATGGCAGTGCTGGACTGGGCGGCCGCGGGCGGGCTGACCGACGAGATCGCTGCGCGCCTGCGGCCGATGCTCGCGACGGGTGAACACGACACGACTCTCGGGTTCGCGCCGGCGCATTTCCACCGGACAGATGAACTCGCCGAGGAGGTCACCACGGCCGGCTACGCCGACGTACGCGTGTTGGGCATCGAGGGTCCGGCGTGGCCCGCGGTGGACGCGGCCGACGACGACCGGCGGCCGGACATCATGGCCTCGGCGCTGCGCTGTGCGCGGCTCCTGGAAGACGATCCGGCGGTCGTCGCGGCGAGCGGCCATCTGATGGCCGTCGGGATCCGGCCCTGACCGGGATCAGTCCAGGTTCACTCCTGGATCATTCCGGGAGCAGCGACGCGATGTGCGCGGCGATCTCCAGCGCCGAGGTCGCGGCCGGCGACGGTGCGTTCAGCACATGTACGACGCGTTCGTCGCGCTCGATCAGGAAGTCGTCGACGAGCGAGCCATCCCGGCGTACCGCCTGGGCGCGCACTCCGGCGGCGGACGGCACGAGGTCGTCGTCCGCGATCGCGGGCACGAGTTTGCGCAGGCTGTCCGCGAACCGGTGACGAGAGAACGAACGCCGCATCTCCTGCATGCCGGTTCTGCCGTGGCGCGCGGCGAGGCGCCAGAATCCCGGGTACGTCAGCGTGCCGAACAGCTCCCGTGGCCGTACGGTGTGCCAGTCGTACCCCTCTCGGGCGAGCGCGAGCACCGCGTTCGGGCCGGCGTGCACGCCGCCGTCGATCATTCGCGTCAGGTGTACGCCGAGGAACGGGAACGACGGGTCCGGCACTGGGTAGATCAGGGACTGGACGAGGTGCCGCCGATCCTGGCGTAGCTCGAAGTATTCGCCGCGGAACGGGACGATGCGGGCGCCGGGAATCATGCCGCTCAGTCGGGCGAGGCGGTCGCTCTGCAGGCCGCCACAGTTGACGACCACGTCGGCCACCACGTCACCGCGGGTCGTCTCGACGGATGTGGCGGACGCGCCGTGGTGCACGCCGACGACCCGCGTGGACAGCCGCAGATCCGATCCCGCGTTGGCCACCCGGCGTACGAGTGCGTCACACACGCCGCGGTAGTCGATGATCCCGGTCTCCGGCACGTGCAGCGCGGCGACGCAGGCCACGTTCGGCTCGATCTCGCGGGCCTCGGCGGGTTCGAGCTCGCGAACCTTCAGGCCGTTGAGCCGGCCACGCTCGGCGAGCACCCGTAGTTGTGCCACCTCTTCCGGGCCGGTTGCCACGACGAGCTTGCCGCACTGTTGCACAGCGACCCCTTCGTCCCGGGCAAAGTTAGTGATCGACTCGGCGCCGCGCCGGCACATCGTCGCTTTGTAACTGCCCGGCTTGTAGTACAGGCCGGAGTGCACCACCCCGCTGTTGCGCCCGGTCTGATGCGACGCCCAGCGGTCCTCCTTCTCCACCACCGTCACGGCGGCACCGGGCCGGTCGCCCGCGATTCGTGCCGCCACCGCCAACCCGAGGATGCCGCCGCCGATGACGACGTAGCGCTGCTTGTCCGCCAACCGAAACTCCGCGTGTGCTCAGGACTCTGGCGCACTCTATCGCTAGCCAAAGCGCCTGGACCTCCGGTCGGCGCACCGTCCCTAGGCGTGACACGAAACGGCGGCGCGAAAGCTGGCCAAAGCGCCTGGACCTGCGGTCGGCGCACCGTCCCTGGTCGTGATACGGAACGGCGGCGCGATTGCTAGCCAAAAGCGCCTGGACCTCCGGTCGGCGCACCGTCCCTGGATGCGATTCGGGCGGGGCTCTCCTCGCCGCCGATCAGTCGGGTCCCTGGCGGGACGCTGGACGTTGTCCGGTTCGGCTGTCAGTGTTTGCCGCGTGGGGGTCGATTCAAATGCCCGGCTCGCGACAACACCGGCCGGCGGAGTCACGCGACATGAGGGCGCGGCCACGAGGCTGCTGGAGCGCGCCGAACAGTTGGCGGCGTTGCAGGACGGGGTCCGCCGGGTCGCGCGCGAACGACGTGGCGCCTTGGTGTTGCTGGCCGGCGAGACCGGTGGCGGAAAGACTGCGCTGCTGCGCGAGTTCCGCGACGCCTGCGGATCGCGCGCTCGGGTGCTCTGGGGCGCGTGCGATCCGCTGTTCACGCCGCGCCCGCTGGGACCGTTCGCGGACATCGCGGCGGACGGCAACACCCCCGGTCTCTCTGACGCGCTCGAGGCCGGGGGCAAGCCGCATCAGGTGGCCACGGCGATCATGCACGACGCGCAAGCTCGACCCGGCACCATTCTCATCGTCGAGGACGCGCACTGGGCGGACGAGGCGACGCTCGACGTGCTGAGCCTGTTGGGCCGCCGGATCGAATCGTTTCCGGCGTTGATCGTCGTTAGCTACCGGGGCGAGGAACTCGACCGTACGCATCCGCTGCGTACCCTGCTCGGTGACCTGCGCGGGCCGTCGGTGCATCGGCTGTCCGCGGAGCCCCTGTCCCGAGACGCGGTCGCAACGCTCGCGAAGCCGTACCGGCTCGATCCCGATAAGCTCTACCACGCGACGGCCGGCAACCCGTTCTACATCACCGAAGTGCTCGCCGCGCGTGGCGACGAGATCCCCGAGACCGTACGCGATGCCGTGCTCGCACGCACCGCTCGGCTGTCCGCCGCTGCGACCGCGGTCATCGAGGCGGTGTCGATCGCCGTGCCACAGGCCGAGGTGTGGCTTCTCGACGCGCTCGTGCCGGATGACGTGACGGCGCTCGACGAGTGTCTGCGACCCGGCATTCTCGTCGAGAGCGGATCGGGCGTGGCGTTCCGCCACGAACTCGCGCGCCTCACGATCGAGGAGGCCCTGCCGCCGCATCGTCGTCTCGCGCTGCACCGCCGAGCGCTCCGTGCGCTCGCCACGCCGCCGTCTGGCCCGACCGACCTGGCACGGCTGGCGCACCACGCGGACGCGGCGGGCGACGCCGGCGCCGTCGGGAAGTATGCGCCCGCGGCGGCCGAGCACGCCGCGTCGATCGGCGCCCATCGCGAGGCCGCCGCCCAATACGAGCGAGCCCTGCGGTACGGCGACGACCTCACCGCGGACGCGCGCGCGACGATGCTGGAGCGGCTGTCGTACGAGGATTACTTGACCGGCCGCATGGACGCGGGCATCGCGGGTCTACGACGGGCCATCGTGCTTCGACAGCAGCTCGGCGATCCGCTCGCGCTCGGCTCGACGCTGTCCACGCTGTCCCGGCGGCTCTACTGCGGAGGTCTGGTCGACGAGGCAGCAGTCGTCGGCGAGGATGCGGTACGGCTGCTCGAACCACTGCCGCCGAGTCGCGAGTTGGCGTTGGCGTATAGCAATCTCGGGCAGATCCACATGAACGAGGAGCGCGTCGACGAGACGGTGACCTGGGCGACGCGCGCGTTGGAGATCGCCGAGTCGCTGTGCGACACCGACGTGATCGTGCACTCGCTCAACAACCTCGGCACCATGCAGATTCTGGCCGGCCTGCCGGATGGCATCGCGAACTTGACGCGCAGCGCGGAACTCGCCGACCGGCCCGGGCTCGAAGAACACCTGGGTCGGGCGTACATCAACGCGGCGTGGGCTGCGGCACGGGCGCGCGCCTACGACTTGGAGCCGTGGCTCGACCGAGGCGTCACGGTGTGTCAGGATCTCGGGCTCGAGGTCTGGCGACAGTACGTCATCGTGCATCGCGCGCGGTTCCACCTCGACCGCGGCCGGTGGACCGAGGCGGCCGACGGTTCGGCGTACGTGCTCGACGTGCCGGATCCCCAGCAGCACTTACTGATCTTCGGACTCAGCGTGCTCGGCGTGGTACGAGCACGGCGCGGCGACCCGGACAGTGCTCCGCTGCTGGACCGTGCGCGGTCTCTCCTCGACGGTCAGCACGAACTGCAGTATGTCGGGCCGGTCGCGGCGGCCCGGGCGGAGGCCGCCTGGCTCAGGGGTCGCACCGAAGACGTCGCCGCGGCAACATCCGGCGCGCTCGACCTGGCCGTCGAGCGTCGCGCCGGCTGGCTCGTCGGTGAGCTTGCGTGGCTGCGGCGCCTCGCCGGCGTACGCGAGACCGTCGACGGCGCCACCGGACCGTACGCGTTGCAACTCGCCGGAGACGCCACGGCCGCCGCACAGCGGTGGCGTGAACTCGGCTGCCCGTACGACGCCGCGCTCGCCCTCGTCGACTCGGACGACGAAGCCAACTTGCGCGATGCACTGACCGAATTCCAGCGCCTCGGCGCCCGGCCGGCCGCCGCGATCGCCGCGCGACGGCTGCGCGAGTCGGGGGTACGTGGACTGCCGCGCGGCCCGAGGGCCGCCACCAACGACCACCCGGCCCGACTGACGCGACGTGAATCAGAGGTTCTTGCGCTCCTCCAGGAAGGCTTGTCCAACGCGGATATCGCCGCCCGCCTTTACCTTGCCGAGAAGACGGTGCACCACCACGTTTCGGCCGTCCTGCGCAAGCTCGGCGTCGAGAGTCGTGCGCAGGCGGCGTCCGAGGTCACCCGGCGCGGCCTGACGCCCGCGACCTCAGGCTGACCGTGCGTCACGGCGCGCTAACACTGGCCATCACCGGCTGACGCCGGCGGCTCCGGGGCGGACACCGGCCGGCGGCAACGACCCGGCCGGCGCGCCAAGGTCAGACTGCGACATCGCCAATCTAGGTAGTTCTGCCGTGTTTCGACGCACGCGCTCGTCCCTACCGTGGTGCCACACAACGACACCGCAACGAGGAGGAAGCGTGCCGAGATACATCGTCGAGCGGACGTTCGAGCAAGGACTTGCGATCCCGGTCAACGCCGACGGCGCAGCCACCTGCCGCACCGTCGTCGGTCGCAACGCCGATCACGGCGTGACGTGGGTGCACTCCTACGTCAGCACCGACAAGACGAAGACATTCTGCGTGTACGACGCACCGAGCCCGGAGGCGATCCGGAAGGCGGCTGATCTGAACTCGCTGCCCGTCGACCAGATCAGCGAAGTCAGCGTGCTGGATCCCTACTTCTACCGCTGAGGCGCCGCGCCGCCGCGGACGTACCCGCGGTTTGACGAAGCCATCCCGAAGGAGGTCGCGTGATAGCGCCGTGGCAGTTCAGTCATGATCTGGTGCACCTGCGCGACGCTGACTTCACGCGTGCGGCGCGGCGGGCATCGCAGCTCGCGGAATGGCGACACGGTCGGGGGGACCGATCGCTGTCCATGTGGCGGATGCTCGCCGCGCCGATCTCCGCCATCGCGCGGCGCCGGGCCGGCCGAGTTGCCGCACGTCCAGTGCGCCCGACGTTGGCGTACCCGGGCCGCGGGCATTCGTCGCGTGCCAGGTCCTAGGCGGCGAGCGCCGGCAGCGCAGCGATGGCCTCGACCTCGACGAGTTGGTCCGGATAGCCGAGCACGGTCACGCCGAGAAGCGTGCTCGGCGGATCGTGGTCGCCGAACGCGTCGCGCACCACACCCCACACGGCCACGAGCGCGGCGCGGTCGGCGGTCGCCACGAATACCTTCGACTTGACCACGTCGGCGAGCGTCGCACCGGCGGCGCGACTACCGGTCGAAGCGCCTGGACCTCCGGTCGGCGCACCGTCCCAGGCCGTGAACGGAGCGATGATCCGGCCGTCGGCGTCGAGCGGACACGCGCCGGCGGTGAAGACGAGTCGCGTCTGCGGGTCGACGACGGCGGCGTACGCATATTCGGCAACGCTCGCAAGCGCTTCGGTGCGGACCAGCGGCATGTACGGACGCTATCCGAGCCGGTTGGTTACGCGCACGGTGGGTCGCGCCTGCGTACAGTCACCGAAAGTAACGGTTCGACCGAGGTACGAGCGGATTCGTTGTCCCGTCGTCCGCGCCGCTCGCACACTGGCGATATGACCGAAGCGTGGACTCCCGAGCTCCGGTTACGAACCAGCGCCGACCGCTGCCAGCTGCGCCTGGTCGGTGTCACCTACGGCAACGGCGCGACCATGCAAGAAGCGAGCAACGACATGCTCGCCCGACTCTTTGATCTCGCGATGACGGTACGAGATGGTCGCTACCGACCGATGAGCGAACTCGGCGCCCCGGATCCGCGCGTGTTGAGTTTCCTTTACGAGATCGGCGAGATCGCGGCCAACGGCGGCGACATCCGCCAGCGCGTGTTCGACGTCCCCGCACCGAGGCACTCCACCGAATAGCCGCGAGGCGTCGCCGGCCGCGGTGGGCCGAGCTAGGTCAACCGCCGGATCACCGCATCCCGACCACCAACGCGTCGCACGAGCGCCGGCGAGAGATACAGCGACTCGACGGTATTCGCCGCGACGCCGTTCAGCGTCGCCTGCGACGACACTCCGGCCGGCAGGTGAAGGTGCACCAGGCCGAGTTCGGGCGGCAATGGATCGCCGTACTCCCGAGCACCGCTCCGGCCGTCGTACGACACGAGAAAAGACGTATCCCGATCCACCGCGGCGCCAAGTCTCGTGACGAACTCGGCGCGCGGGAGCCCCGCAACGTACCGATGATCGCGGGTGCCACTGACCCCCTGGTACGGCGGATCGAGGTAGACGACATCCCGCCGATCCGCGTGGGCGAGCACCGCGTCGTAGTCGGCCACCTCGGCCCGCGTACCGGCCAGCGCGCGCGACGTCCGGACCAGCCGCAGGCGCATGGCGTCCGGCCGAGCGCCGCGCCTGCGGTGATCCGCGCCCTGGTTGAAGTCGCCATCGCCGTTGTAGCGCACCGCCGCCTTGACGCACCGGGCCAGCAGGTAGAGCAGATAGTGCGGTTCGTGGGTGGCGTTGAACGCGCCGCGCACGGCCGTGAAGTAGGCCGCCGGATCCGCGTCCTGTGCGCCCCACATCCGCTGGTACGCCGTGGCCAGCGCGCCCGGATCGACGAGGATCCGCTGCCACAAGTCCATCAGCGGCCCGTTGATGTCGCTGATCCAGGCGGTACGCCCGATCCCGACGTACCGAGCCGCGAGCGTCACTGCGGCCGACCCGGCAAACGGCTCGATCACTCGCGCGGTGTCGGGCGGCAGGAGTGGCACGATGGCGTGCGCCAGACGTCGTTTGCTGCCTTGGTACGGCAGGGCGTGTGGCACACCGGCGAGCGAGGCTAGCCGCCGTGGCCGTACCGGTAGCGGCGGCGCAGTCGTCGGCGACACGGCACTTAGTGTGCCGGATGCCGTGCCGCTCAAGTGTGACCTCGCCGGGACGTGGTTTCACGCATTCGCGTGCCATGCTTGGCGGCATGGATGAACGCCGCGAAGCGGAGTTGCCCTGGGCGCACGCGTCGTTGGGGTGGCGGATCGGGCTTGCCGTCCTGTTCGGCGCGGTTGCCTT
>DASTMZ010000218.1:0-15970 GCA_035713725.1 Micromonosporaceae bacterium
CGGGCCGGTGTCCGTGGTCAACGTTGGGATGAGCGCCTTGGTACGGGTGAGCACCTGGTCGTCCGTACCGTCCACGTGCGCCAGCACGATCGCCTGGCGACCGTCATCGGACCGCATGGCACGCGATCCGGTCGACCAGTAGGACACCACGTCGGAGACATCCGCCTGCGATCGGAGCCGATCGGTGACCGCACGACCGGCCGACGCCGCGGCCTGGTCGTCGACTGTGCCGTGCTGCGCGGTCACGAGTAACGCCAGGTTGGCCTCGCCGCCGAAGCGCGAATCGATCAGCTGTTGGGCTCGAGTGGACTCGGCGGCCGGATCATCGAAACCGCCACCTTTCAGCTTGCCGAACGCGCCGACGCCGACGACCAGCGCCGCGATCATGATCAGTCCGGCGATCGCGAGCAAGGTGCGGGGCCGGCGTGCCACGAAGGTGCCATAGCGGTACAACATGATCAACGTCCCCCTGACTCAATGTTTACGATGTCAACATCGCACAGTATGCTAACGCTGTCAACATCGGCAGAATGGACGGCATGAGTACCACTGCATCGCGCGGCACCTACCACCACGGCGACCTGGCCAACGCACTCTCGTCCGCCGCGCTCGATCTCGCCCGCCGCGGCGGGCCGGAAGCGGTGGTGCTACGCGAGGCGGCCCGACAGGTCGGTGTCTCGGCCACCGCGGCCTATCGCCACTTCGCCGGTCACGAGGATCTCATCGAGACCGTGCAGCAGCTGTGCCAGACGGAGCTGGTCGGCCGGATGGCCGCCGAACTGGCCGCCGGCGTCCCGGAGGCCGATCCGCAGCGCGAGGCGTTGCGACGGCTACGCGCGCTCGGTCGTGGGTACGTGCAATTTGCGCAGTCCGAGCCCGGCCTGTTCCGGACCGCGTTCAGTCATCGGGACGGCCCGCTCGACGAGCAGTGGGCGGCGCTGCTCGCGGCGCCGGGGTTCCAAGAGCTGACAGCGACACTGGACGCGATGGCCGACACCGGCGTGCTCGACCCGGCGCATCGGGTGGGGGCCGAGCTCGTGGCGTGGACCGGCGTACACGGATTGTCCATGCTGATCCTCGACGGACCGCTGGGGGCATTACCGGCGGCCGAGTTGGAAGGCGTGATCAACCGCGTGCTGGACGCGATCACCACCGGGATCCTCGGCCGTGAGGTGATGTCGCCCGGCCGTGGCGACGGTCCACGCGGCGCCGCCCGAACTCGCGCCGGCGGACCGACGCGACGTGCGTCACCGGGCGGTCGGCGCAAGTGAACGGAGATCGTCGTCGACGGTGCGCGGCACGCAAGCGCGCCAGCCCGCGACGGTTGCCGCGACGAGGGCGAACCACAACACGATGAATGGCGCCGCCCACCCGCCGGTCGCACCGTGCAATATGCCGAAGAGCACGGGACCGCACGCCGCGATCGTGTAGCCGATGCCTTGCGCGAACGCCGACAGGGAAGCGGTCGTCGATGGAGTGGCGCTGCGGTACCCCATCAACGTCAACGAAAGCGGGAACATGCCGCCGCCGATGCCGGCCAGCACCATCCATCCCCACGAGGCGGCCGGCGCGAGGTTCATGCCGGCGTACGCGCTGCCCATACAGACGCTGAGGAACAGCACCAGCGGTCGGTGGTAGCGAGGCGGTACGGTCGGCGCGAGCATCGAGGTCGGGATCGCCATCGCGGACATCAGCGCGACCATCCACCCTGCCGTGCTGTCGCTGATCGAGTGCTCGGTGAGGAAGCGTTCAAACCATCCGAAGGCGACGTAGGCCGCCAGCGACTGGAACGCGAAGAAGAACGTGACCATCCAGGCGATCCGACTGCGCGCGAGCATTCGGGCGCGGATCCGCACTCGGCCGGTGGCGAGATGACCGTCGCTGCGCGCCATCGCGAGCCACGGCAGGACCGCTACCGCGCTCAGCACTGCCCATGATCCGATGGCGAGACGCCATGCGTCCGGTCCGCCAGCGATCGACCCGATGGGTACGGTCAGCCCGGCGCCGGCCGTCGTACCGATCGCCATCGCGGTCGTATAGAGCGCGGTCATGCTGCCGATCCGATTCGGGAAGTGCGACTTGACCTCCATCGGCATCAGCACGTTCGCCACCGCCGCACCGGCCAGACTCAGCACGCTCAACGCGAGGAACGCCCAGACCGTGCCGACCACGGCGCGACTGACCAGGCCGGCGGTCATGGTGATCATCGCCAGGAGGAGCAACCGATGCGGTCCGGCGCGAGATGCCAGCCGTGGCGCGAGCGCACCGAGCACCGCGAAGCACGCGGCAGGCAGCGTCGTGATGACGCCGGCGACCGCGCTGTTGGTGTGCATGCTCGTCTGCACGTCGCTCAGCACCGCACCGACGCTGGTCACCGCGATCCGCATCGACAGCCCGGTGAGCAGCAGCGCGGCGATCAACACGCGGCGGTCCCGAGCCGCGCTCGGTGCTGGACTGTCCACCGCAGCGTCGGCGGGTGCCCGGCTGCCGACCGCGTTGGAACGGGAGTCGACGATGGTGCTGTCCGCCCCGTCCTGACTACCGCCTGGCATGCCGTCTCGCTTTCGTACGCCGACTCGACGCCCCCAGGCTAGGTGGTCGGACGGGCCGCTCGGAATGCTCGGCAGACGCTGTTACGTCACACGTCCGGATTGCCGGATCGATCCCGTCGCGTGCCGGTACCGATCCAGTGTCCGAGGTGAGACGCTCGATCCATGACCGACGGCGACGACCCCCGGGCGGCCGACGACCGTGTGACCGATCTCGACGTACCGGCCGGCGAGCGGGTCATCGACCTCGACGTACCACCGGATCGGACCTTGGTGACACGCCGCCGCCGGCGCGTGAGCACCGCGCTCCCGGTGCTGATCGCGCTGATGATCGGTGCGGTGATCGGCTACGGCGCGGCAGACGTGCGCGGCCAGCGCCAGCCGGCGCCCTCTCCGGTGCCGCGCATGCACACCGTGGTGGTGACCGAAGACGGTCGCAGCCAGACGTTCACCATGCCGAGCGGCTCCGTCGTGACCACGCCGGCGGTGGTCAGCAGTTGCTCGATCACCATCGACGGGAAGTTCGCCGACTTCATCTCGCGCGTCGTCGGCAACGCCGAATGCGGCGCCACGGTGCCTTAAACCCGTTGGTACGCCAGCGGTAGCGCGTCCGGGGTCTGACGGCATCCGGGGTTCGACGGCGTCACACGTCGGGCTCGGGCGTCACCGGCGCTAGCAGATCGATCAACGGTTGGTGCGCGAAGTGGCGTGCCCAGCCGAGCGGCGTCGCGTCGAAGCGATGGTCGCGCAGTTGCGGATCGGCACCGAGCCGCAACAGCGTTTCCGCAAGCCCTACGTTGCCCTCGCCGGCAGCCACGTGCAGTGCCGTCTGCCAGGGCTGATCGACCGGCGCATCGCTGCGGCCGAACGAGTTCACGTCGAAGCCCGCACCCACCAACAGTTCCACCGAGTTCGGCGCGCCCATCTGGGCGGCCCACGTCAGCAGGCCTGGACGAGCGCGCCGGGCCGCCACCGCGATCGATGGACCGGCATCGCGCACCGCGTCGGCGTCGCCGGCCAGAGCGGCCGCCACGAATGCGTCGGCCGGGGTCAACCGCGCAGGATCGCCGCCGAGCGCGATGAGTTGCTCGGCGAGCGCGCGATGACCGTTGACGAGCGCGGTCTCCACCGGTGTCGCACCGTTGGCGTCGCGCGCGCGCAGGTCGTGAAACGGTCCGGTGACGTCGACTCCGTTCGCCGCGAGCAGCGCCACGCGCTCACGCTGGTCGTGGGTCACCGCCCACCACAGCAGGTTGCTCAGCATCGTGGCCGACGACTCGAGCGCATCGCCGAGTAGCCGGTGCCACGGACCGCCGGCACCGCGGCCGAGGCCGAACTCGAACAGCACTGCGAGGTGTTCGTCGTTGGCCAGAAACATCCGGTTGTAGAGCGCCTGGCCGTCGTTCGGATCCGCACCGGCCTCGAGGAGCAGCCGCGCGAACGCGGTCGCGTACGGATGCCAGGGCTCGCCGTGCTCGCCCCACCCGAGGACACCGGTCAGGACCGTGAAGGGAGTCGGCAGACCGTGCCAGAAGCGGCCGTCGTTCGGATCCGCCCCGGCGGCGAGCAGCAGTCGCGCCGTGTCCAGTGTGGCGGCACGGTCGGCCGGCGGATCCGGTCGGGCGTACGCCTGATACAGCAGCGGCGACCAGCCGTACGGGGTGGCGAGCGACGCGTCCGCGGCGAGCAGTCGGCGCACCTCGGCCACATCGGCACACGCGGCCGCCACCGCAAGGCTCTGGCTCGGCAGCTCAGGGTGTTCGTTGAGCAGTCGGGCGGCGCCGGCTCGGTCCGATCCGCCGTCCTCGCTGTAGGTCAGGCAGACAAGTCGCAAGAAGCGGTCGGTCAGCGGCTCGCCGTCCGGTGCCGGCGAACCCGGCGACCACATCCGTGCTCGTACCACTTCGACGTGTCGTCGAAGTCGAGCCCAGCCACCGAAGCCGTACCGGCGAGCGACGACCAGCTGCGCGGCAGACAGCGGGAGGTCCGGCGCGGCTGGGGGATCGGGGTGGAACTCGGTGACGAGCGCGACCGCGTCGGCATCACCGGCGCGCACGGCACGTTGCAGCTCACGAGCTTGCTTGCGCAGCTGATCCACGTCCGGATCGGCGGGAAGCGGGACGGTCGGCATGGCGGCCTCCTTTCGCCTGCCGGCTGGTCCGCGATGCCGGCCGAAAGGAGGTGAGCCATCGGCACCACAACTCGTCAACCGGTGAGGTGGGCTCTGCCCTTTCCGCGGACCCGGTGGCGTCCTACCCCGCCGGGCACGATGGTACCTGAGGCCGCCCGCCGGTCCGCCGCTGAATCGCGGTCAGGGTTCGTAGAGCGCCGTGTAGGCGGCCGAGGCGGCGTCACGTTGGTTGTCACGCTGCGCGACGGACCATTCCCGCGTCGCGCGGTCGACCGCGATCGTGGTCCAGCCTCGGCCGTCCTCGTCGCTCAGGTGGACGAGAACCGTGTCGCCGTCGTATTCGACGCGGACGCGATGTGTCGGGTGGCCCTCCTCGTTCAGCGCACGGGACTTGCCGCTCGCCGCGGGAGCGACGGCGACGAACGAGTTCCAGCGGCTCCGCCGCGCATCGGGTCGTGGTGCGGCCGCGCTTCGCCCATCAGCCATGCGCACATCATGTCCCGTACGTCTGACTGGAGGCGCTCGCCGGCGCGGCTACGGCACGAGGATGGCCCGGCCGCGTACCCGTCCGGCATCGAGGTCGGCGATCGCATCGACGGCCGCGTCCAGCGGATACGTACGAGTGTGCAGCGTGACCCGCCCGGTCTGCGCCAGCACCATCAGCTCGGCGAGGTCGTTGTACGTCCCGACGATGTTGCCGACGATATTGCGCTCCGTCGAGATGATGTCGAGCGTCGGTACGTGCAGCATGCCGCCGTACCCGATGACGTAATACGAGCCGCCTCTGGCCGTCATCGCAAACCCGTCGTTCTCGGCGCCCTGCTCCGCGACGAAGTCGAGGACGACGTCCGCGCCGAGGCCGCCGGTCAGGTCCCGTACCCCGTCGACGTGTGCGCCGTCGGCCACCACGGTGTGCGCGGCACCAAGCTGCGCGGCGAGCGTCAACGCATCGGGATTGCGGTCCACCACGATGACGGTCGTCGCGGTCAGCGCGGCGAGGCACTGGATGCCGATGTGGCCGAGGCCGCCCGCGCCGATGACCACGCACGTGGTGCCCGGATAGAGCAACGGGATCGCCTTGCGCACCGCGTGGTACGCCGTGATGCCGGCGTCGGCGAGCGCCGCGACGTCCTTCGGTTGCGTGGTCGGGTCGAGCTTGACGCACGCGCGCGCCGAAGTCCGCAGATACTCCGCCATGCCGCCGTCGCCGTCGAGACCGGGAAACGAACTATTCGTACAGTGCATGTCCTGTCCGGCTCGGCAGGCGCGACAGAGCCCGCAGGTCGGCGACGGATGCAGGATCACCGTGTCGCCGGGCGCGACGTTGGTCACCGCGGCGCCGACCTCGTGCACCCAGCCGGCGTTCTCGTGGCCGAGCGTGTACGGCAGCGGAGGATGCATCGCCGCGTCCCACTGCCCCTCGATGATGTGTAGGTCCGTGCGACATACCCCGGCGCCGCCCACCTTCACGATCACATCGAGTGGACCCTGGATGGTCGGTTCGGCCACCTCCGCCACGACAGGTTGCTCGTGGTACCCATGCAATCGAACCGCCTTCATCTGGCCTCCTCGGTGTCATCCCGGTTCGTGACAGTGGCCGCGCGTGCCGCGAGGCGCCCGTCGATGCGCTCCGGGTAGCGGTGCTGCAACATGCCGTGGCAGATGCTCGTGTTCGCGTCGATGCCGACCTGCGTGGTGCGCGCTTTGCGCAGATGTAGCGCGACATCCGCGGCGGCCACGCGGCTGCCGGTTGTTGGGTCGATCAGCAGCGGCGCATCGTCGCCGATGTCGAGGCCCAGGTCGGCGCGGCGACGTCGAAGGCGCTGCAGCGCCGGTGACGCTGTCACATCGCCGAGCGTCATGCCGGTCAGCGCTGCCGGTGTCACCCCGGCGGTCAGCAGCGGCTGGCACACAACGTTCGTGTTCGCAAAGACGGCCTTGCGGAGAAAGTTCCGACGCAGCTCATCCAGCTCGGCAACCGCTTCGCCGCGGAACGACCGAACAAACCCGGCGTGCGCCGCGACGCCGTCGTTGATGGCCGCCGCTGCGAAGTGGTCCTCCAACACGATTTCGGTGGTACGCACGCCATCCAGCGCGCTGACGGCGTCGTATGCGTCAGCCACCATCAGAAATGCGAAGTTCGGCGCGCAGAAGTAGGTCGGCAGGCGCAGCCGGACAGTGACCGCGCCGTCGCCGGAGACCGTGCACGACGTGACGAACCCGAGCGACGTGATCGGTTCGTCGAGTTCGGGGTCACGCACCGTGTCCAGCGCCGCGATGATCCGGTCGGTGCCGGATAACGCCGTCGTCACAAGATCACCACCAGACCGCCGGTGTCACGCTTGATCGACGAGTTGTGCGTCCTCGCGCGCCGCCGGCACACCGTCTGCCGGCGCGACCCGCGACTCCGCTGGTACGTCGATGTTGTAGAGCCGGGCCGCGTTCAGACCGAGGATCTTCTTCTTCGTCGCGGCGGTCACGCGCGGGTAGTCGGCATATTCCTCACTAGGCGGGTAGTCCCAGTCGACAAAGCCCTCGACCTGCCACTTCGGTTCCCAGATCGCGTAGTCGCTTCCGAAGATCATCTTGTCCTCGCCGACCCAGAACAGCAACTCGCCCATGACCTTCGCGAAGAATCTCGGCCGCGCGTGCATGAGACCGCCGATGACGACGGCAAGCCCCGCGTAGACGTTGGGTTCCTGGGTCGCCATGAAGCAGAAGTCTTCGATGCGTGGCAAGCCCACGTGCTCGACGATGAAGTTCAGCGCCGGAAAGTCGGTCGCGGCATGGTCGACATCCGATACGTCGAACGCATCCTTGTCCAGCGGCCAGATCGTCGGGCCTTTGTGAACGTGAATGTTCCTGATGCCGAGTTCCTGGCATGCCTCGAAATAGCGGTACGCTGCCGGATCGCGCAGCGTCCAACCGCGAGATCCGTCGCGCCATTCGGCGGTGTAGAGCTTGCAGCCGACGGAGCCGTACCGTTCCACGTTGCGGCGCAGCGTTTCCAGGCCAGCATCACCGTCGCGCGGATCCCATCTCGTGTTCGCGATGAACCGGCCGGGATGCCGTTCGCCCAACGCGGCGTTGCGCTCGGTGGTGTTGAAGCCCTCCTTGTACCACTCGGTGAGGTACGTCGGCTGGAAGATCGCGACGTCCACGTGCCCGTCGTCGAACACGTCGCGCATGAGGTCTTCCTCGGAGTATTTCTGGAACTTCTCGAGCGGCCAGTGCGTCTCGGCGGGTCCGAGCCCCTGATAGGCGTGGAAGCACTCGATCCACCCCTTCGCGTACTGCTCGGCTCCGGGCACCCAGTTGTCGGGCGCGGCGTTCCAGTAGTGCATGTGACTGTCCACTACGAAATACGTTTCGCCGTCCTTTTCGTACACGCCGGTCTCCTCGTCCCGACCGCGTGGAGCGGCCGTCAGGTCGGGTCCGATCTGTCGCGTGCTGCCGCGGCGACAGTCGAACGCTTCGTCCGGTCGTCCTCGGGAAACCGCGCGGCGGTGGTGACCCGGCCTGCTCCTCGAGCGGCGGCCAGCAGTCGGCGAGATGGAAGGCTCAGGTCGTGTCATGCAGCGATCGACGCCGGCCTGGGCGATCGCGTCCCGTCCCTGCGTCAGTCTAAATCGTCGGCGACGCGTCGCGGATACCTCGACCGGGCGTTGACAATCGGCCGCGCAACCGCACGCACGCGACGACCCTTCGGTTCTCGGATTGACTAACGCCGCTGAGCGGGTCCTGAGATTTGACACGACGCACGAGGCTTCACAGCCGACGGTCAGCAACTAAGCGTGCGATGACAAGTTGCATGACTACCATGCGGACCTTGTGCCGATCGTCGACAAGCCAAGCAGGAGTGGAAAAGATGCGACCGTCGTGCGACCCGTTAGGAGCGTCCGGAACACCGACGCTGGCAACGCCGACGCGTGGGCTGCTGGCGCGTGCGAAGGTCCCGGAGATCACTGCGGTGTTCTGGGTCATCAAGGTGCTCACTACGGGCATGGGTGAAGCGACGTCCGACTACCTCGCCAAGACCAGTTATGTGCTGGCCGGCGCGATCGGCGTGATCGGCTTCGCGGTCGCGATGTGGCTACAGTTCCGCACGCGCGAATACGTGGCGCCCATCTACTGGTTCGCGGTCATGATGGTCGCAGTCTTCGGCACCATGGGCGCCGATGGTTTGCACGTTGCGCTGCACGTGCCCTACGCCGCGTCGACGGCGTTTTACGCAGTTGTCCTCGCGGTGGTGTTCTATCTCTGGTACCGCAGTGAGGGCACGCTGTCGATCCACAGCATCGTGTCGCGTCGTCGCGAGACGTACTACTGGCTCACGGTGTTGGTCACCTTCGCACTCGGCACCGCGGCCGGTGATCTGACCGCGGCGACGATGCGCCTTGGCTTTTTCGCGTCGGCAGTCCTTTTCGCCGTGCTCATCGCGATGCCCGCGATCGGTTGGCGGCTCGGCCTGAACCCGGTCGTCGCGTTCTGGATCGCCTACGTGCTGACCCGCCCGCTTGGCGCGTCGATTGCCGACTGGCTGGGCAAGCCGCATTCCTTCGGCGGTGGCCTCGGCTACGGCGACGGCGTGGTCGCCGGCATCGCGACCATCGCAATCGTGGCCCTGGTCGGCGCCGTCACCGTGGCCGGCTCGCGTGCGACGGCGAATGACACCACGGTCGAGCTCGCTCCGGTCGATGCTTGATCCGAGCGGCGTACGAGTGTGACCGGCCCGACTCGGCGTGGAACTCTCGTAGGCGGTGATTCGGTCGTGTGAGCGCAGGCGGCGTCGTAGGGTCGAGCCGATGAGACGGATCCCGGACGTCGCCGGATTCGATGCGCTGACCGCGGGTGCGTCGGTCCGGCCGGGCGACACAATCGCCGCACGCCCGTCGTGGCAACGCTTCACGACCTCGCGGTCGGTGGCGTACTGGCGCACGAGTTCGTCGAGTGGTTTGGTGCGGACACCGATGGTGCTGCTGCACGGGCTTGGCGCGGACCACGACGGGCTCCGCGATGTCGTCGTCGCGCTGGGCGACCGTGACATCGTCGTACCGGATCTGCCCGGGTACGGCGTGTCGCCGCCGCTCGCTGGGCCACACACGATGATGGCGTACGCCGCCGTCGTGGAGGATCTCCGTACCCATCTCGGTGTGTCGTCGATCGTGCTCGCCGGGCACTCGCTCGGGGCGAACATCGCGTTGGCGTACGCCGCCACGCACCCGGAGCGTGTCGCGGCGCTGGCGCTGCTTCATCCGGTCTGCACCGGTGACGGGCCGGTCGCGCGACTCGGACGGGCCTACTACCGCGTCGCCACCTGGTTACCCGAGCGCTTCGCACGCTGGTGGGTGCTCAGCCGGCCAGCGATCTTTCTGGCCGACTCGATGGCCATGACCACGCGCGACCCGTCGCGTCGACGTGCGATCCTCGCCCAGGACTACCGTGCCGCGACACTGGCCAGCCCGCGAGCCATTGGAGAGGCCTACCAGAGCCTGGTCAACACCGCGTACCTCGATCTCGCGACCCGGGTAGTGGCGCCGACGTTGCTCGTCACCGGGGATCGGGACGGCTTCGCGCGACCGGCGTCGGTGCGCGACCTGGCCGCTCGCGTGCCGGCGTCGCGACTCGTCGTCATCGCCGGTGCCGGGCATCTCTGGCCGGTCGAGGATCCGTCCGCGGCGGCGAGTTTGTTGCGGTCCCTGCGTCAGTCCGTGTGACGGTGACAAGGCCGACGCGACCCGCCGACCACGGCGGCGATGATTACGCCGACGACCATGGCGCGCTCAGCCGTTCATGTGCTCGCGCAGCGAGCCGATCTCGAGACCGCGGCCGCGGATCTCTCGTACGAGCTGCGGCAGCGCCGCTACCGTGGCGGCCGACGAACCCGGTGCCGACGTGCAGTCCGAGTCGTGCAGCAGGATCGTGCCGCCCGGCCGCAGTCCGCGGCGTACGGTCGCGAGGACGGATTCTGCGGTCGCGTTGGCCGTCCAGTCCCGCCCCCATGCGGTCCACAGCACCGGAGTGAGCCCGAGCCGGTGCGCGGCAACGATTCCAGCGCCGGTGAGGATGCCGTAGGGCGGCCGCCACCAGCGAATCGGCATGCCAGTGAGATCTTCGATCACCTCGCATCCCCGTGTGAGGTCACGATGCGTCGCGTACGGGCTGCGGCGCAGCAGCGATCGATGCTCGTACCCGTGTAGTCCAATCTCGTGCCCGGCGGCCGCGAGATCCCGGGCCAACGTCGGATGCTTGGCAGTCTGCGTACCGAGCAGAAAGAACGTAGCCCGCACGCCCAACGTGTCGAGCCGGTCCAGAACAGCCGGGGTGTAGTCGGGGTCTGGCCCGTCGTCGAAGGTGAGCGCGACGTGGGTGCGGCGCCCGAAGCCGGACAGACCAGGCGCCAGGCGCGCCCGCAGCGGTGGAACGGTCGTCAGCGCGGGACCGGCGTGCGCGCCGACCGCGACGGCGGCGGCCCAGACCGCCTTCCTCACCGCGGCAACCTGATGGGCTTTGTCACGTCGACACCAGCGGTCGCGGACGATCGGATCGGGCGCCGGGCAAGGTGGCCGGCGTCGATGCGAGGTCGGATGCGGTGGCGACCCAGGCCTGCGCCGCCGCCGACGCAGACGTCGACGCAACGAGGTCCGCAACGACCCGCGCGGCGTCCAATGGCGTGGCTGGCACAAAGACTGGGGTCCGGAGCGCGGTCGCCACGGCATTGCGCAACTCCGCCCGATGTCGAACCCACGGCGCCCACCCCGCCTCGTCCAACCTCGCGGCGTTGCCTCGACCGTGGCCGGGCAGGCATCGGTAGGTCAGCACCGGCCGGCCGCACGCGAGCGCCTCGTGGACCGAGCAGCCGCCACCGCTCTGTATCACGATGTCGCAGGCGTGAAACAGCGCTGCCATGTCGTCAACCCACCCGAGCGGTACGCCGACGCCGCGCGCCGCCAAACGCGATCGTCCACGCTCGTTGCCTCCACACGCCACGACAGGCACCGCGAGACCTGTCGCGGCGAGGTCGGTGGCCGTTTGGCGAAACGCGCCGACGCCCCACGATCCGGTGACGACCAGCGCGAGTGTCTCGGATCGGGGCAGGCCGAACTTGCGACGCGCCTCGGCCTGCTCGCCCGGCTCGGCCGGTCGAAAAATCGGCGGCACGATCGGTGAACAAACGCTGACGTTGGCGGCACCGAGCCGGTCGGCGGCATCGCCCGCGACGTCGTCCAACGCGATGTGCGCGTCGACGCCGTCCGCCACCCAGAGTCGGTGCACCGACATGTCGGTCAGCAACGTCACGACCGGAACCGGCAACGACCCGGCCGCGCGCAGCCGGCCCAAGAGCTGGCTCGCCATCGGGTAGGTCGACACCGCCGCCACCGTGTCGGGACAGATCAGTTCCCTGAGGCGGCGCGTCGCAAGGCTGCCGATCCACGTCGCGGCACATTTGCCGGTGCGGCGCTCCATCCAGTCCGACAGCACGTTCCAGGTGTTCGGCACCGTACCGAGCTGGACGCGGTACGCCTGCCGAAGTGCCCGGCCGATGTGCAGCGGCATCAACTCCAGGAGGTCGACCTGTCGAGTCGCAAAGCCCAGCGCGGCGAGTCGGTCGCCGAGCCGGCGTGCCGCGACGTCGTGACCGCTGCCGAAGCTCGCCGAAACCAGCAGGATCGTGGGCAACGGCCGCTCCTGAGGATTCGATGAAGCGCCGCTCCCGCCGGTGGGGCGCGGCGCACTAGACTCGGTCGGGCAGACCGTACTACTACATCCTGTGTAGTAATTGAGGAGCGGCCGCATGGCACGCCGCCGACCGTCAGGCAGCCTCGAAGCCGAGGTCGTGGCCGTTCTGGCCGGTGCCGAGCGCCCGATGTCGGCGGCGCAAGTGCGCGAGGCGCTCAGTGATGCGCTGGCTTACACGACGGTCATGACGGTGCTGACCCGTCTCGCCGACAAGGGACTCGCAATCCGGCAGCGACGCGGTCGGGCGCACGTATACGCAGCGGTGCGCGACGAGGCCGAAGTCACCGCGCACCGGATGCGCCGGATCATGGATGCCGGTGAGGATCGCGTCGCCGCGCTGGCCCGTTTTGTCGACACGCTCTCCGACGACGAGGAAGCGATGCTGCTCGGCCTGTTGCACGGCACCGACCGAGACAACCGACCATGATCGTCTCGGTGGTGAGCTACCTCGCCCTCTGCCTGTTGTTCGCGGCCGCGGCACCAGGGTTGGTCGAACGCATGCCCCCCGCGCTGGGCGCTCGCCTGATGGGATTCGGTCTGGTCGCGATGGCCGGTGCCGGTGTTTTCGTGCTGTCCTCGGCGGCGTTTGTCTGGCTGGCGCAACGGCCGAGGATCGCGCGACTCGGCGCGTGGTCGCCGACCAAGCTGCGCGCGTCCGATCCGATCCCGCCATCCGTTGGGGTCGCGTGCGTTGTGGTGGTGTGCTGTTGTGTTGCCGCCGCCGCGGTGCTGCTGACCCGCCGGCTGCGGTCACTTGGCCGAGTGCAAGCCGCCGTGGACCGATGCGGGCGGGGGTCGCGCCGCGTCCTGGTGATTCGTGATAGCCGCGTCGAGGCGTTCACCATGCCGGGGCGACGCGGCGGCCGCATCGTGGTGAGTTCCGGATTGCTCGACGCGCTGTCGTCACCGGAACGGCGCGCGGTGTTCGCGCACGAACGGTCTCACGGTCGACACGGCCATCTGTGGTGGGCACTCGCGTCCGACGTCGCGGTTGCCGCGAACCCACTGTTGCGCGGGCCGGGCCGAGCGATGAGTCACGCCATCGAGCGGTGGGCCGACGAAGACGCCGCCCGCGAGGTCGGCGACCGACGGCTCGTCGCGCGTACGCTCGCCCGGGCCGCCTTACTGCGTAAGCACGGCAGCATCGTCGCCGGCGAACTTGTCCTGCACGCCACCGCCAGCAACGTCCCCGAGCGCGTACGTGCGATGCTCGCCCCGCAACCGCGGCGCAACGTCGTCGCGACGGTGGCACTCGGCCTGATGGTGCTGGCCGCGATCGTCGCCGCGGTCATCATGCAGCGTTCGGCGGACGGACTGCTGGACACCGCCCAGGCCGTTAGCTGAGGTCGATCACGTCGTCGATCGGGCGGCGTGGCGTGGCGGTGGTCGGCTGGCCATAGCCGATCCGCACGATCATTTGCGCCGCACCGCGACGACCGGTCGCATCGCCGAGCGCGCGCCGATATGCGGGCACCTCGATCGGTTGCGACAGCATGGACGCCGCCAGCCGTTCGTCGGTCGCGGCAAGCAGCAATGTCTGCAGCATCATGCCGGCCGCCACGTCGTCGTCCGGCCGGTCGTCGATGGTGCCGAGCACGGCAAGCAGCGGATCGGATTCGAAGTCGCGTCCGGGCGCCCGCGGCGGTGCTCCGTAGTCGCGCATCGCCAACAGGTCCTGGCCGGCGGGCGCCACTCCGGCGTTGTCGACCGGGATGCCGACCGGGTCACGTCCGGTGCGCCCAGTCCACGTACGCATTTCGGCGACGTACCCGGGATCGTCCCGGAGCGCGCGCTCGGCGGCGGCGATGATGTCGGCGAACTGCGCGACGCGATGCCGTTCGTCGGTGAGCGCGAGCCAACCGCCCGACGCCTCGACGACGTGTTGCATCCGCGCGCGGGCGGCGCGTGGCACCGGCGCGTCCGCGAACGGCCGTCGGTTGCTGTGCCGGCGGGGGATCGCCGCGCAGAGTGCACGGTCGGCCGGTGTCGGGGTGACCGTGCCGTCCGCCGAGATGTGCGCCGCCAGGTCTTCGTCCCGCCCGGTCGGCCGGATCCGTACTGCCGTGCGGATGCCGAGCACGGCCAGCCGCAGCCGAATGTTGGTCACCGCGGCGCCGCACGCAACGCGCGCCGCCCATCCACTCGGGTCGGCGACCGGAAGCGCGCGGTACGGATCGATGCGGACCTCGATGGCGCCGTCCACGAGCCGGAAGCGCCACGGCTGCTCGTTGTACATCGACGGCGCGCGGATCGCGTCGGTGACCGCGGCCCGGAACGTCGCACGGTCAATGGTCAGGACTTCGGTCATCGCGCACCTCCCAGCATCCGTGCGCCCGGTGGCGGATCGAGGACATGCTCCAGTGCAGCGCTCGTAGCACGTTGGGGGCAGGGCCGCCGGACCCGGCTGGGAGGGCCGATCGGCCCGAGGCCGGTGGCGGCCCGCTAACTCTTGCGCGTGGCCGCGAGGGGGCGCAGCCATCGGTCGCAACCGTGGCCGTGGCGGTGGGTACGATCCGGGTCGTGGCAGGCCCGCGCGACGGCGATAATGGCGCCCGGCTAGGTGATGACCCGCGCCCGACGCCGACCCTGGATATCGCGGCGCTCTCGCGTGTGCGACTCGACGCGCTGCTCCAGGAACTGCTCGACCGGGTCGGCGAGGTGATGACCAGCCGGGAACGGCTGTCGTCGCTGTTGCAGGCGGTCGTCGGCATCGGCAGCAACCTCGACTTGAACAGCACGCTTCGACGCATTGTCGTGGCGGCGTGCGGACTGGCCGGCGCACGCTACGGTGCGCTCGGCGTGATCGGCACCGATCGGCGGCTGGTGGAATTCATCACCGACGGCATCACCGTGCAACAGCGCGAGGAGATCGGCGACCTGCCCACCGGACGCGGGATACTCGGTCTGCTCATCGATGAGCCGTGGCCGGTGCGGCTGGCCGACATCAGCGAGCACCCGCGCTCGTTCGGCTTTCCGCCGAACCATCCGGTCATGCGCAGCTTCCTTGGCGTACCCATCCGCATTCGCGATCAGGTGTACGGAAACCTTTACCTGACCGAGAAACAAGGCGCCGACGAGTTCAGTGACGACGACGAACAGGTCGTGGTCGCGCTCGCCACGGCGGCCGGGGTGGCCATCGACAACGCGCGCCTCTACGAGACCGCGAACCGCCGGCAGCGCTGGCTCGAGGCCACCATGGAGATCACCGCGGCGCTGCTTGGCGAGGTGGACCGGCGCGCCGCTCTGCAACTTGTCGCCGACCGTGCGCGCGATGTGGCGGATGCGGCGTCAGTGCTCATCCTGCTGCGCCGCGACAACGATCCCGAAGCGCTATCCGTGGAAGTCGTCGCGCCAGGGCCGATTGAGCTGGGCGGCATCGCGGTATCGGTTGCCGGTACGGCGCTGCACGCCGTACTCGAGCGAGGCGAGCACGTCATCGTGCCCGACGTCGGGGCGGCCGCGCCGTGGCCCGTCGACCTTCACTCCGGCGCCGCCCTGCTCGCTCCGCTCGCGGCGTCCGGATCCGTGCAGGGCATCCTCGTGCTGGCGT
>DASTMZ010000219.1:0-2365 GCA_035713725.1 Micromonosporaceae bacterium
ACCAGCACCCGCCGGCCCTTCTCGTCCTCCAGGGCTAGTGTGCCGCCGGTAGCCATTGCTTCGGCCACGGTCTTTTCGATTTCGGTCGCGGTCTGGTTGCTTTCCAGCACCAACTCGCGGTGTGAATGTTGCACGCCGATCTTGACCTCCACGAGGTCCTCCTTGCGATATGTCCAGTCTCGGCCGCGCGATGGTCAGCCACGGCGCGTAGCACGTCTGCGTGTGGCAAGGCTAGCCGACCGACACACCGCGACGGATCGGCTCGCCGCGACGCGGCCGGAACCCGGCGGCGTGCGCCGGTCGCGTCAGCCCCGGCCGGGTCGCACCGACCCGCGCCGGAACCTGGCGGGCAGGCGCGGGTTGCGTCAGCCCCGGCCGTTCGGCTCACCGTGCCCGGCGGCCGCGTGGACCTCCGTGCCCTGTAGCGGGAAGCTCGCGATGCCGCGCCACGACAGGGCCGCCACCAACGCCTCGGCCGCATCCTTGCGCACCTGCCGCCCGCCGGACAACCAGAACTGTGCGGACGTGACGGCCGCTCCCACCAGTCCGGCGGCGAGCAATTCGGCCGGTGCACGCTCGACGCCGGTATCGGCCATGATCGTCGCGGTGATGGCGTCGATGCATGACCGCTCGGCGGCGTCGACGCGCTCGCGGACGGCCGGCTCGTTGCGGAGGTCGGATTCGAATACCAGCCGGAACGCTTCGCTTTCGTGGTCGACGAACTCGAAGTAGGCGCGGATCGCGCCGCCTACCCGGTCCTTGTTGTCAGTTGTCGCGGCCATCGCGTCGCGGACTTGCGCCACGAGGGCGTCGCAATGCGTGTCGAGCAGCGCCAGATAGAGCTCGAGCTTGCCGGGGAAGTGTTGGTAGAGCACCGGCTTGGATACGCCGGCCCGTTCGGCGATGTCGTCCATGGCCGCGGCGTGGTAGCCATTGGCCACGAATACGTCCTGCGCCGCGGCGAGCAGCTGCCGGCGGCGCGCCGAACGCGGCATGCGCACCGGCCGTCCGCCAGCGCCTGGCCCGCTTGACGCCGCGACCATCGCCACCTCCACGTCGGTCTCGGTCCCGTGCTCCTCGCCGCGAGGATTCCGCGAGGATTCATCGCGTTTAGATGTTCATCGTCTATCGGAGGAGTGGACGTGATCCATCGACCAGTTAACGGGCGTATCTGAACACGGTAGCCTCACCGTGGGCAACCGAGGAGCGCGCGGTGGACGAAGTGGGACAACCCGGCGTCGGACATCCGGGCACGAACGATGCGTCGTACCACGCCGGCCGCCGCTCGGCCGGTGATGACGGCGTGCCCGACGACGTACCGCCTGGAAATTGGTACGGCCAAGCCATGTCGCGCGCCGAGACCGCCCACCCGCGAACCGTCGCGCCGGATCGGAATGAGTGGGACGACACCACGCGTTCCTGGCCGCCGGGCTGGCGCCATCCGTCCGACCCGCACGGCTTTCCGCCGGTGCCTGCCTACGAGGACGAGGCCGCCGGACCGCAGCCCGGTGACGAGTACGGCTTCGATCCATTCGCCGACGACGAGCGGCTGCCGATGTCCGAGGCGCACCCGTCGCTCGGGAGCGACCCGATGGCGTGGCGGGCACCCGAGGCCGACTACTCGCATAGCGCGGTGGCGGCGGTACGCGCTCGTGGCTCCGTACCCCTGACCGACGCGTTGACCGCCGAGACGATCGAGGCGCCATTGTTCGCGGCGGCGGCCGCGCGGCCGTACGGCGAACCGGTCGCCGGTGCGGTACGGCTGCCACAGGTCTTCGTACCGCGGCCGCGAACCGGTGGTGTGTCCGCGTCCGATCCATTGCATCCGGACTGGCGCGGCGACGACCACGACGCCAGGGCTCCGCTTGCCGAGCAGCAGCGCGATGCTTTCGTTGCGCGACCGGAGTTCCCGCGATCGGCGCCGCGAGAGTCCGACCCGGAGCGCGGTCGACCGTCCGACGACACCGCCGCGTCGCCGGCTGATCTGGCCGGCTCGGTTGGCGTACCACCCGATTCGATCGATGTGCGCGGCGATGGTGCTGCCCGGTGGGCCGTGCCGTCGTCGGACCGGGACGCGACCGACTCGGGCGAGCTACAACTGCCGGACACACAGGAGTCGGCGCCGGACGAGGGGGCGAGCTGGCCGACGTCCCGCGGCGAGCATCGACGGCGCGTTTCCTGGCTCCGGGGCGGCGGGGCGCTGCGGTCCGGTCGGCTCGGCAGCCGGCCGATGTCGATGTTCACGCCGGCGCAGCCGCCGCCCGAGGTCGAACCAGAGATGCCCGCGTCGGATCCGCCGGACCTCGGCGACGACTCGCGCCCAACGGTCGCGATCCGGCCAGTGTGGTCGCCCGATGCCGACTTG